>JAJXZK010000142.1 GCA_021780095.1 Acidobacteriota bacterium | reverse complement strand
TCTTCATCCTCCGACGCATGCTTGATCGGCGCCAGCAAAACCCGGCTGACCGCATCGCCGCCTTCTTGATACGCCCCCGGTAACACCTGCTCCATCCACTCCGCCAGGCGCGAATCGTTCTTCCTGCCGAAACGGTGCAGGCCAGGAAGGAGCACCACATCCCACTCCAACCCTTTCGCCTTGTGGAGCGTTAAAACCTCGACTGGAGCATCCGCCACTCCACTGGCCGGCGCATACAGCTTGGAAAGTTGTGCTTCTATCTGGGAGGCGGTCGGCCAACCGCTTTCACCTTCCAATTTATCGAGCATCCGAAACAACTCCTGCACCGTCGGCCATTCGCCGACAGCGATACAGTGTGGCCCTCTCAGGGTGTTCCAGGTCCGCTCCACCAGCATCGAAAAGCGGTCCCTGCCGGATTGCAGTTGCGCGGCATTTAGCGCCTGCAACACTCGTGCGGCCCGTTCCTGTCCTTCCGCACTCAGGTGGGCCGAGCGCTCCCGAAACAATTCCGCAACTGTCATTGCTCTCTGCTGCAGGTCGTCACCGCCGCAAAGCGCCAGCAGGTCCGTCAGGGGCAGGCCGCACCACGGCGCACGCAATGCTGCCAGCCACGCCACGCGATCCGCCGGATGCAGCAGGCACCGCGCAATCGTCATCACATCCAGAATCGGTTGCCGGTCCGGCAGCGAATCCATCTCAATCGCGCGATAAGGAATTCTGCGCGTCCGCATCTCCTGCAGGACAGAAGCAACATGCGTTCTGGCTCGCACCAGGATGGCTATACTCGGGGGCCGTTCACCGGAATTTCGGTTTCGGGCTTGCTCGATGACGTCGCAAATCTGCCGCGCCTCGATCGCGCAGGAATCTTTTTCAACATCATCGTCCCCGCTCTGCGATTGCGCGAGCCGCACATGCGGATGCCAGAACAGGCGCTCGGTTTCTTGTTCGAAATGTGCCGCTTCCGAAGCCTCAAACTTGACGGCGTCTACATCATCCAGGACCTCGTGCGCAAAAATTTGCTCGAAGGCTTCATTCGTCTGCTGCACTAGGCTCCGCCGCGCGCGAAAATTCGAGCGCAGCCGAATCGGCTTTAGCTGCACTCCACCAACGCCATTGCGGCTTGCGCGTGCAAACAGTTCCACGGCCACATGACGAAACCGATAGATCGACTGCTTTGGATCGCCCACCAGGAATACCGTCTGGCTGTGCCCATCCCATCCCTGGACCAACCGGCTGAACAAGTGGAACTGCGTCAGCGAAGTATCCTGCATTTCGTCCACCAGCAAATGCTGCAACTCCATTCCAAATGCCAGCGCCAGCGAATCCGGCTCGTCTTCGAGCGCGTGGCCTGCCGCAAGCGCAATCTCGACAAAATCCGTGCGTCCCGACTGGGCGAACGCCACTTTCAGCTCAGCCAGCGCGCGCCGCAACAACAGAAGAATCGACCGCAGGATCACGCGCTGCTGTTCTGTGTAGCCGGCCGGCGGCAGCTTCGCGACTTTGCCCAACGCACGAACCAACTCGTCGTCACCCGCTAGTGAATCCAGCAACGCCTTGAACATTTGCGTGTGCGGATGTTGCGCTGGAAACCCAATCTTGACGCTGACGCCGCCAGATTTTCTCCAGGTGCATTCGTCAGTCAGCAGCAACCGAGCGACTGCTTTCCATGTCGCGAGATGCTCCGCGGCGCAGGGCGCAATTCCGCTGGTACCCGTAAGTTCGCCGCAAATATTCCTATACTTGCTACCCTCAAGCTGCTCCGCCGCGTAACGCCCCAGGTCGAAGACCTGCTTCCAATTCTTCTCGGGCAACATCGCCGCCGCGCGCTGCAACGCTTCCTCGCATGTCTGGCGCAACGGCTCCTCAAACTTCTCGCAAACGATTGCGTCCAGTTCCTCGTCAGAATATTCTTCTTCAATCGGAAATACGCGGCCCCACTGGTCGCGGCTGCGCAACATGTCCGCCAACAGCTTCACCGCATTTTCCATGCGGTTGTCCAGATGCAATAGCAGTTTGCGAGCGGCTCTGCTCAGGCGAGCATCGTTCCCCCCCATTTCCTTCAGGGTCGACTGAGCTGCCAGCAAATACAGATCACTTGCATCGTCCACCGGCCGCATCTCTGCACCCAGCCGCGACAGCACAGGAAGCCGGCCAGCAATCTTGCTGCACAAGGAGTCGATGGTTCCGATGTTGAATCGCTGCGGCTGGCTCACCAGGTTCCACCCAAGTTTCGCGTCGGCTCCCAGCGCCTCCAGCGCGAAGGCGCGAGTTTGCAGGAGATGCGCAGCCGCCGGATCGATCGGGAGATTCTGATGCGCATCCCGCAAGGATTGCAAAATCCGGTCGCGCATTTCCGCTGCGGCCTTGCGCGTAAAGGTGATGGCCAAGACCTGCTCGGGCTGCTCCACACGGCCCAGCAGCCGCAAAAAACGCTGCATTAATAGTTCTGTTTTGCCGGAACCTGCGGGTGCTTCAACAATCCATGATTGCTCCACGTCCCACGCGTCTTCGCGCGCAAACACCTGCGCCGACTCATCTGCCATTGCCGCGTCCGCGCCCGACGGAAACCTGCGCACGTTGCTCATGAATCGAAACTCCCCGGTTCGCCGGCCGATGTATTCCGGTCTGAATTGTCGCCGTCCCTGATGCTTTCCGCGTCTCGAATCCTGCATAACGAGCCCTGCGCGCAATAGCGACAGGTCGCGGGCCCCATTTTCGGATCTATGACAGCCACGCCGGCAACAAAATCTTCCGCGAGTCGCGTCAGCGTTGTTCGCCACTCTGCTTGCCGCTGTCGCAATCCCTCTGCCGAAAGATTTCCGCGAGGATTGCTCCTGGCTCCCGGCGTCACCGGAAAGACGCCCCCAATAGAGCCAACCACGGTCAGGTCAACGTTTGTGGGATGGAGCCCCGCGAACGCGATCCCTGCTAGCGGCCATTCATCGCAGGCGGAATCCTGTAGCAGCACAGCGTAGGCGGGCAGCTGCGGTTCATCCGGACGCTCCCCGTCGCAGGCTTTGCTGTCGACCTTGCCGGTCTTGTAATCCAGCAGCACCATCCCCTGTTCCACCTGGTCGATGCGGTCGATGCGGCAGCGAAGTTCCAGACCTCCCAGACGCATCTGCTCCAGTGTGTCTTCCGTTTTCACGACGGTAAAATCGGGCCGCCGCTTTTCAACCTCCAGCCACTGCATCAGCCGGCTCTCGATACGATCCGCCTCAATCTCCAGCAAGGCTCGCTGCCACGATTCGTCGGCGTGCTTACGGAACCGCCGCAACGCGTGATGAATATGCGTGCGCAACATTTCGCGGCATTCCTCCTCTGTACTTTCTAGCAGCCGTTTCTGCGACTTCATTTCGATCCAAAAGCACTGCAACACCTCGTGAAGAATTGTTCCCTGCGCCTTCGCAGAAAGCCCGTTGTCGGCCTCTTCGATCGGTTCCGCCGCCAGCCGCATCTCCGCGAAGGCTCGAAATGGACATGCGGCTTGATCCTTGAGAAACGTGACGCCGCTGCGCACCCGGGTTCCCTGAAATGGAATCGCGGGCTCTTCGTCGACAACCTCAAGCGCGGAAGGCCCCGCATCGCCTTCATGCTTGATCGGCGCTTGAATCCCGCCCGACAAAACTTCTTGAATAGCAATCAGCGGAACCTCTGGCAAAGTGCTGCGAATTGCAGGCGAGATAGCGATCTCTGGGCTTGGCGCATGCGCGCTTGCAGTGGTCGGATCATTTTCCTGCAGCGCAAAACTCACGACCACCCTCGGCGCAGAGTTTAGTATTCGCTGCGTCACCCGTTGCGCGAATGCAGCGTCCGCTGCCGGATCAGCAAAGGGCATGTGCGTCGCTCGCTGCACACTCCACGGCAGAAACGGCTGTACATGGCCGCGCGGTGGCCAACTGGCCGCCTGTGCATTCATCCACCAGGTTCGATCGAACGTCATTCCTGCCGCCTCAGAGACTCCGAGAATTTGTACGGGCGCGTGTCTCGTTTCCAACGTGAACAGCATCGTCCCCGCCAGAGATTGCAGCCGGCTGATGGCATCGGAAAACGGCACCGAGCCTGTCACAACGCTCAACGAAGAAATCTCATTCAACAGCGCGTTCCATCGCCGCAGCAATTGATATTCCGCGCTATCTGTCGCGGTCAGTAAATTCCATTCTCCCGCGGAAAGAAGCTCTTCCATCGCCTCTCGCCAATGGGCGTAGGAGCGATGTTGCTTCAGGTCCACGCGTTTCGCCGTCACAGCGATCCGCTCGAGAGAACGTGCCAACGGTGAGCGATCCGCATTGGGTCCTGTATGCGTCAGCCACTTTTGAAACTTGGAGAAACCTATGTTTCCGCCCAACTGGAAGTCGCGCTCACGAAACTTTTTGTCCAGCATTGCCCGCGCATCCGAGAACCCGGAACCAAATCCGCCATGCACCACCAGCCACGACATGTCGTCCGGCGGCAACGACTTCTCCAACCACGCAAGCAGCATAAGGGCAGTGCGCACCGCGGGCATTCGATCCATCGGTGTTCCCAGGGAGAACTCATACGGCATTGGCGCATTCGCCGCGTGAATATCTATCGAAGACGGCGCTAGCACCCGACGGAGGACAGCATCCAGGCGATCGCGCATTTCTCCCAGCGACGGCAGGACGATACCGATTCGCTGATTAGGATCTTCGAGAAGAGTGGCTCGCACCCATTGCGCCGCGCTCTCGATTTCATCCTCCAAGGTGCGCGCGAAAGTGACGATCGAACTTGATGCGCGCTCGTCGGTGAAAGACTCCAGCTCAGTTAACTCGAGCTGGCAGCCTGCCGCGCGCAGCGCATCCATCAGGAGTTTTTGTGCGGGCGTTATCCGATCAAATCCAACCAAACAAATGTTTTCCGGCAGCGGCACTTTTCTGGCCCGAATCAGGATTGCCAGCTCCCTTTCGGCTTGAGAAGACGACAGAAGCTGCGCGCGCCGACAGACTTTTTCAAGCTCCAATGCCCACCGGGAAAAGGCTTTCGCGTCGATGTTGTCGTCATTGCGAATCTCTGTCAGTTCGATCCGATGCTGATGCATGGCCTGCCATGCCTGCTGCGCCTGCTTGGCCAGACCCACAATCGAAATCGTTTGTCGGCCGGCTTCATCCTGCGCCAACACCTGCAGCCATAACTCACCTTCCTGCGCGTCGTTGAGCAAAATTCGAGTCTCGGCTCCGCAAAGGATGGCGGCGTCCCATAGGGTTTTCAGCCATGGCTCCCATGCCAGGATCTGCGGACTTCTCCAGCCCCGATGCCCGGCGATTTGCTGTTGCCGGCTGTATTGTTGCCGCAACGCTCGAGCGGCACGCACAGTCCTGGTAATGACGGCGGCGCAGTCGATATTCCTCCCTAGCTCTCGCAACAGTTCTTGTTCGCTTCGCATCTCTCTCCGGGGGTAGCTGTCATGTTGAACGGAGACAGTTCCACGTTATACGACGACGCAGGGGAGCACCAGCCAATGGCGTGGTCACGATGGTATGCTTTGGCCATGAGGCGATGGTTCGCATCGGTATTGCTGCTGTTGACGGCATTGCTGCCGCTGCAGCCGCTGATCGCCAGCGTCCAGACAGATGCCAACCTGCCCGCCTGCTGCCGGCGCAACGGCTCCCATCACTGCCTTATGTTGCAGGCTATGACGCTGGCCGACTCAGGAACTCAGCCGTCCGTTCGACCTTCGCCCTGTCCGCTTTGGAAGATACCCGCCAAGCCCGCAGTGGTGGCTTTCGCCGCAGCGCCTCTGTTACTTTCTTCCAATCCGGCGTCTGCGGAAGATGTTGTCGTCCTTGCACCCTCCTTGCTCCTCATGCGTCTCGCACGGTCACCCTCCGCACGCGCTCCTCCCGCCACACCTTTCCACATGGCCATTTTCCAGGCCTAGGCCCATCCAGTCCCGATCCATCGCAATAGGATTGCGTGCAGTCAATTCATGACGGGGGATTATCCGCCTGTGTCGACCTGACTACGACGGGCATCGTGTCCGAAGTATCGAATTGGGCCCGCTCCATCCGTGGGATCACCGAAAGCGAAGCGTATGCAACAAACATTCAGGCTGGCAATTCTCATGGCCTTGTTTATTTCGATTGGCGTCACGCCAACTCATGCCACTGTGTTCGGAGGAGTCCAGGGCATCGTGCATGATTCTCAACATCGCCCAATCGCAAGCGCGCGAGTCACAATCCGCGCAACAGATTCTCAGGTTGCCCAAACTGAGCAGACCGATCGCAACGGCTATTTCTCCTTTCCCACTCTGCCACTGGGCCCCTACAACATTACCATTGAGAGTCCAGGATTCGACGTCTTGCAGCAGGCTCTCACAGTTTTTTCAGACAATTCGCCGATCCTCCACTTTCTGCTGCAGGTTGGCAGCATTCAGCAGTCTGTGCAGATCACTGCGAACGCCAATGTGGTGAATGGCAATTCCGTCACCCCAACAACCCTGATCGATCGCAAAGCCATTGACCGCACTCCGTCGGCGAACCTGACCAATAGCGTGTCGATGATTACCGACTATGTGCCCGGAGCGTACATGGTGCATGACATGCTTCACATCCGCGGCGGCCACCAGGTCAGTTGGGAAATCGATGGCGTCGAAATTCCAAATACAAACATCGCCGACAACCTGGGCCCGCAAATCGATCCGAAAGACATCTCCAATCTGGAGGTGCAGCGGGGCAGCTATAACGCGGATGTGGGCGATCGCACCTACGGCGTGTTCGATGTGTCGCCGCGAACTGGATTCGATCGCGATAACGAGGCCGAGCTCCTTCTCAGCGCTGGAAACTATTATCAGACGGACGATCAGCTCAACTTCGGCAGCCACACGGAAAAGTTTGCCTACTATGCCAGCCTGAATGGAAACCGCACCAACTACGGCCTGATGCCTCCAATTCCGAAGCCCTACCATGATGCGGCCAACGGCTATGGCGGATTTTCTTCGTTCGTCTACAATCGCACGCCGCACGATCAGCTACGAATGGTGTCGCAGCTTCGCACGGATTATTTTCAAGTCCCCTACGATCCCAATTCGAACGATTATGAAAATCAGCAGTACGACTCCAGCGGACTGCGCGACAGTCAAAGTGAGGTAGACGGGTTTTCCGTTTTCTCCTGGGTGCACACTTTCACTCCCACTACCTTTCTGCAGCTATCGCCCTACTACCACTACAACAGCGGCAACTACACTCCCAGTCCCAACGATCTGCCGGTCGCAACCACCGCGGACCGCGCTACCAATTACGTCGGCATGCAGGCTTCTCTAACGACGCAAGTCGCGAGAAATACGATAGCCGGCGGATTCTATTCCTTCGGCCAGCACGACGGCTACCTCTTAGGTGCCCAGTTCAACGATCACAGTTATCAGAAGTTTCTTCTTCATGAGGGCGCATCTGCCGGCCTCACAGAGGAATACGTATCGGACAATTTCAAAGCGGCGCGATGGCTGACTTTGATCGTTGGCGTGCGCGCCTCCCAGTTCATGTCCAGCATCACAGAGCTCGAAGCCGACCCGCGGTTCGGCGTCGCCATCCAAATTCCGAAAATTGATTGGGTCTTCCGCGCTTTCTATGGCCGCTACTACCAGCCGCCGCCGCTGCTCACCGCATCGGGTCCGCTGATTAATTATGCGAACAGCAACAACACGGCCTTCCTCCCGCTGCATAGCGAACGCGATGAGGAGCATCAATTCGGCGTTCAGATTCCATTGCGTGGATGGCTGCTGGACGCGGACAACTTTGAAACTCGCGCCAACAATTTTCTCGATCATTCCAATGTCGGCGAATCAAACATATTCTTTCCCGTGACCATTGACGGCGCGCTGATTCAGGGTTGGGAATTGACCCTTCAATCGCCCACTTTATGGCGCGTCGGGCAGGCCCACCTGGCCTACTCCAACCAACTGGCACAGCAGCGCGGTCCCATTAAGGGCGGCCTGGTTTGCGTTCCCATCACCGCTCCGCAGTGCGATTCTGGCTTCAACTACGTTCCCCTCGATCACGATCAGAGAAACACGCTTAACTTTGGAATGAATGGGAACCTGCCCGGCAATGCTTTCGGTTCCTTCAATTTCTATTACGGCTCGGGATTTACCAATGGCGAGTATGGCAATCCAACCTCACCGTATCAGGGAGAATATTTGCCGCACGATACTAACTTGAGCATGTCGCTGGGAAAGACATTTCGCAAAACATTCACGTTCACCGCCAACGTGACCAATGTGACGAATCATCGCGTGCTGTTGGACAATAGCCTCACCTTTGGCGGCTTCCACTACAACGCGCCTCGCCAGTATTACGGCGGTCTTCGCTACCATTTCAGTTATGACCACCTGTTCCACAAATAAGGAGTTTCGATGGAACCTTTGAATTCGCGCTCCACTGCCGCGCGGTTTGTTCGCTCCCGCCGGCGGAGATCGGCCACTTTGAGCATCGCGTTGTTCGGCGCATCGTTCGGCATCCTCGGCTGTCAGTCTGGCTCGCAATCATCCGGTTCGGGTACAAGCGCCGCCTCGCAAAAACAATATTCCATTCGCGGCAAAGTAGTTTCTGTGGATCAGAAAGATGGCGTTATTGCCCTCGATACTGCAGCGATCCCCGGCGTGATGGAAGCCATGACGATGGCCTACTCTCTGCAAAACCCTTCCATCGCCTCGGAACTGCACCCCGGCGATACTCTCACGGCCAAGTTGCAGTTGGTTGCAGCGGGAGCCGTGCTTAGCAACATCGTGATCGTGCAGCAGGCAAACCCGAATGTGCTGCCGCCAGTGCAATACCACATACCGCAGCTCGGCGATGCCGTGCCAGATTTTCGATTTCTCAATCAAAGCAATCGCGAGATTTCACTCAAGCAATTTCGCGGCAAAGTGCTGGTGCTCACCTTCATCTACACCCGCTGCGCCTCTTCCCAGTTCTGTCCGCTGATGAGCCGCAACTTCGCTCATCTGGATCAACTGTTGGGCGCCGATCCCGGTCTCTACGCAAAAACCCACCTGCTCAGTATCAGTTTCGACCCGGGATATGACACGCCCGCGGTCTTGCGCAGCTACGGCGGAGCACACACGGGCCGATACACCAAAGAAACCTTTCAGCATTGGGATTTTGCTGCACCTTCCCCGGCCAAGCTTGCATCTCTACTGCAGTGGTTTGATGTGGCCGTGACCTACTCCAAAGGAAAGGTGGTCGCGCATTCCGTCTCTACTGCCGTGATCGGACCGGACGGAAAAATCCGTGCCTGGTATCCCTCCAATACGTGGACGCCGCAGCAGGCGCTGGATGATATTCAGCAGATTCTGCAGAAGGAAAAATAGCCGATGGTGGTTGTGTTGATGGGTGTCACCGGAACGGGAAAGACCACGGTGGGCAAGGTTTTGGCGGCTCGCACCGGCTGGCGGTTTGCCGACGCAGATGATTTCCATTCCGCCGCCAACCGCGCCAAAATGCATGCCGGCATTCCGCTCACCGATCAAGATCGCGAGCCCTGGCTGCAGAGTTTGCACCTGCAAATTGTTGCCTGGCTCCGCGACGGCGTGAATGGCATCCTCGCCTGCTCTGCGTTGAAGGAGTCCTACCGCACCGAGCTGACCTCCGGCACTGGGCCTCGCGCGGTTCGGTTTGTTTTCCTGACCGGACCGCCGGAGCTGATTCGCCAGCGGATGGAGACTCGATACGGCCATTACATGCCGGAGTCGCTGTTGCCCAGCCAATTGGCAACCCTGGAGCCGCCGCATGACGCCATTCAGATTTCCATCGACCAGACGGTGGCGGCCATGGTGGATCAAATCCTGAGTGCGCTCGCCAAGGAAGGTTATGCTGGAGTGAGCGAGCAGAATCACTAGAGGAGATCGAATCTACATGGCGAAATTCACACTTGTCACCGCTTTGGTGCTCATCATCTTAGGAGTTGCATTTTTCGTCGCAACCGGCAGCCACGCGCCCACGGCTCTCATTCCAGCCTGCTTCGGCATTGCTCTCGGCATCCTGGGTTTGCTGGCGAAGACTGAAGACAGCAAGCGCCGCATGATCTTCATGCACATCGCGGTCACCGTCGGTTTGCTCGGCGTCATCTTCCCTGGCTGGCGCGCGGCCTCGGCGTTCCTCGCCTCCAACCACGGGACTGCCATGGCGCGACCGCTTGCGGTGAAAGAGGAATTCGCCATGGCGGTCGTCTGCCTCATCTTTGTGTTGATGTGCGTTCGCTCGTTCATTGCGGCTCGTCGCGCACGGGCGTGAAAGTGGTGTATGGCAATTAAACCGGCATGGATCGACGCGGGTACACGCGGCGGAAGAAGGTCAGAATCTGCCGGGGGCCGGGTATCTGCCGACGCGCCGCAGAGCAAGAAAAAACCGGAGCTGCGTAAAGTCCTGCCTGAAATCTGGGCACTGGTGCGTCCGCGCCGCTGGCTGCTTGCGTTTGGCCTGCTGCTGATGGTCATCAGCCGCGTTTCCAGTTTTGTTCTGCCGCTCTCCGCTAAGTTCCTGATTGATCGCGTCATGGGCCATCACCAGGTCAGCCTTTTGCCCTGGATCGTTGGTGCGGTACTGCTGGCCACTACCATCCAGGGTGCGGCTTCTTACGGCTTGACGCAACTTCTTTCCATCGCCGCGCAACGCCTCATCGCCGATCTTCGCGTCCAGGTGCAACAACACATAGGGCGCTTACCGGTCGCATTTTACGATGCCAACCGAACCGGCACGCTGGTTGCGCGAATCATGAGCGACGTCGAAGGCATCCGTAACCTGATCGGCACCGGCATGGTGAATTTCGTCGGAGGCCTGCTCGCCGCGGCAATCGCCTTCGCCCTGCTGCTGCGCATCAGCGTGGAGATGACACTGCTCGCCGTCGTCGTTCTTGTGATCTTTTCGCTCATCCTGATGACCGCCTTCAAGACCATTCGCCCCATCTTCCGCGAGCGCGCCCGCATCAATGCCGATGTCACCGGCAGGCTGACAGAATCGCTGGGCGGCGTCCGCGTGGTGAAAGGCTATCACGCGGAGGATCGCGAAGCGCAGGTCTTCGCCGGCGGCGTTCAGCGCCTGCTGGAAAACGTCATTCGCACATTAACGGCGCAATCCGTCATGAGCCTCGCGTCTACCGTTGTGCTTGGTGTCGTCGGTGCGCTGGTCATGTATCTTGGCGGCCGGCTTGTGGTGTCGCACGCTCTCACTGTGGGCGACTACGTTACGTACACCATGGTGCTCGCATATTTGATTGCTCCGGT
>JAJXZK010000372.1 GCA_021780095.1 Acidobacteriota bacterium | reverse complement strand
TATCGCGAAGGTCGTCGCTTCCGAAGTTTTAGTGGATTGAGGCGAAGGCAACTGATCCGGCATAAATCAACCACGCGCCGTGTGGCTGCATATTTCGCAGTATCGTGTATGGGGTCGGTGCGCGAATAGTGTGCCTGGAAAGCGGAGCTCACTCGGGCTCAGGATGAAATTCCCCGCGTCCGGGGATTATATGACTATATTGCAGTGCATGAAGTTCCTGGAAAATGCGAACTTCGTGTATCATAATATAGCCGTGAAACGCGACACATTTCTGCCAGCGTCCCGTGCGCACCTCGATGCGCCCGTGATCGGCCTCGACTATCGGCGCGGACCGGCTCGCTTTCAGCTCCGGATCGTCAAAAAGCAAAACCGCATCGTCATGCAGCGTACCTTGATTTCCCTTCAGCGCCAGAGCATAATCGCCCTTTTGTTCTACGATTTGCCCGGCGATGGTGCGCTGGCAGTTGAGGGCATCGGCAGTCACAATAGTGCCCTTCAGGGACAGCATCCGCAACAGCTTGGGCACCGCCGTAATCTCGTTGGACTTGGCATCGGTAGCGATCTGGGCCAGCACCAAGCGCTGCCGGCATCCCCAGGCGCTGACCATGTGTAGCGCCGACTTGCCGCTGGCCCGATCAAACGATCGGCGCAACACCTTGCCATCGATGGCCACCACGCCTTGCAATGGCTCCGAGAACTGCGTCATAAACCGCTGAAATGAATCGCGAAACTGATCCGGATCGAGATTGCGGAACAGGCGGCTGAAGGTGTCGTGGCTCGGCACCCCATTGGCCAAGGTGAGAAAGCCGCGCAGAAACGGCTCTTTGCTTTCGGCAAAAAGCGCCATGTCCACCGCACCCTGACAGCCGCACAGTACAGCGCACAAAGCGATCATCAGCAGTTCGTGAAAGTCGTGCAGCGCGGCATTGCCGCTGCGCGGGTCCTCAAGACCTTCCCAGCAGGCACCAAACTGCTCCAGCGTGTCTTCTCTCGACATGAAATCCCCCTTGAAAGGAACTTCATGCCTCTCAACCCTCTATGTAAGTGGCAAACATGATCCGTGCCAAATGTGGTTCAGGACAATTTCAAGTGCGATTGCCCTGCGGTTGAATGTCTGGCAAATCGTGCGACCCGGGAACTCCTATTACTATTTTCGAGTCTTGATTAGCACCGTATCCCAGTATTCAAGCGTCGGCAGGGTGAATTCTATCCATTGCGCCTCCGCATCTTTGCGAATCTTGAAGGAAACGGCGTGAAACTCTCCACCGTTCACATCCGGTGACGCCCATCCTACTGACTCTACCTTCTCCGGCGAGGAAATCTGCAGATGCAGTCCATCCAGGGTAGGCGGAACAGGACGCGTCATGTAGACATCGCGCCAATGCGGATCGTTCGATCCCAGAAGGTTGATGAGGTGCACAATCGTGGTGTCACCCTTGCGTCGCGTGATCGTCCAGATCGTATTCGGAACCGCCATCCTATTCGTGATCTGATTGGCAACATTCACTTGCACGCCGCATGGTTGCAGGTCTATATTGTCTCGCAGATAGTTTTCGTAAGCCGTCAAAAAGTCGTAGTAGTGGCGCAGCGCCGCGTGCAACGCGGGGGAAACAGCAAGGCGCGTATCCGCAGGAAAGTACTCCCGGGAAAGCATGCGATTGCCGTCGCCCAGCTCAATGTGTGCCGCTCCCGAAGCGAAGATGGCCGCATCGGTCAGCAGCACGCTTGGCGGGTTGAATTCCTTCGCTTTCGGGACTGGACCAGTCGCAGGCTCCTTGTGCATGTACGCGGCAATTACGTAACCGTCGCGCGGATTCGCGACATGAACCTGCTCCGCCGCAACCTGGATTCCGGCAAATGTCTCATTGTCTTCCCAAAGTTCGGAGTAGACAAAGTCCGCGGCCGAGCGCGCGATCCGTTCCTGGCCCAGCGTGCCCACGGCATTAAACAGAATCCGCTTGTGCAGTGCGGCGCTGGCATGATCGATGAACGAACGAAAACCCGAGATGAAGTCCACGCGCGACCCGTCAAATGCGTACCCACCTTTTTCCCCGAAGGTATCCACGTGCCATCCATCAAACGGATACACCTCGAAGAGTTCGTGCATCTGGCCGAAGAGGTAGTGCTGCCAGCCCGGATCGCCCTGGTTCATATAGAAAAGGCGATGAGTCGACCAGTCCGTGGTGTTCTGCAACTCGAGGGATTTGGCCGTCGCCTCCGTTCGCGGACCGTCGGACGTGCCCCAGATCGCCCATCGCAGCGGCAGCTTGTCCTGAGATCGCACGAAGACGTCGTCATAGGCGCTATAGCTGGCGTTGTAGGCCATTGCCATCATGTTGTAGCGATGCGCCTGGTCGATGAGATCTCTCACCATCGCGCCATCGACCGTCCGACCTGCAATGTCTTTCCACGTGGCTGCCGGATATTCCACAGTGCCCGCAAGCGGCATGTCGTGCCGCCATTGGAAGTCATAAAACTCCAGCCCATCGATGTGAAAGCGATTCAGCTCTGTAATCCACACCTTCGGATCTGTACCCTCATCGGCGTTGTAGTGGGCCAAATACCCGTAGCGGGGAAACCGCTTCCAGTCCGACGAAATATCGATGGCCGTTTCGCGCGTCTCCAGTTCGCGTCCCCCTGCCTTCGTCAGCTGCACCGTCACCAGGTATCCCTGGTAGTCGTCCGCCGGAACGGTGCATGGAATCGTTTGCAATGCGGCTTCGCCGGAAGCGAGCTTGAGGGGCCCGCAGTTGCCCAGAGTCCGGCCGAGCCGCGAGATCGAGGCTGCGATCTCTTCGCTTCCTTCGGGCTGTCCGCTGAGTTCGACAACCAGCTTTACCGGTTCTGAAGGTGCGTAACGCGCTTTGTCGGGATATACATCGACCAGCCGAATGCCTTGGGCAAAAGCGGTGCCGTGGGCCAGAAAAAGACCAATAAGCAGCAGGAACAGCGAGCGCATGGTTCCATCATGCAACCAGCCTCGCCGTTCTCTTCATGAAGGATTGCTGAGGTTTCGCCGAGGGCTTCTGCTCCTGCGCGCTATTCGAAGTGTTCTACCAGGGTGAGGCCGCTCGATGCCTGGTCCAGTTCGGCAAAAATGACGCGTTTGCCATCAGGAGTCAGCGAGATACCCGCAAAGGGAGTGGGGTCGTGTTTCAACACGTAGACGGATTGGCTGTGCCCGGTTTCCGGATCAATCCGTTCCAGCGTGAATTGGCTTCCCCGTTCTGAGAGCGAGTAGACATATTGGCCGGCCAGTGTCCAATAGTTCAGATTTCCAGTCGGTGGCCCGTCAAAGATCCTCTGTTCCTGGCCGCCCATGATTGGGCGCCGCCATAGACCGGGCTCTCCATAATGGGTGAAATAAAGCCATTGCGCATCCGCGCTCTCAATCGCAACCATCCCGCCGCCGTTGGTCACCTGCTGGGCAGCCCCCGAACCATCCGAGCGAACCTTCCATATCTGCCAAGCGCCGGAACGATTGGAGCCAAAATAGATCCACTGATTGTCGATCGACCAGCTGGGAACGATGTCGTTGTAGTTCCCATGAGTCAGCGGCCGTGGCTCGCCGCCATTCGCATCAATAATATAGATATGGGCAAAGGCGTCAGGCCGGGCATCAAACGCGATCCTGCGCCCATCGTGCGACCAGAATGGACTTCCGGCCGAAGCGGTCAACGAAGTCAGTTGCACCGGGTCGCTTCCATCGACTCTCGCCGTCCAAATCTCCTGTGAGCCCGAGCGCCACGATTGAAACGCGATCTTGTCCCCGCCCGGTGACACATGCGGAGAGGCGTCCTGCTCGCTCGAGGTCAGGAGGTCCGCTCCGACTTCCGGATGCTTGCCATTCAGATCGGCAGCAAGAATACTCCAAGTCGCATTACCGTGGGAGTAAACAAGCCGGTTGCCCTGTTGCGCGATCGACGGCGAGTAGGCATTGTCGCCGCCGGCACGCTCGTGCTCCGGAGTTCCTCCCTGGGCTGAAACCCGCCAGAGCGAGATGCTGCCGTTGCGATTCGATGAAAATACGAGCGACGAACTGTCCGCAGTCCACGTCAACCCCACAATCAGCCGGCTGTCATGGGTCAGCCTCCGCGGCTCCCCGTTCGGCAGCTTCATGACATAAATGTCGTACACCGACCCCTCCGGTCCGCGTACAAAGGCAAGCTGCGTCCCGTTGGGCGAGATGGTCGGGCTCCAGTCTCCATTCCACCCTTGTGGCGGC
This sequence comes from Acidobacteriota bacterium, assembly GCA_021780095.1. The sequence continues at coordinate 7,052 of JAJXZK010000372.1, read as the reverse complement.
GAAGTCAGCGGCCGGATCGTCCGTCCATTGATCGTCAGCTCAATGAGAACACTCGGGGCTTGCGGGCTGTCTTGCTGGGGAAAGATGAGATTCTTTCCGTCCGGCGTCCAGGTCAACCCTCCATAATCCCACACGTGATTAGTCGGCTGCGTATACACTTCTTCTTCCGATCCGCCGAGCGCTGGGATAATCAAGACGCTGGTGCGCGATTCATCGTGACGAATGAAGGCGATCCACCGGCCATCCGGTGACCAGGCCGGACTCAATTCTTCCGCAGTGCCAGCCGTCAGACGGGAAGGAGCTTCCGAACCGAGCAGCTTGACATAAATATGCCCATAGCGCTCGCCTTCTTTGATCCACACAAACGCCACCGCACTGCCGTCAGGCGAAAAACTGGGCTGGAGTTCCGAGCCGGGATATGTCGTCAAAGGCCGGCTTGTATATGTCTCCTTGCGATCGGCAGGGTGGCCGGTCCGCAGAGCCAGTAGCCCCCAGGTCGCTCCGACCACCAACAGCACCAGCGATGCAACCCACCAGAGCCAAGAACTCCATCGCTCGCCCGCAGTCAGGGCCTGCGGTGGCTGCGGAACTGTCGCAACGGGCGCCGCCTTCCGGGCCGCTTCTTCCATAGATTCGGTAGATTCGGTCGTTGCTTCCGGCTGCGAAGGCGCTCCTGATCCATTTTGCGGCTCGGGCTGTGCCAGAGAAACAGATGTGATCAGGCGGTAGCCCACCTTAGGAACCGTCTGGATCACATTCGGTTCTCGCGCGTCATCTGAAAACGCTCGCCGAAGTTCCGAGATCGCCCGGATCAAGACATCTTCGCCCACAAAAACATCCGGCCAGACTATCGTGCGCAGGCGCTCTCGAGTCACCACCTCGCCGGGTTCAGAAGCCAGGGCGAGCAAGACCTGCATCACCTTGGGTTCTAAATGGACCGTTTCTCCATCCTTCTCCATTGAGTTGATGCGGGGATGGATGAGCCAGTCGCCGATGCGGTAGTCGCCTCGCAATGATTCGCCTCGTGTTCAAATTATAAGAGCAAATCTGTTGCTGCCTCTTCGGGTTGCACAGCGCAACACATTGAACTGCCAGGTCTTTAACGACCTCGGGAAAACCTCGGGGAAATGTCGCTGCACGTCCCTCGTCAATTCTATGTCTTCCGGCATAGGGTGATCGCCGTAGTTTAATCGGCTGCGCAGAGTCCGCGAGACGTCCGGCTTCAACCTGGCACGCGACTGACTCCGCGAAGACCGATGGCCTGATCGTCAGGGCTACAGAAACCGATCGTCAACTTACCAGAACGAATCGAGGAGGCAATCACATGACCGTGTGGCATCAGAATACCGCGCCGGCAAGCAAAGCGCGCGGGGGATACGTCTCGCTTTTCCAGGCTCCTTTCACCCGACTCGTCTTCGCCTGTCTTGCTGTTCTGGCAGGTCTCCTGCTGCCTGGCAGTAAAGCCCTGGGACAAAGCCAGGCATCCAGCGCCACTCTCTCCGGCTCCGTGACCGACAAGACCGGCGCGGTCATTCCCGGCGCAACCGTCACACTTTCCAGTACAGACCAAGGCTTTCAGCACCAGCAGGAAACCTCTGAAACCGGCCTTTACACGTTCACCCTGTTGCCGCCAGGCCAATACTCGCTCACGGTGCAGAAGCAGGGCATGAGCACCTATACCCAGACGAACATCAGTTTGCAGGTGGGGCAGACACTCGCAATTCCCGTCTCGCTCTCCGTGGGCAACGTCACTGAACAAGTCACGGTTTCGGCTGAACCGCCGGCTCTCAATACGGAGGACGCGAACATCTCTTCCTTCGTCGACGGCAGGGCGATCGTCGAGCTTCCCCTCAATCAGCGGAACATCGTCAGCCTGACCTTTTTGAATGCGGCCGTCACAAACCAGGCCCTCACGCAATGGACCGGCGGCACTAGTGCCAACCAGCCCAATGCCGATCAGGATCTCACCTTCCTCAACTTCGCCGGAAGCCGCTTTGGCGACACCGAGTATCTGCTCGACGGCCACTGGGACGTGGATCCGCAGTGGGGCGGGATCATCTATACCCCCGGCGTGGACGAAACCCAAGAATTTCGGCTCCAGAGCAATAGCTTCTCCGCGCAATTCGGCTTTAGTTCGGGCAACGTCATCAATATTGTTACAAAGTCCGGTACTGATACCCTCCATGGCGACGTTTTCGACTTCGTGCGCAACAGCGCTGCCGACGCCCGCAACTATTTCGACCACAATCCGCAAACGCATTTCGAACGCAATCAGTTCGGATTCACGCTCGGCGGACCGGTTGTTTTGCCTCATATCTACTCCGGACGCAAGAAGACATTTTTCTTCGGCTCGTACGAGGGACTCCGTGCCGCCAGCCCCGTGACTGCCACCTTGACCATGCCAACTGCCGCGGAACGCGGCGGCGATTTCTCCGCTCTGCTCGGCGCGGCGCTGCCGGGCATCACAGACTACCTTGGACGACAGGTCTACGCAGGCGCCATCTATGATCCGTATTCCGCGCGTCAGGTGACTGCCGGCCAGGTGGATTCGGTCTCGGGCCGTATTGCCACCACCACCGGTACCATCATGGACCCCTTCGGTGGAGTTAGCGGTTCGGTGCCCACGAACAAGATCGATTCGGCGCGCTTTGATGAGCTCGCGTCCACGCTGTTGACCTACTACCCCGCGCCGACCAATTCAAACGCGGTCAATAATTATGTCTTCACTGGATCGTCTCCACAACAGCAGGATTCCTACACGGTACGCATCGATCAGAACATCAGTGACCGCTCGCGGGCTTGGGGAAGATTCTCGAATCGCGACGAGTTTAAGACTGGCGGCGTGGCACTGTACGGCTCCAGCGATGCCGGCGGGCCCGGCTTGAAGAACGGCGACAACCGCTGGGATGCGGCCGGCGGCTACTCGCGGATCTTCTCGCCCTCGCTGGTCCTCAGCCTGAACATTGGTTGGAACCGCTGGATCGAAACGAATGTTCCCCAGGGAAATCCCTTTGACGTGACCAAGCTCGGATGGCTCCCTTCACTGAATGTCGGTGGAGGTGTCTTCCCGAATGTGAATCTCAGCAACGGCTATGCCGGCCTCGGCTCAGGCTCGCCTCAAACCGCTCCGCGCGAGGCGCGGACCGTCGGGCTCGATCTCACCAAGACCTACGGCCACCAGTTGTATACTCTCGGCTTCGACTTCATCAGCGAGTACTACAACAATCTTTCGCCCGGAAACGCGAGTCTTTCCTTCTCACAAAACGGCACTGCCGGATTCGATCCCCTCAACCCGGGCAATATCGGCACCGAAACCGGTGATTCCTTCGCCAGCTTCCTGCTTGGTGTGGGAGGCGGCAACTTTCAGCAAAGTGGCTCGCAAACCGCCAACATGAAGAAGGTCGACTGGTACATCCAGGACGATTGGAAAATCAATCCCAAGCTGACGCTCAACCTTGGCCTTCGCTACGAGATGCAGCCGTCACCGACCGACCGCTTTAACAAGATGGCATGGTTTGACACCACCGCTACTAACCCGATTACCGCCATGGAAGTCACCCAGCCTGTAGGCGGCGACTATCCGCCGGCCGTCACCGCTCTCGGAAAATTGGTGTGGCCGAACAATGGAAACACCGGTCGCGGCGTCATCACCAACAGCTATCTCAACTTCGCCCCCCGCTTCGGCTTCTCCTATCATCCGGCAGAAAAGCTGGTCATCCGCGGCGCCTACGGTGTCTTCTACCCGCAGAGAGCGTCCGTGGCGTTTGATGCGAACCTGAACGGCTACACCCAGCAGACCTATTGGCAGGATAAGGACAGCGCCATCAGCGGCAATAACTATGCAGTTACCACACCGGCCAGCCGGGCATTCCAGAGCGGCTTGCTGCCCATCGTCGGCAACGCGCTCGGGGGATTCACCGGCGTCGGCGCCAGCATCAATGCCATCCAGCACAACTGGAACAGCCCGTTTGTGCAGAGCTATACATTCGGCATCCAGTACGCAGTCACAGCCAACGACGTCATCGATATCGCCTACGTTGGCAATCACGGGACGCATCTCCCCGTATCCGGCAGCCTTAACCAGAATCAGCTTCCCGATGAATATATCGCCCAGGCGGCGCAAACCACGGCGGCAACGGGGGTCAATCCTGAATTCAATTCGGTGCTCAACCCGTTCTACACTTCCGTCACTCAGACGGCCAACGGCGGCTGCGGATTACAAGGTCAGTATGTCTTGCAGTACCAGCTCGAGAGGCCATTCCCGGAATTCTGCGACATCTACAACCAGCAAGTGCCCATCGGGTTCGATACTTACAACTCGATGCTGGTCACGTGGACTCATCGCTTCTCTCACGGCCTCCAGTTACTCGCTTCCTATAACCGCTCGAAGTGGATCGACGACGTCACCGGCAACGCAGCATGGAGCTGGGGCGCGTCCAACTCGGAGTTCCGCGACAACACCAACATTGCTATGAACAAGTCGGTCGACGCATCCGACGTTCCCAACAGCCTGGTTGTGAGCTACATCTATCAACTGCCTGTCGGGCGCGACAGAGCCGTCGGATCGATGATGCCCCGGGCCCTTGATACCGTAGTCGGAGGATGGCAGGTCAGCGGCATCAGCACCTTCAGAAATGGTGTGCCCCTTTCGCTTACCGATGACAACAACACCTCGTATTCGGCTGGCGGAGGACAGACCCCTGACCAGGTCCACACTCCGCAAAAGGTATCCCGCACATGGAACGCCGCCGGAACGGGAATCGTCGACTTTGATACGTCGGCCTTCACCCAGGCTGCAAGCTTCACCTTCGGCAATACGGAACGCAATCTCTCGTATCTGCGCGGCCCTGGAACGGACAGGACCGACCTTGCGCTGGAGAAATACTTCGCTCTGACTGAGAAGATGCAGCTGGAGATGCGCGCAGAGGCATTCGACGTCTTCAACCATCCGTTCTTCACCAACCCCGACACCGGCTTGGGAGACTCGAATTTCGGCCTCATCTCCGGAGCTTTTCAACCGCGCGAACTACAGGTCGCCGCCAAGATAATATGGTAGTCGCTCACAAGGAGCATTCGGCGAACTCTCAAAGGGCCTTCCCCATGGAGAGATAGCGTCTCACATGAGAATTGAAGTCAAGAAATCTCCTGAAAGATTGTGGGCACGATTGAGTCCGTGCCCATCTTTTTCGACGCCGCAGACTCGAAGTGTTTAAGCATATGCATAAGCTTCCTGAACCGGCCATCAGGCTCTTCCCACCGTACATTCGCTCGGGAATCGTCCTCGCCCTTTTCGCAGGTGCTCTGCTGTGCGCCACCTCAATGCTGGGACAGCCTACACAACCCACGGTCGAGGAGTTGTGGAGAAAAGCCTCCGCCGCCCAACAGGCACAGCAATATGTTCGCGCCGCATCGCTCTATCGCCAGATCCTCGCACAACAGCCCGATCTCACCGAAGCGGAGGTCAACCTTGGCTTGATGCTCCACCTCGCCGGAAATCTCAAGGATGCCATTGCAAGCTTTGAGCACGTGCTGGCCGTGCATCCTGACCTCTTTGTTCCCAACTTTCTCGCCGGGATGGACTACCTCAAGCTCGACAATCCCGGCCGCGCGCTCCCGTATCTCGAACGCGCAACCATCGAAAAGCCTGATCAGATTGAAGCCCGCGTCGGCCTTGCGAACAGCTATTTGCAAGTTGGCAACTTCTCACAGGCACTTCAGCAGTTCACACGTGCCACGCAATTGAACGCCAGAAATGCAGACGCCTGGTATGGGCTCGGCGCAACCTACCTGAGCATCGAGAAGCAGATCGAAGGCGACCTGCGGCACACTGCATCACCCTACCGCACTGTCTTGCTCGGTGAGTCGTATCTGCAACAAGGACAAACCCAAAAGGCCGTGGCGGCATTGACCGCCGCAGTCGCAGCCCAGCCGGCGGTGCCGTGTTCTCATTCGATTCTCGGCTTCGCTTTGCTGCAAACTTCCAGATTTGACGACGCCATCCGGCAGTTTCAGTTCGATTGGGACTCTCGCTCCGGGCAAGGATGCCTGCTCGCCAAAGTGGGCATGGCCGCTCTCGACGCCGAAAAATCCGACTCCGACAATGCATTGCGCTCACTTCGCGAGGCGCTCGAGGTTGATCCCGCGTTCGTTCGTCTGAATCTGGATTGGTATCTGAACGATTTCATCAAGGCAGGACTGGAGCGTCCTGCACGAGCAATTCTCGACGACTATCCGTCCGGCGATTCCAACACCGCCCCCTCCCAATCTTATGCAAGCCTGATGAGAGAGGGTCACTACTCCGCATGCAGCGCGGCTCTGGCCAAGCAGTCAGCGCCAAGAACGATCGACGATTTACGGATCCAATCGCTCTGCTCGTACTACGCAGGCCGCGATGATCTCGTCCTGAACGCAACCGACCGCATCTTGAAGAGGAGTCCCGATGATCCTGAGGCCCTTTATTGGCGTGTGCAGTCCATAGAACGTGCCGGCTTGGCCGCTCTCACGCGGGGTTCGCAGCTAAATCCCGAGTCGACTTCGCTTCATGCGCTATTGGGCGATATGCTGCGCGCGAAAGGAGATCTCGCGGGGGCAGCGACGGAATACCGGCAAGCCATCGCAGCGAATCCCGACTTTCTCGCCGCGCATTTAGGGCTCGCTCGCGACCTCTACTCCGATCACAATGCCGAGGATGCGGAACGCGAACTGCAATTCGTCTTGAAGGCAAACCCCGATGATCCCGAAGCCAACTACCTCATGGGTGAAATCCTCGTCAATCGCGAAGCCCTGTCCTCAGCTTTTCTATTCCTGATTAAGGCTCTACGCGTTTCGCCCGAGGAACTTCCCTACGTCCATGCGGATCTGAGCCGTGTCTACGAAGACCGCGGCGACCTCAACCAGGCCATCGCCGAAATGAAACTTGCCTTGCCGGTCGATGTGGACGGCAGTTACTACTACCGCCTCGGTCACCTGTACATGAGGTCCGGAGATCGCGCCTCCGCAGCCATCGCCCTCGATCAGGCGGAGAAACTGCGCCATGCCACCGACGCGGCCGC
>JAJXZK010000202.1 GCA_021780095.1 Acidobacteriota bacterium | reverse complement strand
ATGTTGACACATGAATGTGTCTCAGCGCTTCGGCAGGCGCGGCTAGAACCTTCTATTGGTGCCTTCCATGTCTCACGGCCAGGACGTCCCGCACTGGCGCTTGATCTGATGGAGCCCTTCAGGCCGTTGATTGGCGATTCCGTTGCAGTAGCTGCGTTCAACCGTGGTGAACTCACAGAAGGGCATTTCATCCGCACGGCATCTGGATGCATGCTGACGGATGCAGGACGGCGCGCATTTTTTAGCGTTTGGGGACGACGCATGGACACCGAGATTACGCACCCTGTATTCAAGTACCGGCTCAGTTACCGCCGGATGCTGGTTTTGCACGCCCGTATGATCGCAGGGCAATCGCATGAACGGAAGTGTTAACTGAGCAGATTCCGCATCCGTCTTGATACTTTTCGTTGAACTGTGCAACGGTTCTTCTGTTTCCAGGAGGAAATATGGAGACAGCGGGCCGGTTGCGATTGGCGGATGTATTTGTGTCGATTCAGGATCCACGCCAGATAGCCAAGGTTGAGCACGACTTGGTGGAGTTGCTGGTGGTGGCGGTCAATGCGGTTCTTGTTGGCGCCGACTCGTTCGTTGAGATCGAGTTGTGGGTCAAGGAAAAGTTGGACTGGCTGCGAGGCTACCTGCGGCTGACTCATGGCATTCCCTCCCACGACACCTTCGGGCGACTGTTTGGTTTGATCGATGCCGATCAGTTCGAGGCCGCTTTTCGACGCTGGGTCAGCAGCGTTTTACCCGCTCTGGGCGCGGAGATTGTCGCTATCGATGGCAAGACAAGTCGTCGTTCCGGCGGAGTCGATGCCACCGCGCTGCATCTGGTTTCGGCCTTTGCCGCTGGTGCTGGGCTGGTGCTCGGGCAGCGAGCCACAGCAGAAAAATCCAATGAAATTACGGCGATTCCCGAGTTGCTCTCGACCTTGTCGCTGGCTGGCTGCACGGTCACCATCGACGCGATGGGCACGCAAACCGCTATTGCCGCAGCCATTCAAGAGCGCGGAGCCGACTACGTGCTGGCCGTCAAAGACAACCAGCCCAAACTGGCCGAGTCGATGGAAGACTTCTGGACCAGCTTTCGCGCCCACCCTGCCGCGCATACGCCCCACAGCTTTTGTGAAAGCGTCGAGAAGGGGCATGGACGCATCGAAACCCGCCGTTGCTATGTCTTCGATCAACTGGATTGCCTTTACAAACCGCAACAGTGGCAGGGGTTGCGCTCGTTTGTCGTGCTTGAATCCGAGCGCCTGATCGGCGACAAAACAACACGCGAACAGCGCGTTTACATCAGCAGCATGGCTGCCGATGCACAAAAAATCAGTCACGCGATTCGATCCCATTGGACGGTCGAAAACCGCTTGCACTGGATCATGGATGTCAGCTTGAACGACGACCAGATGCGCGCCAGAACCAAAGCCGCCGCGCATAACCTGGCCGTCGTCAGGCACATCACTCTCAACCTCATCCGCCTCGATCCAATCAAAAGAAAAGGCGGCATAAAGGCCCGAAGACTCATCGCAGCGACGTCCGATTCCTATCGCGCTGAACTGCTCGGACTCAAATGACGTTCATGCGATTGCCCTGGGCGACACCCAAGGTCAGTCCGGCAAACGAAGGTTCTCGACGTACAATTGAGTGAGTCTGTCTGATTGCGGAGAGGTGGCCGAGTGGTTGATGGCTCCGGTCTTGAAAACCGGCATGGTCGCAAGGCTATCGGGGGTTCGAATCCCTCCCTCTCCGCCATCTAGTTGACAATAATATACTTAACTGGAAACAGCACCCCCAAAGTCGCACGTTTAGCCGCAAATTCGCAGATTCCTGCTCCCAAGTACGACCGGAGAGTTTTCTCCGCTCATCGCATATCCCTCGAAATCCAGCCTCATTCTCTACCGCCAATTTGGCTAGTCGCTTTATGCTGCGAAGTTCAACTGGAGAGAATTACTTCGGCCCGACCAGCAAGCAGCACTTCAAGAGGTGGCCGGAGGCTCCGCAGCCGCTCAAGTGGTGAAGATATAGCGACTTCAAATGACAAATGACTATGCCAACAGCGGATCTTCCCATCGCGCCAGAACGTAGACGGCGACCAGGGCTGCGGTGAAGCCCGCCATAGCACCCAATCCCAGCGACCAGCGTGGGCCGTAGTGGTTGGCAACCCAACCGGTGATCGGAGCCCCGATCGTCATTCCCCCAAGCCCAGCGCCTACCCGGAGCGCCATGATCCTTCCTCGCATGGATGGTTCTGTCGAGAGTTGTAGGATGCTGTTCGTGCCATTGGCGAAGATCAGCACAGCCGCTCCACTGACCGCGAGAGCAGCCGCGAACCACCAGTACCCAGGTGCGAGTGCGCCGAAGGTACATCCCAGCCCGAAGACTCCGGCTCCGGCAAGGAGAGACGATAAGTTCGGTCTCTTCTGACCGGCAGCAAACAAGGCACCTGAGACGGTGCCCACGGCCATGATGGAGGAAAGCAGTCCGAATGCGCCTGCATCGGAGTGAAAGACATTCACGGCCATCGTCGAGATGAAGATCGGAAAGTTAAATCCGAAGCTGCCGACAAGAAGCAACATGATCAGGATGGCCCTCAGTTCCGGCTTTCTCCACATGTAGCGAAGCCCCTGCCGGAATCCAGATGCGCTGCGATGCGCTCGGGCGCTTGTACGCAGTTCTGAGAAGCGAAAGAACGACATTGAGATCAGCACCGCCGCGAACGAGAGCCCGTTCAAAAGAAAGGCCCACCCTATGCCGACCTTGGCAATCAGCAGACCGGCAACTGCGGGACCAATCATCTGGGCAGCATTGAACGAGGTTGCGTTCAGCGCCACGGCATTGGGAAGATCCTCATCGCCGACCATCTCCGCCACGAAAGTCTGTCT
>JAJXZK010000301.1 GCA_021780095.1 Acidobacteriota bacterium | reverse complement strand
TAGCCAACCCATCATACCCTTACCGTCTATAACGATTTAATTGACGGTGATTCACATCACGGTCGCAAGCGGGTTGCCGGCGCGGACGAACGAGGACGAACCCGATGGTTGACGACGAGCAGGCCTGGGTTTTCTTTGCGAACATTCGCTCCGTGCAAAGCTACTGACGTTTTGGACTCCATCGAAAGTTGCAGACGGCTCTCCACCCCAGGTTGCTTGACCATTCTGTCTCCAATCAAAGAAGCTTGGCGAACAAGCCGAAGACGATTTGTGACCGGTATGTCCGGGTGCAACAGGCGGGTATCGCGGCGAGTCGCAACCTATATATAAATACCGGGAGAACGAAACTGAGAAACCATCGAGTTGCAGGATTGACGGAGCTATTTCTTCCGCTCGCATCGTTCATCGCGTTTGTGCGTGATCCATCGAATTTGCGATGCAATGCTCCGTTTTCCAGGAAGCTCGTAAAAACTACGACCCGATATTTCTGGGTGTTTTTGTGCTTCTGGCTCGCTGTAACAGCATATGCACAATCGAATTTTGCAAATCTGCACGGGGTTGTGCGTGATCCGCAGAACCACCCGGTTTCAGGAGCCAAGGTTACCCTGACCGCGACCGCGACCGGTGCAACCAGGAATCTGGCTACCAATTCTGTGGGCCTCTATGAAGCGCCCTTGATTCTGGCCGGAACCTATTCGGTTTCCGTGGCTTTGGCGGGTTATGTTCCTCTCAGTCAAACTCTGACGCTGGAAGTCGATCAGAACCTGGCTCTCGATTTCCATCTTCAAATCGCCTCACTGGCGCAATCGATTTCCGTCAAGGGAGGATCGATCGTAATGGACTCAACGAAGACCAGCGTGGGCGAAGTGATTGAGCCGAAAGATATTGAGAACCTGCCGCTGAATGGGCGCATGGTGTTGGACCTGGCAATTACGGTGCCCGGAGTACACTCCGGCGCCGGCGCCCAGCAGGGAGATGTCACCGCGCTTTATTGGCGCCCGGGTCAAAACTCCGCCATCAGCGTGGGAGGAGGGCGTCCCAACGCCAATTACTATCTTCTCGACGGTGGCATCAACACGGACCCGACATTCTGGACCCAGAACATCAGTCTTTCTCTTGACGCCATTCAAGAGTTCCGCGTTGATACCTCCACGTATGCAGCCGATGAGGGTGGGGCCGGTGGTGGGCAGATCAACATTGTTACCCGTTCCGGAACGAAGCAGTTGCACGGGACTCTCTACGACTACGTGCGAAATAGCGTGCTCGATGCCAACACGTTTGAGCAAATGAACAGCAACAATTATCTGGTGCAGAACCAATTTGGAGGCTCTCTGGGTGGTCCGATGGTTCGCATGCGGCACACCTTTTTCTTTCTAAATTTTGAAGGTTACAGGCACACCCAGACAGACACCATGATCGACACTGTGCCCACATTGGCGGAAATCAACGGAGACTTCAGCCACAGCGGCGTCAAGATCTATGATCCGTCCACGCCCCAATCAGGCAGCGGTCCTGTGGTCCGCGATCAATTTCCCAACAATCAAATTCCCAACAGCGATCTCAACTCCGTAGCCACCCAGTTCATGACGCGATATTTGCCGCGGCCCAATATGGGAGGGCCAGGAGTGGATTCAAACAACTATATGGACGTGCGCAACGAGACGCAGAACTGGAATCAGGGAACGCTTCGGTTCGATCATAACTTTGCCAATGGAGACGTGATTTTGGCGCGCTATTCCGGATCGAGTGAGACGGGATTTTCTCCGATCAACCTGCCTGGGTTCGGCGTTTTCAACGACAATCTGGCGCAGCAGGCAACCGGCTCATGGAACCATATTTTTTCGCCCGCGTTCTTGAATACCGCAACCATCGCCGCCTCCCGCCTGTCGATGTTTTTACAGTCGCAGAACAATAATGTGAATAACATCGTGGGTCAATTAGGTATTCAAGGAGTAGGCTTTGGAGGCCCGGGTGCCTGGGGCGCGCCGTGGTTTACGGTACAAAATTATTCCGGATTTGGGGATTCTTTTGCCGCGACGCCCGTTCACGACTGGGACACCATGTATGAAGGACGCGATGCGCTGTTCTGGCAGCGTGGCCGTCACAATCTCCAGTTTGGCGCGAGCTACCGGCGCTTCCTGTGGCCGATGTGGGGATTTTTTCAGAACCGCGGCTTTTACCAGTTCACCAATGGCTACACTTCCCGCACCGCTTCAAATGACGGGACGGGTTCGGCGCTGGCGAGCTTCTTGCTGGGCTTGCCCGTCGTTCGGCAACGGCAGGCTGGTGTTCCCGCGATGGACCTGCGTGGCTGGTTTGCGGACGCGTTCGCGCAGGACGAGTGGCGCGTATCAGCGAATACCACCCTGAATTTCGGGCTGCGCTATGAGTATGCCAGTCCATTGTGGGACGCGCATTTCACCAACAGCAACCTCGACCTGTCTTCCGGCACGCCGGTGGCTTTCATTGGCGGCCAGGAGAAGTACCCCAACGGGTTGATGTATGCGAACCATCTGGACTTGGCGCCGCGTGTCGGCATCGCCCACAATATTCCCAGCCTGGGGCTGATTGTGCGCGGTGCCTATGGCATCTTCTTCACGCCGGTCGACTATAACTCATGGTGCAATCAGCGCCACAATGTGCCTTACGTCTTTCCGGAGACGGACCAGGGAGACAACTACACGCCCTCCCCGGCCATCGCGGGGTTCAATTTCGCGCCGGCTGTTCTGGGTAAGACAGTTGTCAGCTTCGCCTCGTTTAGCCTGCACCCATCGCCGCAGTACATCCAGCAATGGAATGCCACCATTGAGAAATCGTTGGGCGCTGCAACCACGGTGGAAATTGGCTATCTAGGAGCGCGCGGCTTCCATTTACAACGCGCGCACCTGATCAACAACGCATTGCCTGGCCCCGGCGCCATTGAGCCGCGCCGTCCATTTCAGCACATCAGCTTCGCACAGGGAACGGTCATTCCTCCGGTGATCGAAGGCACTCGGATCAATGTCGCCAGCCTGACATTTCCTGTGAGCGCGATCAATCTGCTGGAAACCACGGCACAGAGTTGGTACGACGCGGGCTACATCAACCTGCGGAGGCGTTACAGCCATGGGTTCAGCATTCTGGCAAATTACACGTTCTCAAAAAATTTGAGCAATGCGCCGGACTTCCGCTCTCCTATGTACGAGTCGACCATACCGCAGAACAACAACGATCTGGCTGCGGAAAAAGGACCTGCCTGCGATATCCCCCAGCGATTTGTTGTAAGCGCGGTGTATGCCGGACCTGCGTATATGCGTTCGAACTGGACGCGTATGGCCACGGAAAACTGGATGTTTTCCATGATCTATCAGGCGGAGTCGGGATATCCATTTACCGTGTCGGTGTTCGGAGATACGGCAAACGCCGGTACGATCCTCGGAGAAAATCCCATCCGCGCCAACGTTACCGGAAAGCCAATCTTTGGCCCTGGGACTCGAAACTCCGCCCATTGGATCAACCGTGCTGCGTTTGCGGCGCCTGCTCCCTATACATTTGGCAATGCAGGACGCAATTCGGTTTATGGCCCGGGGATGCAGACGATGGACCTCTCCGCACAGAGGACAATGCCGCTTCACAAGCAGATGGCTTTTCTGGTTCGAGGCGATTTTTTTAACGCATTCAACCACACCAACCTTGGCTCGCCAAATCGCTTTGTGAATACACCGCAGTTTGGCTCCATTACCATGGCGATGACCCCCGGAAGGGAAATTCAGTTGAGCGCGCGCTTTCAGTTCTGACGAAAATATAGGACGCGTCCTCGCGGCGACAAAATGATCGGCAGAAAGGCACCGCCAGCGCCGCATAGAATAACAAGAGAGCGGCGATAGACAGCCAAGAGGGGTCGGGAGCGGGCATTAAAATGAGGCGATTGCTAATAGCTTCAACAGTTGCGCTGGCGGCGAGCGCTGTTTATCTCTATGCGTTTCCCACGGCAACGCTGATCTATGAAGCGGTCGTCGTACTGCACATCTTTGCCGGCTGCGTGTTTGTGGTCGTCGCGATCCCCGGCATGGGAAAACTACTGCAGGGGAAAAGCTCGCTGGAAAAAGCCGGATGGATCGTGTTCACGCTGGGCGGCGTTGCGGGTGCTGTGCTGGTGTACACGGGCACACGCCGCCAGCAATGGCCGATTCTTTACACCCACGAAATCATCTCCATGCTGGCGGTCGCAATGCTGCTGGCTGTTTGGGCCGGCAACCGGGGCTGGCTGCAGCATAGTGGTGCCAAAGCTGCTGTGCGAATTGCGACATCGCTCGTCCTTGTCGCCGCGCTCGCTGCTGGAGCATGGTGGCTGCGTACCGTTCCCTGGCAAAAGGATTACGCCATCCACAATCCGAGCATGGCGCCAGCCGATCAGGCGGATGAAGGCGGAGGGCCGACGAGCCCCTTCTTCCCGAGCGACGCCGAAACCTACACAGGCAAGGTCGTGCCGGAGGATTATTTCTTGGACTCCGCCACCTGCAAAACATGCCACGCCGATATTTACAAACAATGGGAGAGCTCGGTCCATCACTTCTCATCCTTCAACAACCAGTGGTACCGGCAGGCGATTGTCTACATGCAACAAGTGGATGGCGTGCAAGCCTCCAAAGTGTGCGCGGGATGCCACGATGCGGCGCTGTTTTTCCCCGGCAACTTCAATACGCCCGTGAAAGATCACCTCTTTATTCCGGCCTCGCAGGCGGGCATGGGTTGCGTCGTGTGCCACTCCATCCGCCTAGAGAAGAGCACCATGGGCAACGCCGACTTTATTCTGGAATATCCGCAGCTGCAGCGGTTGGTGGCCAGCAAAAATCCCATTGTGCATCGCGTGATCGACTATCTGATTGAAGAAGACCCGGAGCCGCATCGGCGGACGTTTCTGAAACCGTTCATGCGCGGCAGCCAGTCCGCGGAATACTGCGGCAATTGCCACAAGGTTCACCTGGACGTGGCCGATAATCACTACCGCTGGATTCGCGGCTTTGACGATTATGACAACTGGCAAGCCAGCGGCGTTTCAGGATTAGGCGCGCGATCTTTCTACTATCCGCCGAAGTCGATGAATTGCGAAGATTGCCATATGCCGCAAACACCTTCGAACGATGCCGGCAATGTGAACGGAATGGTGCATTCGCATCGCTTTATTGCGGCCAACACCGCGCTTCCTTTTGTGAACAAGGATGCAAAGCAGTTGAAGGACACAGAAGACTTCTTGAAAGATAAGAAAGTTCGCGTCGACATTTTCGCCATTTCGCCTGAAACGACGGAGAATCGCATATCAAATAACAAAGTGAACTATGCCGCGCCGCAACTGGCGACGACATTCGCGGTGGGTGAAGAATCTGAAATGCAGTCTCCGACAGGCGCTACAGGAGGGCCTCCGATCGCTCCGGTGACCGCACCACTTGACCGTGTCACCGGAGTGGTTCGCGCTGGAGAAACGGAGCGAGTCGATGTGGTGGTGCGCACGTTGAACGTTGGACATTTCTTTCCGGGCGGCACCGTGGACGCCTTCGATTGCTGGCTGGAGTTGAAGGCGATCGACGATGCGGGCCATGTGCTTTTCTGGAGCGGCATGGTGGAAGACAACGGTCATGGGCCGGTCGAGCCCGGAGCGCACTTTTATCGCTCGTGGGCGATCGATGCGCATGGCAATCCCATCGACAAGCGCAATGCCTGGGCGGCGCGGGCGACGATTTACGCACACCTGATTCCTCCCGGAGCCGCCGACACAGTCCACTTCCGGCTGCAAATTCCCAAGGAGGTGCGCGGAACAATTCATCTGCAGGCGAAGATGAATTACCGCAAATTCTCCTGGTTTGATACCAACTTTTCCTTTGCCGGCGTTTCTGAAAGCACAGGCCCACACGACGTGACACCTGCCTATGATGACCGTCGCGTGACCTTCACCGGAAATACCGCAGACGTATCGGGAAAGATCAAAGCGATTCCTGACCCGCCGATTGTGGTGATGGCGAGCGACAACGAAAATCTGACCGTGTTGCCGCCGAATGCGCCCGCGCCGACGGCACAGGTTGTCACTAACAAAGCGGACTGGCAGCGCTGGAACGATTACGGCATTGGATTGCTGCTTCAGGGGGACCTGAAGGGAGCGGAGGCGGCCTTTGAGCGGGTCACGCAGGCCGACCCGACCAACCCTGACGGATGGGTGAATATTGGCCGAGCCCGCGTGTTGGTGGGAGATATAGCGGGCGCGAAAGTGGTCCTGGCCAAGGCATTGCAGCTTTCTCCGCACCTGGCGCGGGCACATTATTTCTACGCGCGCGTATTGCGCCAGACGGGGGACTACGATGGCGCCATCGCGCATTTACAGCAGGTGATCGAGCAATATCCTCGGGATCGCGTGGTGCGAAATGATCTGGGCCGCATCTATTTTCTCCAGCACAAATACGCGCTGGCGCAGGAGCAGTTTCAGCAGGCGCTCGATATCGATCCGGAAGATCTGGAAGCGAATTACAACATGATGCTGTGTGCTACGGGAATGAGCAAGCCAGACTTGGCGCACCAGTATGAAGTGCGTTATCTGCGCTTCAAGGCGGATGAATCGTCGCAGGCGTTGACTGGACCGTATCTGGAAAAACATCCCGACGATAATCGAGAGAGGCAGCCGATTCACGAACATGTTTCTGTGCCGCTGCCGATTGCAAATTCTCCAGGAAAGCACACTGCGACCATCGCAGGCGCGGCGTACCATCGCGCTTCGGATTCGCCCGTCCTGCACAGAGGTGGAAATTGACGCGTAGAAAACCCGACGGATCAAACTTGGAAGAAGAAAAGCAGCAACCGCACCGCCGCAAATTTCTCAAACTTTCTGGAACGGCGCTGGCCGCCTCGTTCTTCGGCTCGATGCCCTTTTCTGCTGCGGATGGCGCGATTGTCGGGCCGGGGAGTAGCTCGACCGCGCAACAAGCAGCGAAAACTGCTGCCGACACAGGTGAGCGCATTCGCTTTGAAGACATCACCCATGCGGCCGGAATCCGGTTCGTACACAATAGCGGAGCCTTCGGAAAAAAATACCTGCCGGAAACGATGGGGTCCGGGGTTGCGTTTATCGACTACGACAACGACGGCTGGCAGGACATTTTTCTGGTGAATGGAATGAACTGGCCCGGTCATCCGGGCCGCGTCACCACGTCGGCGCTCTACCATAACAATCGCGACGGCACGTTTACCGACGTCACCCATAAAGCGGGTCTGGCGGTGCCGATGTACGGCATGGGCGTCGCTGTAGCTGATTACGACAACGACGGGCACGACGATTTGTTGGTGACGGCGTACGGTCAAAATCGTCTGTTCCACAACAATGGGAACGGGACGTTTACCGATGTCACCAAGCAAGCCGGATTATGGGGGATTAACGAATTCAGCACCAGCGCAGCGTGGGTTGACTACGACCGCGACGGGCATCTGGATCTGCTGGTGGCGAACTATGTGGCGTGGACTCCGCAGAATGATTTGTATTGCTCCATGGACGGCAAAGACAAGGCCTATTGCACGCCGGAGTCATACAAAGGCGTTTCGGTGCGGCTGTGGCGCAACCGCGGCAATGGGACCTTTGAGGACGCTACCCACAAATCCGGTCTCTATGACGCGACTTCAAAGAGCATGGGGATTGCCATCCTCGATGCCAATCAGGATGGGTGGCCGGACATCGCGATCAGCAACGACACGCAGCCGAACAAGCTCTACATCAATAATCGCAATGGCACTTTTACGGAAAAAGGCGTAGTCTCCGGCATCGGCTTCAGCGAAGATGGCGTGGCCCGCGCGGGCATGGGGATTGACGCCGCCGATTATAACCACTCCGGGTTTCCCAGCCTGGCAATTACAAATTTTTCCAACCAGATGATCTCGCTGTATCAGAACCAGAAGAATGGATTGTTCGTCGACATTGCTCCACAGTCGGAAGTGGGACGAAGAAGTTTGCTGACGCTCGGCTTTGGCTGTTTCTTCTTCGACTACGATCTGGATGGCTGGCTCGATCTATTTATTGCCGACGGCCATCTTGATCCCGATATCGAGAAAGTGCAGCAGCAGGTCCATTACGCGGAGGCTCCGCATCTGTTCCACAACGAAGGCGGCGGCAAGTTTCAGGATGTCGCGGCGGCGATGGGCAATTCGTTCGATGAGCGGCGTGTGGCACGCGGCGCAGCGTATGGAGACATCAACAACGATGGCGCGCTGGACTTGATCATGACGACCAACAATGGGCCGGCTGCGCTCTTCCGCAATACCGGAACGACGAATCACTCGTTGCGCGTGAAGCTGTGGGGAACCAAGTCGAACCGGAACGGCATCGGCGCGGTGGTGTTTGTGCAGGCGGCTCAGACGGGACAGAAGCTGACCATGCGTAGCGGATCGAGCTATCTTTCCTCGAGCGAGTTGGTCCTAACCTTCGGACTGGCCCAAGCGGGCAAGGCGGATGTGGTCGAGATCCATTGGCCGAGCGGCATTACGCAGCGGCTGACGAATATCAACGTAGGCCAGACAATTACGGTGCGGGAAGACAAGGGCATTGTCCACGCCGAACCGTTTCAGAAACGCGCTGTTTAATGGATCGGCAAGGGTGCCCAGGCTCAACTCCACTGGCCTCGCTGACAATTACTCCTGCACACTTGACTCGGCTTCCTGAGTGAACGCCGCGGCGGCCTGCGCACGGCGTGCGATCGGTACAAAGCAAACAATCATGATTCCCAGCGCAACGACAGAGACCAGCAAGCCGTCGCGCAAAGAGCCGGTACGCGTCGACAGCCTGCCGGTCAACCAGGGCAAAACCGACCCACCCATCCCAGCAACGGCGAAAAGCCATTTGGTTTGCGGCGCCTCATGAGTAAGGGCCAGAACGCGGGAGGCGCACAGCGGGAAAATGGGCGCTAACGCGAGGCCCGCAGCTACGGCGGAAAGAAGAATGGCCACCGGGGAGTGATTGAGGAGGATTGAAAGAACGCCGCAACAGGCGACGATCATGGTCGCGAGCAGCAGGCGCGACTCCGATACGTGCAGCAGAACGGCTGGGGCGAGAAGGCGGCCGCACAAAAGCGCAAGCCAGAAGGAGGAAGTGATGAGCGGAGCCCATATACCTCCGCCAATATGGAGACGATGCACGAACGTCATCATCCAGCCGCTAACAGAGACCTCAACGCCCACGTACAGAAATGCTAGCAAGGAGAATCCTGCGATCAGGAGCCATGGCGTGGTTCCCCCGCTGACTCGCAGGCGACGGATGCAATTTCCCAGCAGATTGACGCGATAATGCCGAAGGATCAAAGCAATCGTCGCAAAGACAACGGCAACGACAAAGTAGATTTGCGTGGGGCGTGCGTATCGAATCCATCCGGTCGCGACTCCCGGCGAGAGCAATGCGCCCACAATCCAGGAGGCGTTCAGCAAGGAGAGCGCAGCCCCGGGGCGTTCGAATACTGTGCCGCCGACCATGTTTATGGCAGTCATGGCCCAGCCCATACCCAGGCCGAAAAAGAAAAAGACGAGAGCAGCCGCATAGCCGTGCAGGGTTCCCAAAAGAACGGCGCTTGCCACCATGACGAGATAGCCCTGCTGAATGCTGCGGAACAGATCCTCGCGCACCATCACGGCTCCGAATGCCGCCCCGGTAAACTGACATGCAAAGAGGAATCCGCCTTGCGCGTCGGTGAGGTTCCAAGCCGAGTGCAAGGCGGGAAGCAGGCTGCCCAACAAGGTGGTGCCGAATCCAGTGGCGGCAAACGCAATATGCAGCCACACGACGGCGATCAGGCGACGATCATCCCTTGGCAAGGACGGCGATCCGATTCCTGAGGGATGCATCTTTCTCCTTCGCTCCCCTTCGGGGTTTGCGATGTGAGTCTGCCGCATCGTCGACCTGCGCAACCACAGCGGTTGATTCGCGCACCGTGAGTTCGGGATAAATCACGATCTGCTCGCGGAATTTCTCCACGCCCTGCAGCCGGGCCAGCAGATACTCTGACGCCATCCAGCCCATCTCTCGGAGCGGCTGCCGCACCGTTGTGAGGCTGGGACTAATAAAGGCAGCTGCCCGGATGTCGTCAAAGCCGATGACGGAAACATCGGTGGGCACGCGCAGACCAGTATCCTGCAGCGCACGCATGGCGCCCATGGCAGCCACGTCGTTGAAGGAGACCAGGGCAGTAAAGCGCTGATTGCTGTTGAGCAGTTGTTGCACAACGGGATATCCCAAATCGGGTGTGGTGATGTCGCGCTCCAATTGAACCACCAGCTCGGGCTTCACGCGTAGGCCGAGTTTCCGCGCCATCTTCACCGTGCTTCGCCAGCGGTCATCGGAATCGGAACTGAACGGTTGCCCACGCATGTACGCCATATCGCGATGCCCCAATTGATACAGATGGGTCAGCGCCAATTCGGCGGCGCGGTCGTGGTCGAGCACGAGATTGGTGACGCCCTCCAAGCGGGTATGGCCGGCCACCGCCACGACTGGAACGGGAAGCTTATGTTCCAACAAGGTGTCGATTGCGATCAAGCCTTCCGCGCCGCGGCTGAGCAGCATGTTGCAGTATTCCTCCACCAGATCTTTGCGATGGCGATGATGCACGGTGAAATAGAAATATCCTTTGCCGATGAGATAATCGCCGATGCCGCTCATCACCTGAGTGTGATAGCCCTCACCCAATTCGGGGACCAGGATGCCGATGGTGTGCGTTTTGCGATTGCGCAAGGAGCGGGCAAGCAGGTTCGGTTGATAGCCGAGCTTTTCCGCCGCGGCCTTGATACGTTCGCGCGTCGGTTGCGGAATGGAGCGGCCCGGAACGTTGTTCAACACAACGGAGACGGTTGCGGGGTTGAGGCCAACATACTCCGCCAGTTGCTTCAGACTGACATGCTCGCCGGTTGAGTTTGGCTTTGACTTGCGCGTGCGGCTATCGTTAGTCCGCATCGGCAATCACCATGTTCGGTTCGGGTGCCCAAGGTGCGATCACCCGACCCCTCCGAATCTCGTGACACCAAGGTAACTCATCGCAAATTCCTTCATGACAAGCAGCAAGGCCGAGGGCGACGTGAATAAAAGCGGCGACATGACCCATTGTACGCACAGCCTTTGGACAGGGAGTGAGACGACGGCAT
Organism: Acidobacteriota bacterium; assembly: GCA_021780095.1. Next base: position 280 of record JAJXZK010000301.1, on the reverse strand, counting down.
CTTGAGGCAAATCTTGCTCGAATCGATACGATCGCTCCACGTCATTGACCTTCCTTTTCCACCGAGGGGAATTCCCCAACCGCCGCGGATACGTTCAACGGGCCGTAGACAATCGATTGACTGCAAGCCTATATCAAATCTTATCCATTGACAAAAGAATAACGTCAGGCGTTTAATCAGTCGCGGTTAGCACGCCTGCTGTTCCGATGCGCCAAGGCAAACGGTTGTCTGGATGATATCGGAGTTACAGCAGGAATCGTTGACAACCAAGACGATGGGT
>JAJXZK010000444.1 GCA_021780095.1 Acidobacteriota bacterium | reverse complement strand
TGATCGCGCTTCACCATGCCGCGGTTCCCTTCTACTTTTTCGCCGCCATGATGGTGCTGCAATTCTTCGTCGTGCTCTTCATCTATCCAGAAACCAAGGGCCTCAGCCTGGAACAAATGCAGCGCAAGATGGGCATCGATTGAGCCGCCAAAATTCGACTCAATTGCTTACAATCTTGAAAGACCTATGCCCAATACCTCCGATCCGCGCACCCCGCTGCTCCACCTGATTGCCACCCTTTCCTTTCGCCTGGGAGATTTCACCCTTTCCTCCGGCGCGCACAGCGACTACTACATCGACTGCCGCACCACCACGCTGCATGCGGAGGGCGGCCGCCTCGCCGGTCTCGCACTGTACGATTTGATCCGCCAGCACAAATTGCATCCGCAAGCGGTCGGCGGCCTCACGATGGGCGCGGATCCGCTAGTCTCCAACATCGCTTCCGCCAGCGCCTGGGACCATTTGCAGCATCCCGATGCGTCGCTCATCCACGGCTTTCTCGTTCGCAAATCGGAAAAGACCCACGGCACCGGTCGCCGCATTGAGGGCTTCAACGAGGCCGGCGCGCGCGTCGTCATTGTTGATGACGTCTGCACCACCGGCGCCTCCACCATCCAGGCGATCGAGGCCGCGCGCGATGCCAAATTTCATGTGGTCGGCGTGCTTTGCCTGGTTGATCGACAGGAAATGAATGGCCGCGCCGCTGTCGAAGCCGCCGCCCAGGGAGCGCCGTTTCTCTCCCTGTTTACTGCCAACGATGTGCGCGCCGCGCATGTGGCTGGAAGATAATTCCGCGTCGCTCACCGCTGCCTCAGCATCCATGTAGAAGTTGGAGGATCCGTCATGGCACAACAGGAAGAATGCACTCACCTCGATCAAATTCGCAACGTCACTCCACGTACGCCCCAAGGCTGCGAGGAGTGCCTGAAAATGGGCGACGATTGGGTTCACCTTCGCCTCTGCCTTGAGTGCGGCCACGTCGGCTGCTGCGATTCATCGAAGAACAAACACGCGACCAAGCATTTTCATAAGACGAAACACCCCATCATGCGCTCCTTCGAGCCCGGAGAAAATTGGGGCTGGTGCTACGTCGATCAATTGGAGCTGCAGTTCGATTGAATGCGGCAAATGCACAGTTTTGGATTCCGTGTGCGCTGGAAAGAACGAAGGAGGCGTGGAAATCAAAATCGAAGTGCTCTCCATCGTGGGATGTTCCCCCACCGACCTGCCGTGGGCCAGTTAAAACAGGTGCCGCGAGCGACGAGATTGCCGGCTGAAATCCTGGAACTGTAGATCCGCGTCGGTCAGCTTGATGTCGAGAAAGGACCTGCGCGAACACACCAGACCGACTCGATGGCCTTTTTCCCGCCTTGATGAAATAGCATTAGACTTTTTTGCGCCCCGTCTCCGTCGGCTGCGCGTACACTGTGTACGCGATTCATGGGCTGCCTTTCTTGACCTATCTTTCGCAGATCGGGTACCACCATGACATACTTCGGAAAAACTTTTTGCACCACCGTCCTTCTCGGTTGTGCGTTCAGCATGGGGATTTCTGCGTCCGCACAGTTTGGCGGTCTTGCCGGACAATTGGAAGGGGCCGCGCAAAAACATGCGCAATCGGGTTCCTTGTCGAGCTCGAAAATTGCCGACGGGCTCAAGCAGGCGCTGCAAATCGGCGCGGACAAAGCGGTCAGCCTCACCGGACGCCCCGGCGGCTATTCCAATAATCCGGCCATCCGAATCGGGCTGCCGCGCAATATGCGTATGCTGGAGAGCGGTCTGAAGGCCATGGGATATGGACCCAAGCTCGACGCCTTCACCGCGAGCATGAACAAGGCGGCGGAAAGCGCTGCGCCCGCTGCCAAACAGATTTTCGCCAATGCCATTACATCCATGAGTTTTGAAGATGCCCGCAAAATTCTGAATGGCGGAGACACCTCCGCTACCGACTACTTCAAGCAGAAGACCAGCGCCCAACTTACGACGGCCTTCCGCCCCGCAGTCGAAAAAGCGATGAAGGACAATAGCGTGGTCACGCAATACGATGCACTCACTTCCCACGCAAGCTCAATTCCATTTATGAAAAGTCAAAGCCTCGACATCAATTCCTATGTCATCTCCAAGGCGCTCGATGGGCTTTTCTACACGCTCGGCCAGCAGGAGAAAGCGATCCGCTCCGATCCAGCAGCTCGAACCACCAGTCTGCTGAAACAGGTCTTCGGACATAGTTGAAGCTACACGCGCGGAACCGACAACTCCGGATCGTTTTTGGCGGATTGCAGCGGGTACCATAAAATACGTACTGTATGATCCCCACCCTTGAATGGACCGATGCCGGCGTTCGCTTTCTCGACCAGACGAAGCTGCCGCTGGAAGAAACCTACGTGCTCGCGAAAGATTATCGCGAGGTTGCCGAAGTTATTCGCACCATGATTGTTCGCGGCGCACCTGCCATCGGTGTCAGCGCGGCCATGGGCGTTGCGCTCGGGCTGCAGCGCAGCCAGGCAGCCGACATCGCGCAGCTCGACGAAGATCTGAAAATCATCTGCGACACCCTGGCCGCCACCCGCCCCACCGCCGTCAACTTATTCTGGGGAATTGAGCGGATTCGTCAGCTTGTCATTGCCATGTCGCAGGAACCTTGTGCGACCGTACCTCAAATTCAACAGGCCGCCGTTGCCGAAGCGCGCCGCATGTATGACGAAGACATTGCCGCCTGCCGCGCCATGGGTGCACACGGCGCAGTCTTGATGCCCCGTACGGGCGGCGTCCTGACCCACTGCAATGCGGGCGCGCTCGCCACCTGCGGCTACGGCACGGCACTCGGTGTGATTCGCGCCGCGGTCGAACGCGGACATAAGCTGCATGTCTATGCGGATGAAACCCGCCCCTTCCTACAGGGTGCGCGGCTCAC
>JAJXZK010000095.1 GCA_021780095.1 Acidobacteriota bacterium | reverse complement strand
ATCGGATGGATGGATTCCTGCATCCCGCCGGCGTCGACTCTGCGCCCGTTGAGGCCTCACAGTTCCGCAAAGCCGATCACTCCACCGCCAACGACAACGCCGCAGGACTGCGCGGCGGCGGCAGCGCCATCGAGCACGTCAAGCACATCATCGAGAGCGGCGGCAAGGGATTCGTTGTGCTCTTCCGCCTCAGTTGCCTCACCATGATCAACCAGCGATTCGGTCCGGAAGCGGTCGAAGACTGTTTGATGGCCGTCGCGGCATTCCTCACTGAAAGCCTCCACTCCGACGACGTGATCTACCACTGGAGCGACTCCTCGCTGCTGGCCGTTTTGCAGGGCCGGGCCACCCAGCAGATCCTCACCGCGGAACTCGATCGCGTCGCCATGCAGAACCGCGAAACCGCCATCACCATCGGCGGCCGATCCACCATGCTGCGCATACCCATTACCTTCGACATAACGCCGATCGAGCGCCTGAAGGGCGCCGAAGACCTCTACAAAATCACCCTGCAGACAAGATGCAGTTAACTCTTTTTCTTTCCATGATTTTTAAGCAATCCTTCAAGTTCTTCTTTGAATTCACGCACATCCTTGAAGTCGCGATAGACCGACGCAAACCGGATGTAGGCGACCGTATCGAGTCCCTTGAGATGCTGCATGATGAGCTCCCCAATCTCGGCGGTGGTGCGCTCGCGCTCGGGAGCATCGACAAGAAAGCTCTCCGCTGTGTCGACGATCTGTTCAAGTTGCGTCGAAGAGACAGGCCGTTTTTCGCACGCCCGCAGAAGGCCGCTCAGTACCTTTTGCCGGTCAAACCGCTCACGCCGCCCATCTTTCTTCACCACCATGTAAGGAATCTCGTCGATGCGCTCGTAGGTAGTGAAGCGTCGGTTGCAGCGCTCGCACTCCCTCCGCCGCCTGATCGAGTCGGCCTCTTTGCTTTCGCGCGAGTCCACCACCCGATCCTGTCCGAAACCACAATAAGGACACTTCATGCTATTGAGGATTCTAGCGGATCGAAACGGCCTCTGGCCTATGCATTACGCGGCGGTCCTGCTCCCTGCTCCCGCTTCAACCTCGCCGCGGTACTTCGGCAGACTGCCTGGATAATTCTTCTGCAGAAAATCAATGAGCTTTTCCCGGACCACGCAGCGCATGTCCCAGGCGTCGCTGGAGTTGCGCACGTCCATCAGTGCGCGAAGTTGCAGCGTGTGATGGTCGCAGTCGGAGACCTGCAGTACGCACACCCGCCTGTTCCACAAGGGCGACTCCTCGCAAACGCGCCGCAGTTCCTCGCGCACCGGGTCTACTGGCACCGTGTAGTCCACGTAAAGAAAACAATGGGCCAGCAGGTCCGCGCTGGTATGCGTCCAGTTCTGAAACGGATTGGTGAGGAAATAGCTCAGCGGCAGCACCAGCCGGCGCAGATCCCAAATGCGCACCACCACGTACATCATCCCGATCTCCTCGATCCATCCCCATTCGCCTTCAACAACCACCGCGTCGCCGATGCGGAACGGCTGCGCAAACGCAATCTGTACGCCCGCGATCATGTTGGCGAACGTGTCCTTCATCGCCATGCCCACGATCAGGCTGGCCACGCCCGCCGACGCCAGAAGGCTGACGCCGATGTGCTTGATGGCAGGAAAGGTCATCAGCCCGATCGCAACCGACACCACCACAACCAGCACCACCGCAATGCGGTGAAGCATCTGGAATTGCGTTCGGACGCGGCGCGCGGTCAGATTGTCGGCCACGTCGATGCGGTAACGGCCAGCGAGAATGTCCTCAGCGACCGCAATGAGCAGAATGAACAGCCACGCAACCGTGGCAATCAGCCCCAGGCCCGCAATATGTTCGAGCGCCGTGCCCACCGCGTCCGGCAGCGGCAGCGCAGGGATAACTGCGAGAACTGCAATGAACGGCAGCATCCATTGCGAGGGCCTTTGCCCATGTCGCAACAGCGACTCACCGAGCAGTGAGCCGCGGCGTTGCGTCAGCCGTTTCAACAGGGCGAATGCAATGCGGCGCACGACATGCGCCACGACAATCGTCGCCAGCAGAATCCCGGCCGGCCACGCCAGATTGCGCCAATCGTTTGGAGTGAAAGAAACCAGACCCATGGGAAGCCTCTACTTTTTCTGATGCCTGCCCGCCATCTCCTGTTTCCTTGCCGGTCAGATCCGGTCCCGACTCCTGATACCGTCCCTTCTCGTTCTCTTGTTCTTTCGTTCCCTGCTTTAAAAACAACAACGGCCTGAGAACGCAAGTTCCCAGGCCGTTGCCGGTGATCTGTTGGGATTGGACTAAGGCCATCGCGCTTCCGCGAGAGCCAGGCCACGACGGAGAAACCTCCGCCCTGTCTTTCCTGAGTCTGGGGCGCGATGCCCTAGGCCTCAGTCACCTCACGTAAGTGACTACTCGAAGAATCTTTACTCATTAGCTGGATCAACCTCCTTTCCCGTGTAAGGACAACGTACCCGAGACCGGGCGCGGAGTCAAGAGCGGGCTACAGCACGCGCTATTCCTTACTCCTTACTCCTTACTCCCTGCTCCCTGCTTCCTGTCTCTTACACAGCCGCTCCGCCCACCTGGCGATCGCTGCTGGCGTCACGCGCGCGCCCGCAGCTTCGCTCGCTGCGAGTTGGATCGCCAGGCTGCCCACGGTCGCGCTCTCGGTTTCGCCGACCTGGACTTTCAGTCCGGTCTGCTTCTCGGTAAGCGCGATCAGCAATTTGTTCCGCGTGGCCCCGCCAATCATGTGGATGCGTTCGATCTTCCGATCCAACATCTTTTCGAGATTGTGAATCGCCGATGCGTAGCGCAGCGCCAAGCTCTCGAAGATGGTGCGCGCAAAGAGCGGCTCGTTGCCCGCCACGTCGGGAATGGCGTCGAATCCCAGGCGCGTCAGTTC
>JAJXZK010000234.1 GCA_021780095.1 Acidobacteriota bacterium | reverse complement strand
TCAATTGCTCGAACGGCGACAGCAGGATGAGGCGCACTTGCTTGCCGCCAGCCTGGAGATGCCGCGCAGCCACCAGGCCATCGCCGCCGTTGTTGCCCTTTCCGCAGAACACCAGAATGCGCTCCGCCGCAGGAAACTGCTGCGCAACAAATTCGGCGACTCGGGAACCGGCGGCTTCCATCAGGTCCTGCCAGGAGAGGCCGACTCGCTCGACGGTGCGTTCATCGCACTGGCGCATTTCCGCTGCGGTCAAAACATCCATGTTGCCGTTGTACGCGAAGGGCTGTGGATTATGCAATCGTCGAGTGGGTAGGAATGGAGAGATTAGCGGCAATGGGTGGATTGATTTCGGCGTGGAGCATGACTTTGTGAAAACTAAGGCTGCTTTCTGTGGAGTTGTCCAACTGCATCCCAAATCTCAGGATCGAGACCTGAGGGCTCGGACATGCTATAAGTGTGGTCGATGGCCACAACGGCGCAGCACGAAGACCCATTCGTTTTCATTGTGAAACTGCAGCCCATCCGTCGAATCATTGCAATTACGGCTGCCGCTTTTTTTCTTCTCTTGCCCATCTTTATGCCAGTAAAAATGGGCCTAAAGCCTTTTGTTCATAGTTTGTCCGCCGATCCAGGCGTATGGATGGTTATCACGCCTATGTTCGCGGTGCCCGCAATTTTCTTTTTGTGGCTGGCTTTTCCGCCGAATGCCCTCCTGCCACGACTGGAGATCTGGCATAACGCCGTCCGGTTTACGCCTGCCCGTTTTGAACGTCGCCTCTTAGGAGAACCTATCGTAAATGCCGCCATCACACCTCAATCGAGAGAGATTCTCGTCTGCAAAAATTTCCTTGGAAAGGTGCCCGATGGCTGGAGCGTGATCATACGTGGGGCAGCTGAAGGCGATCGAGTTATCAAAGCCAGGACCCTAGCTTTACGTACGGCCGATGAAGGACAAGAGATTGTCAATGGAATCACGGTGGCCACTGGCCTTCCGGTCCATCTGATCCAGAGGCCGCCAGCGACAGACGGAACCATTCAGGAGACACCATGGACGCCGTCCGCGGTACAAACTAAAGCCCCAATTGTAGGACTGGTTGTAAGCACGCTACCGTGGGTTGGGGGAATGATCGTGGGGCATCTTATGCCACGCGTCATAATTATTGTGGCAATCGGTCTGGGGTTATGGCTTACTGCGATGATCGCAGTCTGGACCATCGCACACCGCTCTCGCGAACGCACTCAGAATCTGGCATTACTCATGCTAACCACTCTCTTCACATTTGCAGCGTCATACGCGGCTGCGTTTGCCCTGGGCGCCTTTTTGTTTCGCCCTCACTAAGAATGCAAGCTTAACTAGAACCGTGAGCGGAATTGGTTGGCGCGGAGGAATTCTTCGCGCAGCTCGGGTTGCTTGAGGTTTTCACGGATAGAGGCGAGACGCTGTTCGAGCGCCAGCAGCGCGGCGGCGATGGCCTCATCATTGGTCTGCGCGATATCGCGCCACATGGAATAAGGACTGGCGCCAAGGCGCGTCATCTCATGCATGGCGCGGCCGCCGATGGCGCGAAGCTGGTCGGAAGGGTTGGCGAGATTTCCCTTTTCCTTGCCATCTTCGGGGAAAGTATCTTCAAGGAGCGCGGCCAGTGCGGTTCCCAGCATCTGGGGCAGATGACTCGCCCAGGCGCAGATTTCATCGTGGCGGATGGGATCGAGATCCAACATGCGGCAACCCATTCGCGCGACCCAGTGACGCCACTTCTCAGCGCGCTGCTGGCCCGGTGTCGGATTCGGGCGCGAATGGTTTTCTTCTTCCGGAGAGGTGAACAACCAGATTGCACCGTGGAATAAATTTGCGTCGGCGTTGGCGGCCCCGAAAACTTCTTTGCCTGCCATGGGGTGTCCGGGAAGAAAAGTGGCGGCGCCGGGAGAGGAAAAAGCCTCTGCCGCGAGGGCGCAAATTTTTCTCTTAGTGCTGCCGACGTCGGTGACCAGTTGATCGTGACGCAGAACGGGCGCCAATTTTTCCAGCCATTCCAAGATTCCGAAGACAGGAGTGGCCAGCAGAACGCAATCCGTTTCGCGTGCAGCCGCCAGTGGGTCGGTGGCCACTGAATCGATCGCGCCCTTCTCGCGGGCGGTCTTGGCTTCTTCCGGAGAACGATCCCATCCAACGATGCTGCCGGCGAATCCATTGGCCCGCAGCGCCAGCCCGACGGAAGATCCGATGAGTCCCGTGCCAAGGATGGTGATGCTCTGGATGGATTCGGCCACGGTTACACTTCTGCGTGCAGCGCAGCTTCGGGGGCGCGTGGGCCGATGGTGCGCCCGACCGCCGTGGCGATGATGCGCAACTCGTCCATCAATTTTTCAAACTGCTGCGGAAACAGGGATTGTGCGCCGTCGGAAACAGCCTTATCCGGATTGGGATGCACCTCCATCAGCAAACCATCGCAACCGGCGGCGACGGATGCTCGCGCCATGGCCGGAACCATATCGCGACGACCGGTACCGTGGGAAGGATCGCCCAGCACGGGCAGATGGGACAGATGCTTCAACACCGGAAGCGCGGAAATATCCATGGTGTTGCGGGTGTAGGTTTCAAAGGTGCGAATGCCGCGCTCGCAGAGCATCACATCGTAATTTCCGCCCGACAAAATATATTCAGCGGAGAGCAGCAGTTCCTCAATGGTGGCGGCGATGCCGCGCTTCAGCAGAACAGGTTTGCGGGCCAGGCCGAGTTCGCGGAGCAGGTTGAAGTTCTGCATATTGCGGGCGCCGACCTGCAGGACATCGACATAGGGAAGCATCAGTTCGATCTGAGAAATCTCCATGACTTCGCTGACGATCAACAGTCCAGTGGCATCGCCCACCTCACGCAATAGCCGCAGACCATCGAGTCCCATACCTTGAAAGGAGTATGGCGAACTACGCGGCTTGAACGCTCCGCCACG
>JAJXZK010000311.1 GCA_021780095.1 Acidobacteriota bacterium | reverse complement strand
TCCGACGATCCCGCATTTCTCTATCAGGACGTGGTGGTGTCCCTCGGCACCGAGGCACCGCTGAATAATGGCCAGCCGACGTTGCACGCCTTCTGCCTGGCCGCGCTGGCGCCAAAGAAAGGTGAACGCGTCGTCCACATTGGAGCGGGCACTGGATACTATACGGCGCTGCTGGCAAAGTTGGTAGGAGAAGCCGGAACGGTGGACGCGTATGAAATTCAACCAGACCTCGCGCGACGGGCGATATTCAATCTGGCGGAGTTTCCCAACGTGTCAGTCCACTCCCGCTCCGGCGCGGAAGGACCGATCCCGCAATGCGATGTGCTGTATGTGAACGCCGGGGCTACGGAGCCAATGGCCGTGTGGCTGGACGCGTTACGAGTCAACGGACGGCTGCTCTTCCCTCTCACAGCTGCGGTCGGAGGCGGGGCCACGCTGCTTGTCACCAGGCGCGAGGATGGAATTTTCTCCGCGCGTTTTCTTTTGCAGGCGCAATTTGTTCCCTGTATCGGCGCGCGCGATCCGGCAATGGAGGAAAGACTGACGCAAGCATTCCGCAATGGAAAATGGAGCGACGTAAAGTCTCTGCGTCGGGATAACGCGCCGGACGCCAGTTGCTGGTGCGCCGGTTCGGGCTGGTGGCTTTCCACGGATTGAAAGGCGCCCTTGTCGGACCGAACTGCTGGACGTTAAAAAACATTCAGGCCGACCAGCGATTGGAAACCGGCGTATTCATCCCGTCAGGCAAAAGAGTCATGGCCGCCGAAGCCTGCCGGCTCTCCCGCAAATGCTGATTCATCTGCAGGTTTCTCGCCTCTTCGGTTGCGGAGTTTTCGCTCTCCGCGGCCGTTCGCCACGCATCGCGGACATTTTTGATATTGGCGATTGTCTGTTCACAGAGTTGGATGGATGCATCCCGCGAAGCGCGCACACATTGCGAATACATCGCAGCATAAAATTCGCTGAGCGCGGCTGCGGATTGCCCTCCAAGGTCGGGACACAATCTTGCCTGCAGATACGTCAGGATGTCGAGTGTGTACCCTATCGATTGCCGCCTGCCTTCGACATCTCCGGCTTCAATGCTGGCGATTGCGCCGTGCAGAAAGCGGACCATGCCATCGTAAAGCGCGACGACCAGTTCGACGGGATTCATCACCGCGAGTGCCTGCTGCTGATAATCCATAATTTAGCCTTCGCCTTTCGCAGGAAACGTCAACCGCCGGGTTTGGTGTTATAGCCGGAGAGTGAGCTGTACAGTTCATTTACGTAATTCAGTTGCTGCGGAATCTCTGTCAGAATGTAGTTGGCTTGATTCAATTCTTTCGTCAACTGCTGTTGCTTGGTGGCGATGGTCGCGTTTTCGTTGGTGATGTCCGTGTTGAGGGACGTTTCCGTTGCCTGGTTTGATTGCAGAGCAAGGTACACAGCACCATTCGGCCCGGCATTGCCCAGGTTGTTCAGCGTGGAGGTAAAGTTGTCTCCGAACGAGGTAAACCCGTTTCCCGGCTGCAGGAAACTCACCACAGCCTGATAATTGCTGTTCAGCAGGCTGTCCAGCGTGCTGGAATTGAAAATCAGCGTGCCATCGTTATTCATGTTGATTCCCAATTGCGTGATCGAAGACACACTGCCGCTGCCACTTGAAGTAAGTACGGGAGCCGTCGTCGCCAGGGTGGCCGGAGAAGAGGCCGCAGCCGTTACGGTAAGGATGGTGTCCGCGGAATTCAGCGTGGCCGAATACCCGGTTCCGGCAACATTCAGATCCGCCGCAATTTGCGTCAGCGTCGACGGTGTCGTAATGGCCGCGCTGCTTCCGGTTCCCCCGCTTCCCGTGCCAAAAGCCCCGGCGGCCGCAGTATATGTATTGCTCGCGGAAGGGGCCTGTACTACCCAGCTCGCCGGGCTGCCCGAACCTGCCGTGGCCGTGATCCCGCCGCCAGTCATATAGGTTAGCGCAGACTGCAACTGGCTCTGGATCATGGAAAGGTTAGGGTTGCCAAAAAGTGGCTCCGGGTTGCCGGAAGAGTTGTTCCCTTCTTGCGTATTGATGTCCGTCATCACTCTGTTGTAGTCGGTTACGAACGACTGCACGGCAGTTTCGACCGCGGTGTTGTTGTTCGTAATCTCCACCTGCACCGGCGTAGGAGGCGTGCCCGAGGGGGGAGCGGAGAGTATTTGGAACGTCACCCCAGGAATGGCATTCGTGACCGTGTTCGAGGCGCTGGTCAGGCTGACGCCATCGACCGTCAGGCTGGCATCCACGCCCGCCTGGCCCTGCGTAAACGTTACGGCGGCATTCGAGTTGCTGGAGTCGGTCAGGGCTGAGCTCACGGAGAAGTTCCCCGCCGAGCCGCTGGTATTGCTGACAACCGATAGCAGAGATCCGCTGGGATCGTTAATCACGCTCGCTGTCAGGCCCAGGCCCGAAGTCGAATTGATCTGCGTGGCCAATTGCGCCAGCGTTTCTCCACCTGAGGTTGCGGTAATGGTCGTCGGTGTGCTGCCGACGGTGAAGGTCAGGCTGCCGGAGAGCAGGTCGGCCGCGTTGGTGATGATATTGGAACCATAGGAAGCGGTGCTGGCAAGGTTGCTGACCGTAATGGTATGGCTGCCAGCTACCGCGCTGTTGCTGGCGGAGGTCAACTGCAGGATGTTCGTATCGGAACTGGAGCCCTGCTTCTGCGCCAGGACGCCCTGAAAATCCGTGAGCGAGGTCAGGGCTGCACTCAACGCAGCAAGGTCAGTGCCGATGGCGGTATAGGCTGTGTCTTCGGCCTGCAACTGGGTCAGCTGGTTCTTCCACGGTGTCTCCACCGCCTGCATATTCGTAACCAGCGCGGCGACGGTCGAAGTTACGTCGAAACCCTGTCCACTGGTTGGCGACCCGAATGAAATTCCTATAGCGCCCATCGCACCCTCACTCGCAATATTTGCCGGCTATCTTTATCTGCAGTCTTCGTCCGCTAGGAATTCTACGAAAACATCTGTCTTCGATCGTGCAAACAACGAGCCATTTGCAATCGCAGCTGATTAAGAATTTCCAGAGAAAAACACGGCAGCGGAGGCGGTGGGGGAACCGCCTCCGTTTCCGTGGAAGGACTATTGCAACAGTTTCAGGACCTCCTGCTGCACGGTCTGGGCCTGCGCCAGAGCGCTGATGCCGGTCTGGCTCAGGATCTGGTACTTGGACAGGTCGGAAGTGGCTTGGCCGTAGTCGGTCGCCATGATGCTGTTCTGAGCCGAAACCACATTGGTCTGCTCGGTGCTTTCGACGTTCGCCGCAGAATTCAGCGTATTGATCTGTGATCCCAGGTAGCCGCGCTGGGCGGCGACATCGGATATGGCTGAACTGATGGCCGTTAGGGCTGCTTGCGCATTGGTGGAGTTGGTTAGACTCGTTGTGCTCAGATCCTGCCCAGTTCCGGCGGTGTATGAGATACCGTTGGCAGCCGCGCCGCCGCTGGCTGTGAAGGTCGGGGCAACGCCAGCAGCAGAGAGGGTAAAGGTGGAGAACGCCCCGCCGGTAGAAGAGACCACCAGGCTGTCAAATCCACCTGCCGATTGAACGGTGGCGGAAACACCGCTGATGTTTGCACTGTTGATGGTCGCGGCGATATTGGCGATAGTCGAACCACTAGCAATAGTCAGAGTATTCGTGGAACCAGTACCCACCTGGATAGCCAGCGTACCGGCTGCCGTGGTTGTGGTTCCCGAGGCAATGCCGGAGCCGGTTTCAACATGCGCCGTGGTTGCCGAGCCAATAACTCCGCCCACATCGCCGACGCTGGTGGAGGACAGCGATTTAATGTTCAGCGTGTCGACGCTGGACCCGATGGCCGAGGCATCTCCAGTGAAAATCGCGGTGCTGGATCCGAAGACTGCGACGCCGTTATAGCTGGACGTTGCGCCGATGTTATTGACTTCGGCCAGAATCGACTGGTACTCCTGATTGGCGGCGGCATCCTGCGAGCTGTTGAGCGTTCCGTTGGATGCTTCCGTTGCCAGAGTGACAGCCCGGTTCAACAGGTTGGTCACCTGGGAAAGAGCGCCATCCGCAACCTGCAGCAGACCGACGCCGCTGCTGGCGTTGGTTGCGGACTGTGTGAGGGCGGCCGAATTTGCACCGAGACCGTCGGCGAGGGAAAGGCCGGCAGCATCGTCGGCACCCGAGTTAATGCGCGAACCAGAGGAAAGCTGCGTCAGCGTGTTCTGCAAACTGGCGTTGGTCTGGTTCAGGTTATTTTCTGCGTAGATTGCGGAGATATTATTTAAGACACCTAATGACATACGATTGGCTCCTGTTGAGATGGTTTTACCTGCGAGCCTCCCGCCCCTGCCCGATCCACCGACTCAGCTTCCATTGAAGTGAGGCGGCTTCGAGGGCTTCCATGGTCAGGAACCTCGTGCTCACCCCTTTCATCGACCTTGGGTTCCCGCACTTTATGTTTTCTGGAAAAAAATATTCCTGAATTCTTCAAGCTCCGCGATTCGCCGCCAATCCCGGCGGAATCTGTCCGCAGCGATCACCTTTTCCTCTTTTGCGCCGATAAGGCTATTGATGGGGCGCCACTGAAGGGATGCACGCATGATTGAATTGACACGACTCAACGGAGAACACATGGTTGTGAACAGCGACCTGATTCGGTATGCGGAAGCCAGCCCTGACACCGTCATCACGTTGGTCACCGGGGACAAGATCGTTGTCACCGAATCGACTCGCGAACTGATTGAACGTGTCATTGCGTTTCGCTCCCGCCTGTTGCAAACGGCATTTCCGGAAGGAATGGTCGGAGATCCCACACGACGCATCGCTGCAACGGCGGCTTCGCCAGCCCCGGCCGTGGCCGCAGTTCTTCCTCAATCCAACACGCATGTCTATCAGGACGAAAGTTGGCGGCGACGGGGGCGCGAGACGGACTAGATCCGATCGCCCTTCATTCAGCCAAGCGGAGCAAGACCAATGGACAAGAGTAGCTTCAGCGGCATTCTGATCGCACTGGGCGGCATCGTCGCAGGCATGATGCTTGAAGGCGGAAAGATTGGCCAGATTCTGCAGCCAACCGCCGCCATGATTGTGTTCGGCGGTACGCTCGGCGCGGTGATGGTACAGTTTCCGCTCGCCACAATATTCTCGGCACTGAAAAACCTGGCCAGGGTTTTCTTCAGCAAGCGACCCGACGGAGAAGCGGCGGTTCGCCAGCTGGTGATTTTTGCCAACAAGGCACGCCGTAGCGGCATCGTTTCCCTGGATCACGATCTGGAATCCGTCAACGACCCATTTCTTAAGGAGGCTTTGATGCTGGCCGTCGATGGCACCGACCCCGCCGAATTGCGAAAGATCATGCAGTTGTATCTCGACAATCGCAGCGAATCGGAGGACCGGATTCCGCAAGTATTCGAGTCGGCTGGAGGATTCTCTCCCACCATCGGGATCATTGGCGCCATTCTCGGTTTGATTCAAGTGATGCAGCACCTGGACAACATGGCAGAAGTGGGACGCGGAATTGCAGTGGCGTTTGTCGCCACCATTTACGGTCTTGGATTGGCCAACATCGTTTGTCTGCCTTCTGCCGGAAAGCTCAAGATTCGTTACCGTGAGGAACACATCCAACAAGAATTGATGCTGGAGGGAGTGATTGCCATTCTGGAGGGAATGAATCCCCGCATGGTGGAGCTAAAACTGAGGACCTTTCTGGAAGAGCCAACGGTACAACCAGCTCAACACGCTCAGCCCGCGCAACCGGAAAGCGTGAAGGCATGACCCGCAAGAGAAAAATCGGGCATGTCAATCATGAGCGCTGGATGGTCTCCTATGCCGACTTTGTTACTTTACTTTTTGCATTTTTCGTCGTGATGTTTGCCAGCTCGCGACAGGACCACAGGAAAGCACAGCAGGCCGAAGTCTCCATCCGCACGGCATTCCAGACCATGGGCGTCTTCCCTTCGGCCAGCATACAGACAGGTTTGAGCAGCGTCGTCGTGCCTCCTGCTCATGCAATCGCATCGGAAGGCGATCTTGAGGCGATGGCGATGGCGATGGAGGACCTGCGCAATTTAGAACATAGAATGGATCAGGCCCTGGCGCCTCAAATCGCCAATGGAATCGTGACAGTGACCCTGGGTCGAGCGGGTTTGCTCATCTCGCTCAGTTCTGCCGGATTCTTTCAGAGCGGGTCGGCAGTCCCGATCGCGTCTTCTTTGCCCGCACTGAATAAGATTGGCCAGGCTATCGCGACAACCCCCTACGATGTTCGCATCGAGGGCCACACAGACGACGTGCCGATCCACAATGCTCAATACCGCGACAACTGGGAGCTATCAACGGCAAGGGCCACCGTGCTGACCCGCTTGTTTGTTGAACAGAACCACATTGTGCCGGAACGACTGTCGGCGGCAGGCTACGCACAATATCACCCGGTCGCGAGCAATCTTACCGCGGCGGGCCGCAGTAGAAATCGACGTGTCGACATCATTGTGCTGCCCACGCGCGAGCAACCTGCAGTGAAAGAACACAAATTGGCGAAACCTAATCCATTCGTCGCCACTCCTTCTGAGAAGTCCAACTCCAAGCAGATGCCTGAGATTTTGTCGCGAGCATCCCACGCTGGCGTGACCTTGTCAACGATGTCATCTTCCAAACAAATTCGTTGAGGCGCGGCGCGCTGTTTGCTGTTTGAGAAGTGCGGATGTGAGTGGAGAATCGAGCGGCGCAGTTCGATGGAAGCGACGACTACTTCAAAATCGTGAATAACGTCGGCAGTTGCTCCAGCCCCGCAATGGTATCGAGCAAAGCCGTTCCCTGCGTCTCCGATGTGCTGAGCTGGGTGGCGACCTGGGCGGTGTTGGCCTGGATCAGACTGTTTTGCACCGACTGCAATTGCGTGGTCTGGTTCTGTGTGTAGGTGCTGGCGGACTGCAATCCGGAGATGGAGTTGTCGATGATCACCCGCTGTTGCGAAATGCCCTGCAGGTCCGTATTCAATGCCGTGGTGTCGGAGATATCAGCATTGCCGGCGGAAAAGCTAGCGATCAGGTTGTTCAACGTGGATAGGATTCCGGTACTGCCAGAGCCGAAAATCTGGTTACCGGGAACATTCAATGGAAAACTCTGGCCGGATGGACTCTGAATCGTGGTCTGCAGCGAGTCTCCGGAATACACCACCGTCGCGGGCGTGGTGCTGGTATCGAGAGAAAACGGCTGGGTGGAAGTCTGACTGCCAGAGAAAACAAATTGTCCTTGATAGCTGGTGTTGGCCAAGGAGAGGATTTCCGATCGCACCCCCGTCAGCTGATTCGCAATCGAACTACGATCGCTGGCATTCAGCGTACCGTTGTTGCCTTCCGTTGCCAGCGAGATGGCTTGGGTGATCTGCGAAACCACGCTACCCAGAGCTGTATCCGTAACCTGCAGCGCCCCGGTCACGCCGCTCGCGGTCCGTACAAAATTGTCGTTGCTGCTCACCTCTGAACGCAGCAGAAAATCCTGTGACGCGGCAGAGGGATTGTCCGAGAGGTTATTCACACTCACGCCGGTGGCGATCTCGGTGCTGTATTTCTGCTGGTTGGCCGAGTTTTGATTGACCGCACCTACCAGACCCAGAATGTATTGTGGATTGATTCTCATGGTTTCCTCGTGAGCGAACCGATGCCGCACCTAAATGACCGCCGTCTGTACTCCAAGATTCAACGCGCTCGTCATTAAAGTATTGACAATGTTGAACACCTGGGACGCGGATTGATAGGCCTGCTCGTAGGTCTGCAGGTTGGCCGCCTCTTCGTTCAGAGAAACCCCGGACAGGGAGCTGATCTGCGACTGCACCTGCGTGAGCGATGCCTGCTGCGCCTGATTTTGTGTGTTGAGCCCGGAGACCTTGCTTCCTAGCACGGAAATGAAGGACGCATAAAAATTGGCTGGGGTCTGGCCACCGACGTTGCTCAGATTCTGAACGTTGATCATCGCTTGCAGGTTGGTGTTGTCGCCGGAACCATTGCCTGGTGCAGAAGCGGCGATCAACGAAGGGTCCGCAAGAGCCACCGAAACGGAGGCGGCTGGATTGAGCGCGGAGATGGTAAACAAGGGTTGGCCGGGGTTGCCATTCAAATCTGTACCGGCGGTTTGAATGGAGTTGATTTGGGTGGCCACGCCGGAGGCCAGCGTGTTGATCTGGCCGAGCACCGAGGGAATATCCTGGTCTCTGGTCGTGAGGAGTCCGGCCAGCTGTCCTCCGCCGCTCGCCTGAGCACCGGTAATGTCGGTCGCTCCTCCGGGAGCGCTGGTGAAAACGTCGACATTGCCGCCAACATTGCCGGTGGTCAGTTGGAAGGCCTGATTTTTCGACAGCAGGAGCGCTCCTCCGGTCGTCGTCAATGTCATGCTGTTATCTTCGTTGGTGATGACGTTGACACCTATATATTGCGAGAGCTGCTGCAGATCGTACTGGCGTTGATTCTCCAGCGAGCCGGCATCGGCGGCGGGGCTGGAACTGGAGATCTGCTGGTTCAACTGGGCGATCGATGTCAGCAGCGGATTGATCTGGTCCACCACGCCCTGCACCTGGGTGTTCAAGGAAACTGTTTGCTGGCTCAGTTGGGAAGCCGCGCTGTTGAAGGCTGAAGTCATCTGGCCGGCTGCCGTGAGCACGCTTTCGCGCAGGGAAACGCTGGACGGAGCCGCGGACAGCTGGCTGAGCGAATTGAAGAAATTGTTGACCTGGTCCCCCAAGCTATTCACGCTGGAACTGCTGGTCGACGTCGTCACCTGGTTGAAGATATCTTCCACCTGGGTCAGAGCCGTCGCTTCGCTGTTGCTGGCCTGTTGCGCCTGAGTTTGCTGCTGGACGGCGGCATCGAGCACCAGGCTGCGCTGGGATTGCGCTGCCGTCATCTGGACGCCCTGGCCAAAGGAAATGCCGTTGATGGTCACCGAATCGTTGGCCTGAAATATGGGGATCTCGCGCGTATAGCCCGGAGTGTTCGCATTGGCCACATTATTCGCCGTCACGTCGAGCGCGGACTGATCGGCGGTCAGAGCTCCAGACATCAGTTGCAACGCCGAATTCAATGTCGCCATTCCCTGCCCTCTCCGCCGTGCCGCTTGAATCCTTAGCCCAACCAACTCATTCTCCATGCGGGCCACTGCAAATCGCGGAAGCCGCAGGGAGATCTAGAATGGCGGAAGCGCGTAACAGCCCGCCTCAGAATCCCGGTGTCCAGAGACCGAATTCGCCCGAAATAGCCGCAAGTTACGCGCGGTTTCCTGGAGCAATGCGCCCAGCAGGCGATGCGAAGCCTCGAGCCGCGCCATTTCCGCCGCAGAGAGCTGGGCGACCGGGAGACACTGTATCTCCGACCGAATCTTTTCCAAGGCATAGGCATCGAGAGCTGTCAGTGCGGACACTGCATCTTCAATCAACTGCTGCAACCGCTCCATAATGTCTCGTTTCCTCCGGGCCCGCGTTCACGCGTCGGTCGCCGAACAGTTTCCCTGGCTGCAAATCAGCCGAGAAGACTCTGCATCATCTTTTCTGCAACGTCGCCGGCAGACACCTGATACGTCCCCGCATCCATGGCGGAGCGCACGCTTTGTACCTTTTCCATGCGCACATCGGAGGATGCGGATTGGGCCGCCGCCAGACCTGTGCTGCTGAGATTCGCCTGATCCGTTTTGCCGCCGTTCGGTACCGTCACCTGCGAGGGTGAACTGTTCGCACTTGAAGTGGCTCGGGCCGAATTGCCCGTGTGCTGCGAACGAAGTAGGTCGGGAAGACCATTGAGAATTCCGGACAGGTTCATTGCATATCCCTCCACAACTGAACAAATCGGCAAATCCGCTGCGAACTTTAGCGTTTCTGGCCTAAAAACCCGGACCGGATCGGTTTCCAATCCGCCAGCGAATCTCCCTGGGAATTCTCTCCACGCGCGACTCGATCATTTTTTCAGCAAGCCTAAGGGGTGAAGGATTTCGTCTGGCATCGAACCGTCCCGCCCTTCCACGAAAGTTCCTTTCCGTGCCGGTTTGTCCGCCGAACTTTTTGCAGGCTCGTGTACCGCAGCGGAGGATCGGTTTCCTTCCCCGAGCATCGCGATAGTCCCGGCTTCGCTTGAGACCTCCGGCGTCATGGTCAAGTTCGGCGCACATCCACCGCACGTTGTCGCTGCCATGGATTTTCCCGCTTGCGAGTCAGTCTGTTCGACTGGCACCAGCTGGGAAAGAACTATCTTCGCAATCCCCAGGCCGCCCTGCCTGACGATGGCTTGCGCCAGTGCCTCCGAGGCCAGACTGCCGATGGTTCCCATGCTGCCGCTGCTGGGACCGTCACTGCCTAGAGTGTCTCCACCCAGACCGCTGCCATTGCCGAACAGCGGATCTTCACGCATTGGTTTCATTAGTTCCCCTAAGAAATTGGCTTCAAAGGCATTGGCAGCTTTCTCTAATTGCCGGCTTGCAGCTGCGTGCGACGTCGACTGAGGAGCCGGTACCAGCGGAGAGTTTGAAATGTTCATGGCTACATGACCTCCAGATCGCCTTCGAGCGATCCGGCCTGTTTCATGGCTTGCAAAATGGAAATTACGTCGGTTGCAGTCGCGCCGATCGATTGCAGGTTTCGCACCAGGTCGTCCACTGTAGCGCCTTCTTTCAGTTCAATGCGATTTACCGGAAGATTGTTCGCCTGCACCTGCGTCTGCTGCACCACCTGTGTTGTCCCGCTTCCAAATGGATTGGGCTGCGACACATCAAAATGGGATTCCACGTCAATCTGCAGGCCGCCATGCAGGATGGAAACGGGTTGCAGCCGTACATTGCCGCCAATGACAACGGTCCCGGTGCGCTCATTCACCACCACGCGGGCCGGAGGAAATACTTCTACGGAGAGCGACTGAACCCGGGCCAGCAATTGCGGCACATCCTGTCCGGGCGCCACCATCAAATCAATGCGGCGGCTGTCGATTGCGTGTGCCAGCGGGCTGCCCAGAGAATGATTGATCGTGGCCGCCACACGGGTCGCGGTTTCAAAATCCGCATCATTCAAAAGCAGCGTCAGCGTCTTGCGATGCAGCAGGTCCACGGGGATGGCGCGCTCCACCGTCGCTCCATTGGGAACCCTTGCGGTGGTCGGAAAATTCATCTGTTTCGCATTGCCGTTCTGCGCAATCGAATATCCGCCGACGACCAGTGGCCCCTGCGCTTCCGCGTAGATTTCGCCATCCGCACCATAGAGAGGCGCCATCAGGAGCATGCCCCCGGACAAACTGCGCGCATCTCCCGTCGACGACACGGTGATGTCGATCTTCGAGCCCGGCTGAGCGAACGGCGGCAAGCTCGCCTCGACGAAAACGCCGGCCATGTTTTTCACCATGATGGACGTGAGCGGGTACGGAACCGTGATTCCCAGACGCTGCAGCGTGGACAGCAATGTTTGCAAGGGGAAATACGTCATCTGGCTGTCACCGGAGTTTTGCAGGCCGACAACAATGCCATAGCCGATCAGTTGATTGTCGCGAATTCCCTGCACCGAGCTGATCGCTTTCACCAGCGCCACCTGGGTGGCTGGCGCAGGGGCGGAAGTGGCGGCTGGAAGGGTTGCCGAAGATT
>JAJXZK010000281.1 GCA_021780095.1 Acidobacteriota bacterium | reverse complement strand
CGCGGCCATGAGCTTGCCGTCGTCGAGCGCGCCGTTCCGCCAGTATCCGGTCCCCACGTCGTCCCTGACTTCGCAGCAATACTCGATCTCGTTATCGAGCGCGTCGCCCGAGAATTCCTCGATCAGTTTCTGGATGGCGTTGCGCGAGAAGACCACGGCAACCCTTCCGCTTTGCTGCCATAGCTTCGCGTCGGCAAGATTCCGCTCCACCAGCGCCGCGCACAGCCGGTAGAGGCGCTCGCCGTTGGTTTCAAGAGTGTAGCTCGCACGAATGTGCCGGAGGGACGGGATGGTTTCCCCACAACCCCGTCCCAGTAGCGCTATATCAGGGGCGCAAGCAGGTCGCCGGGAGGCTGGAGGACGGGCATCGTGCCGGACGACGATCTCCTGGCCGCCTCCGCGACGGCGTGCGCCAGACTTTGTGACTCTTCGCATTTCAGGTGCCTCGCCACGAGCCGGTCGGCTCTTTTAGGCGGCGTGCTCTCAAGCCGATGGAGTTCCGCAAGCAAGTGAGGATGGTCGGCTTTCAGCTCTTTCATGTCAGCCCTTGCTTCCGATGGCCCGGCTGAAGGTGTAGCGCACGGCCGTGGCCGTGACTTCGGGTCCGGCAAGAGCGGCCGTGGCGATTTCCGGGTAAGCGGCGGTCAGCGCATCTCTCACCTGGTCGATGGAGAGAGCAGGGTTGGGATCGTCGATCACCTGATTTCCATAGACGAATTCGCGTTTGAGGGCTGCGACGGTCAGAGTGGACATGGTCAATCTTCTCCTTGTGAAGTGTCGTGCGAGCTAGAGTTGGAATCGGCTAAAAGAGACTCATCTGAATCAAACTGGCCGGTGGATCGCTTTCGACTGCGGGCGTCTCGCCTGTCATTGTCTCTGGTGGCGGCGTAGCACTTTCGGTTGCCGGAGGCACTCGATATTTTGCCTCCAGACGCTTCAGCTCAGTCATTTCCGCAGCACGCAACGCCTCGGCTGCTCGCAGTTCGTACCGCGCCAGGTAGTTGCGCTCGCGTACGACCCGCTGGATCGCCTGTTCCACATCGCTGAAAGTGAATTTCGGATCTCCATGACAGGGCCAGCGGAGTAGGTTCTGTATGAACCCCAGCCGGTGGCGGTCTCTTGTAAACCACGTCGAGTAGAAGCCCTCGATGTCGCAGTGAGCGTTATGCGGATCACCGCATAATGCAGAGCATTTTTAGCCCGGCGGTGCGGCGAGGGGGAGCTTTCGGTGAGGGGAAAAAAGTTCGGGCCGCACCGGTGGGCTAAAAATGGATTGGACTAAACCGCTCCACTGCTGCTGACGGTTTGGGTATTGAATGGGCTCGAAGGCGTTCTTGAAGCGCGTGATCGGCGGCTCGCATAGCCCGCTGATCCGTGGCTGAAGGAAGATGGGCCGATGCGTAGCGTGATTCGTCGATGTCTCCGGGCCGGAGGTAAGGACGTGGCAGTGATCGGGCCACACGAACGCGGTGAGTTGGGAACGCCAACTTGGGAACAATGCGAGTTGTGGTGCGACGGATCATGACGAGTCGATGGGATCTGTCGCCCGGCAGACGAATGGCGGGGAGGTTTCCACTACCACCATCTTTCCGCGTCGGCACTGCGGGCAAAGCAACAAGGAGTGGCCGGTCAGTTCTTCGTAGCGTTGGCGAAAATCCTTCACCTGCACTGTCGTGCCCGAGGACTGCATGCCGAGGAGACGGCGGCAGAGAGCCAGTTTCTGTTGCCGGTAGCGATTGCCCAGGAAGCCGTAGTAGCGAATGCGTTGCAAGCCTTCGGGCAGAACATGCAGCAGGAAACGGCGGATGAATTCCTCGGCATCCAACTCCATGATTTTGACTTGGCTGCTGTGGCGATAGTCTTTCCAGTGGAACTGCACCCGGCCATCGTCGATGCTGACCAAGCGGTTGTTGGAAATGGCGACGCGATGCGTGTAGCGGCAGGCCCCGCATAGAGCCTTTTCCGAGTGATTTTTGCACTTACGTGGTGTTCGAGCATGCTGCCTCCTTTGCATCAAGGAGACACGATGTGGCCACATTTATCACTTCTGGATGACCGACCACTCGGCAGTAGATGAGGAGATGGGAGTTTCCTGTTATCGACTCGGAAGACTACCTCAATCTCATACGCGGTCGTTCAATCATTGCAACAACGGCCCCGCAACTGAATCGGCGGGCATTTTACGGAGCCGTAAGAGCAGAAGACACAACAATCACCGGCTTTGGGCCGCAGCACAGCGTGACACTGAACACACTCATGGAAGAAGCGACAGGAATCCGAGGGCATTTCCTCTAATGTCGCGTGACCACATTGCGGGCAGGTCAACGTTGATTCCATGATGGCCGTCGCCGTCGTCATTACTTCTGGCCTCCGCCATGCAGGGTCGAAGGAAAGCCGGCATTAGTTGTTGCCTTCACGAGTGCAGACGGGCTTGTTTTGTCCGCGTCATACTTTACAGTTGCAGTCTTATGGTCGTAGTCCACCGTCGCCTCGATTACTCCCGGCACCTTCTCAAGCGCCTTGTGAATGGTGATCGAGCACATGGAGCAGGTCATATTCTGTATGTCGAGGACGGCGGTCTGCGGGGCTGCAGCAAACGCGGATACTGGCAGACAGATGAGGAGAGCGGCAAGAGGCTTACGCATTGTTGATTCCTTTCAACGATAGAAAATCGGCAAAATCCAAGGACTAGCGACGAGGCCGAGCGTTATCGGCACCAATATCCAGAAGACAATTCGCTGTGCGTATCGCGTACGGTCTGCAACACAGCTATCTTCCTGGGCGCAGCTCTGGGGCATGAGATACAGCTTTCGAAAAGCGAGGCCGAGGAACAGAACCGTCAGCACAATGAATATGGGGCGGTACGGTTCGAGGGCGGTTAAGTGGCCGATCCAAGCGCCTCCGACTCCGAGACTCAGAAGCAGGAGCGGCCCAACGCACCAGGCTGACGCACCGA
>JAJXZK010000196.1 GCA_021780095.1 Acidobacteriota bacterium | reverse complement strand
GTGGCACATTGCACAATCGTAGCTGTACATCTTTTTCGACATGTCCAATTGTGCCGGCGTAGGATTCACCGGATTGGTCTCGGCCGAGATGTTTGCCGGAACCCCAAAATATGCGGCCTCCGACGAACTTGCCTGTTGGGCCGTTTGGGCGGGTTGGGTGGATTGGGCTGGCTGCGACTGTTGCAACATATAGGGAGCCGCTCCCAGCAGAGCGGCCATTGGAATTACCGCCAGAACTCGAATCAGCATGGCTAACTCCTTCGTCCTTCAGGAATTCAACGCCGTGCAGGATAGTACGCCCATTTTGCTGCCTTTAGAAGTGATTTTGCGCACAATTCCGGCTTAATCTGCAGTGACCTCCCCGGCAACATACCTGCGCCAGCCCTCTCCTTCCGCGAGGCCCTTCAGCAATTGGAAGCGCTTGCGGAGCAGGCTGCGAATGTGAGGTACCAGCACCCATCGCCCGACGCACTCGCCCAGCCAGCCCAGCGGCATTTGAAAGCGAACTTCATCGGACAGGCGCACGGCGCCGTCGTTGAACTCTGCGAAGCGGTGATCGTGAGCGAAAAATGCAAATCGTCCAGCAATCATGCTGTCGCGGAAGTAAACGGGCGGAACGAACGGCTCAATCAGGCTCTCATGAAACTGCGGGAGGCCCAGCTGCCATCCGCTCCATCGCACGCGATCGCCGCGCCGGACGCAACTTCCCTTCCGCTCCATCGATGGCCGCATCTTCAATGTTTTGGCGACGATTTCCAGGTTCGTTGACAGCAAGAAGCACCGTTCCATTGGCGCTCGCACCGTGATTTGATCACGCAGAACAAAGGTACGGGGCATATTGACAAGGTAACCTCTATGGCCCATCGCGCAGTCACGCTTTGGCAAAGTGCTCGTCACAAAATCAAAACTGACGGACAATAGTTTTATATGCTCGATTCTGCCTTTATCGACGTCCCGGCCGCACTCGACGAGATTCGCGCCGGACGCATGATCGTCGTAGTTGATGACGAGGACCGCGAAAATGAGGGCGACCTTACTCTTGCAGCCGAGTTTGTCACGCCTGAAGCTATTAACTTCATGGCACGGTATGGCCGCGGGCTGATCTGTCTTACGCTGACCGAAGAGCGGGCGGACTATCTTCGGCTGGGCCCGATGACACAACAGAACTCGTCGCGCTTCGGCACAGCGTTTACTGAGACGATTGAGGCGCGCGAAGGCGTGACGACAGGAATCTCAGCGCACGACCGCGCACATACCATCAAAGTGGCGATCGACGCGCGTTCAACCGCGCACGATCTTGCGCGCCCCGGTCACGTGTTTCCTCTGCGTGCAAGGCGCGGCGGGGTCCTGGTTCGCGCCGGACAGACGGAAGCCTCCGTGGATCTGGCCCGCATGGCCGGTCTTATCCCTGCCGGCGTCATCTGCGAAATCATGAATGATGACGGAACGATGGCGCGCGTACCAGACTTAACCAGATTTTGCGGGCAGCACGGCCTCAAGATGCTCACCGTTGCCGAACTCATCCGGTACCGGTTACAGCATGAGCGCTACATCTTCCGCGTTGCTGAGAGCATACTGCCGACTGCATACGGGGAGTTCCGCGTGATCGCTTATGAGAGCGAGGTCGATGGAGGAGAGAGCCATCTTGCGCTGGTGAGGGGCGACGTTTCCGAGGGCGACGATCCAGTTCTGGTCCGCGTGCATTCGCACTGCCTTGCAGGTGATGTCTTCGGTGGAACCATTTGCGACTGCCATCATCTTGTCGAGCAATCGCTCCGCCAGATCGCTCAAGAGGGCCGTGGCGCGCTGGTCTATCTGCACAATACGAGCCGCGGATTCGACATAGATCGTTCCATCGAACCTCATCGCATTCTGTTTCACCGGCAGGCGCGTGTGCCCGAGGCCGATCGCCAGCAACGCATCCTGCGTCAGGTCGGACTTGGCGGGCAGATTCTTGCTGATCTCGGCATCCAGAAGATCCGGTTGCTCTCCAACACGCCGACCCATGTGCCTGCATTGCAGGGGTTCAACGTGGAGATCGTGGAACAGGTTCCAATAGCGGGCGGCAAAGCAAGAGCTGGTCACCAAGTATAAGACCGGCACCCCGCGAGCCTTCTTCACCGACACGCAGAAAACGGTACAATTCGACCTGATCTGCCACAGATAAGGAGCTTCTGCGCATTGGAACGCTTGAATAGCTGCCGCCGCTTGTTTCTCGCCGCAACCATTGTGACCTTCGGACTGCCCGCCTTTTCACAATCGAACCTGCCGATGGCTCCGGGCGCGTCAGTCACAGATCTGACTCCGAGCCCGGGACCATTTTCTGAACCTGGCGTTTCGGTGAATCCGCTGAATCCTAAGCAGGTAGTGGTGGTGTTTCAAGTAAGGGCACAGGCTGCTTTTTCAGAGGATGCGGGGCGCACCTGGAAGCTGGCCGATGGCGTGACACCTAAAGATTACCGGGTCTCCGGTGATGTTTCGACCGTTTTCGACAACAAAGGGCACGCGTTTATGAGCTGCATTGCCTTCGACAAGCTCGGCACGTTCAATTACTGGGGGCACGGTGCCACACGCAATGGCATCCTTGTGCGGCGTTCGCTGGATGGCGGCAGGACCTGGGAGCCAGAATTGCGCACAGTCATCGCACAGCCGACGAAGCCGGATATTCCGTTTGAGGACAAGCCCTACATCGTTGCGGATACCTCAAAGAGCAAGTACGCCGGGAACCTCTACGTAGGATGGACGCGCTGGACGCTGACGGATTCGCGCATGTTATTTTCGCGCTCGACTGATGACGGCGTAACTTGGTCCAAACCAATCGAGATTTCAAAGGTGCGAGGACTGCCTCGCGATGACAACGGAGCGCTGGAGGGGTTCGACGGGGCGGTTGGCCCGAACGGGACGCTCTATGCGGTATGGGCGCTGAATGATCACATCGTCTTTACTGAATCAAAGGATGG
>JAJXZK010000305.1 GCA_021780095.1 Acidobacteriota bacterium | reverse complement strand
CTGCAACCCCAAAAGAAGTGGACGCTGTTCCTTGTGCCGCATGTTCATCTCGACATCGGCTACACGGACTACCAGGCGAAGGTCGCGGCGATTCAAAGCCGCATCCTCGATGAGGCCATGGACCTGACCGGAAAACATCCCGATTTCCGATTTAGCACCGACGGTGACTGGAACCTGGAACAGTTCCTGAAGACGCGCACTCCCGCCGAGAAGGAACGAATCGTCAGCGCCATTCGCGAGCAGAAGATTTTTGTTCCCGCGCAATCCAGCAACCTGCTCACAGGGTTCCCAACCGCGGAGACGCTCATTCGTTCGCTCTATCCCAGCGCCGATTTCAGCCGCACCCACGGCACGCCCTTCAACTACGCCAACATCACCGACGTACCATCCTATTCCTGGTCGTATGCGTCGATACTGGCTGCCGCCGGAATCCAGTACTTCGCCGCCGGAAGCAATAACGACCGTGCTCCCGTGCTGCTACAAGGACATCTGAACGAGAACAGCCCATTCTGGTGGGAAGGTCCGGATGGCGGCAAGGTGCTGATGTGGTATTCGCGGCATTACATGCAAATGCAGTTTCTCTTCGGCCTGCCGCCAATAACAGAAACCGGCGAGGAGATTTTGCCGGTTTTCCTTCAGATGTACGAGCACCCCGGCTATCGCGCCAGCGCGGCCATTCTCTTCGGCACGCAAGTGGAGAACACGGACTTGTTTCCGCAGCAAGCTGAGCTTGCCGGCGAGTGGAATGGCATCTACGCCTATCCGCACATCGTGTACTCGGGCTTTCACAGCGCGCTGGCCAACATCGCGGCGCAGTTTGGCAACACGATTCCCACGGTGCGTGGCGACGGCGGACCGTACTGGGAAGACGGCATCGGCTCGGATGCGCTTTATGCAGCCATGGAGCGCGAGAACGAAAGCCGGGCGCCCTCTGCGGAGAAGCTCGCCGCCATCAGCTCACTCGTGAATCCGCGTCTCGCGGCTGATCGCGAGGCGCTCGATTCTATGTGGGCCGACATGGTGCTGATGGACGAACACACGTTTACCTCGTGGAACAGCGTCTCTGATCCGGACAGCAACGAGGCCAGGCAGCAGCTTCGCGTGAAGAACTCGCGCGCGACTGCGGCCGCTGAGCTGCGCGGCAACATTCTCCGCAGCAGCATGGCGTCGCTGGCCGATTCCATCTCCGCCGGTGTGGGCAGCCTCATCGTCTTCAATCCACTCAGTTGGAAGCGCGACGGCCTGGTCACGATTGACCTGGATAAAGGCATGGAAATCGCCGACCGCGCTACGAAACAAGCTGTTCCCTACGTGGTATTGCACGAGGGCCCGAACTTTCGCAGAGTGGAGTTCCGTGCAAGCCAGGTTCCGGCGGTGGGATACAAAGTCTACGAACTGAGAACTGCGCACGCGCCGCAGCCTGCTCCGCAAGCAACAATGTCGACGACCATCGAGAGTCCGTTCTATCGCGTCGAACTCGACCCGTCGTCAGGCAGCATCCGCAGCATCTACGACAAGCAACTGAATAAGGAACTGGTGGACACGCACAACTCTCTGCGCTTTGGCCAATACGTCTACGTTACCGGAGGCGATACGGAGCCGAACAGCGTCTTGCAGTATCGCGCCGTGTCTCCCAAGCCTGAGCTTCATCTCAACCCGGCACAAAACGGTCGCCTGATCTCGATCGAGCAAACGCCCTGGGGCTGGCGCGCGGGTCTCGTCTCGTCCGCAGAAGACACGCCTCAGATTCGCACCGAAATCCGCGTCTTCAAAGACGAAAAGAAAATTGAGCTGATCGAAAATGTCGACAAGAAACCCGAACTGAAGAAGGAAGCCGTTTACTTCGCCTTCCCGTTTGCCATGACGCATCCGCAATTTCAGTACGAGATCCAGAACGGAGTTGTTGACCCTGCGAAGGACATGTACCCCGGCGCCGGCCACGAGTGGTTCTCCGTTCAGCACTGGGTCTCAGTGCAGCAGGACGGCGTTTCCGGGACAGTAATGCCTCTGGACGCATCCTTGGTGACGCTTGGCGACATCAACCGCGGCGACTGGCCGGTCAGCTTCGGCCAGCGGCCCGGAACCATCTTCTCCTACACGATGAACAATTACTGGCACACAAACTATCGCGCTGCGCAGGGCGGGCATTTCCGCTTCCGCTATGTCATCACCAGCTCGGCGCAGACAGATGCTCCCGCACTGAGCCGCATGGCGTGGGAGGCGGTGACGCCGCTGGAGCAGGATCAGATTCAATCTCAGGACAAGGCGATCAACGCACCCGGACGCTTGAACGGCAATCAGGGAAGCTTCCTCTCCGTTGAAGATCCGGACCTGCTGTTTGATACCTGGAAGCCGGCAGAGGACGGCAATGGAACCATTCTCCGGTTGATCGACCTCGGAGGTCAGCGGCGCACAGTCAAAATCGATGTGCCGTTGTTCTCGATTGCACAACTTTTCCGCACGGACGCAGTGGAGCGCGATCAAGAACCAATCGTTCCCGGCGATCCACACTCATTTACGATCAAGGTTCGGCCGCATCAGATCCTGACGCTTCGGCTCGTAGCCAGGTGAGCCGCTGCCGTAATCATTCACGCACCGCATGACTCCACTTTTTTGAAGGATGATATGAAACGAATTCTGTTTGTGCTTTCTCTGGCCCTCGCGCTCTCCTGCCCTTCGTGGGCGCGTCCGCGTGCACTTTTCTACATGTCGAACGACCAGAACTCCGTCGAATCGTTTCTGGCGCATTCCCGGCAGATCGATCTGCTGGTGCCCACCTGGTACCAGGTCGACGAAAACGGCCTCGTTACCGGCGCGCCCAACAACCTTGTACTCGATCGCGCGCACAGCGAGAAGCTGCCGGTGATGCCGATTATTGCGCTCTTCGACAAAAAGTCATTTCACACGCTGGCCAGCAGCCCGCTTGCGCAGTCCCGCATGAACGAAGCGATGATTCGCGAG
>JAJXZK010000156.1 GCA_021780095.1 Acidobacteriota bacterium | reverse complement strand
TCTGGCCATCGTGTCCTTGCCCTGAAACAAGCACGACGCGCTTGTAGGCGTGCATTTGATAGATATTCCGTACCATCGCCTTGGCTTGCTGCGCATCGCTCGGCCCCATCCGGAAGATCCACGGCATATTGATCTCCGTGGACGTGTCGTCGCCTGAGAGGGTCAGCGTGGCGACGCCTATCTTGTTGCCAATCTGTTCGCTTAAATGCGCTGCCACACCATCAGCACCGGTAACAACGGCAACTACATTGTCCTGCATGACGAGATGGATGATCTCGTCGCCGAGCAAACCCCATGGCGGAACGCTTTCATCTGCGATTGCGAGTGCAATACGACGGTCGCCTGGCAACGGCCGTCTGGATCCGTCCTCAATGGCGATCTTCGCCGCCGCGATGATCGCTTCGCCATCCGCTTTCTGCGGCCCGTGAATCGGAACCACAATACCGATGCGAACAGTGCCGCCCCGCAGGTCAAATGCTGCTTCCCTTCCCGGCCCCGCATAAGTCACGCCGTTTGCGGCGATCGAATCGTAGGGATGTGGCTCGCTGGTCCTTTGCGCATGGAGCGGGATGCCATCCACCAGCAGCAGCATGCACACCAGTCCCATCACCCCACTGAATCGAACTAGAGAAGACTCTCGCATCTTCAACTCAAAACCCCGTCGTTTTGGATGAACTGGCCTTCGCAGGTAAGGCCTTCGTTTTACTCACTGCAGGAATACCGCGCGAAGTTCCCTTCCAATCCGTCCGGTGTTCTGGCCAGTAGACAAAATGGTCGTTCACCACTTTTGCAAATGTAACGGGAGCAATATTGTTCAATGTGTAGTCAAAAAAAGCCCTCCCGCTCACGCCCTGATAAGACCTCATCTCATACTGGCGCAGAGCATCCATGATACGAGCACGATTGAGCCCCTCCTTCCGGATGGCCGCGACTAACATCGTCATACCGTCATAAGCGTGGGCTGCATAGGCATCGGGCTCGACCTGGTAGCGCGCCACGTATTCGCGACGAAATGCCAGCCATCTTGAGTCTTTGCTTGACGGATCAATCGCCGAAACGGCAACAAGACCATTCGCCGCTGCACCGGCAACCTTGATGACGTCCGGGTATGCCACCCGGCTGCTTCCGAAAACCGGCTGCTTCATGCCCATCGAGCGCATCTGCTTTACAATCAATCCCGCCTCATGCGCATTTCCCCAGATCACTAGGCCGTCGATCTGTAGTTGCTTCAAGGTTTGCAGTTGCTCTGTGAAACTTTGTGCTCCGGGAGGATACTTCATCACCAGGACTGGCTGGAAACCCATACGGCGGGAGTCTTTGAAAAACTCGTCGTACCCCCGTCGGCCGTAGTTGGCATTCACTCGCAGAATCCCGACATTCTTCAACTTCAACTGTTTAAAGATGTAATCCGCAAGAGCATAGCCCTGCTGACGGTCATCAGGAAAATTGTCGATCAGCCACTGAATCCGGGTCTCCGTAACAGTAGGGTCGGTCGTAGCCGTGTCGATTATCGGAAGCTGCAACTTCAGCGCCGCGCGCAACGCAACATGCGTGTTGTCACCGTTGATGGAACCAAGCATGGCCCAGACATGCTGGTTGTAATACATCTTTACAATGTCCATGGAGGACGCGCCCCACAAGGGCAGGTCGTCGTACACCTTGAGCGAGAATGGCTTCCCGCGGTAACCGCCATGACCGTTCGCATCATCAATGGCCATTTGCGCGCCGTGCAGCATTGGAATCCCATAAATAGCGACAGGATCGTCCTTGCCAATAGGGCCTAGGAAACCGATGTTGATGGTCTTCAGGGTGCTCAACTCCGGATCGGGAGCGCTGCGCGCTGCACCGTGATACGCCACGGTGTTCGGCGTTACGTACCACTCGTAATACGGTTTGCGGTACCTGCCGAACGGAACTGCCGACGCCGGCATGTTGGCGTACGGCATCTGATTTGGCGCGTTCTCCGAGGCGCTCTTCGAGGATGAAGACTGCGGCCAGGCAGCAACGCAGAACACCACGAAAAGCAATGGGGCGAGGGTCTTCACATGCATGGTCACAAGCCTCCGTCGACTTATCCCGCTTCTTTTGCCCGTGAGTACTTGGGCCGGCTTGGCCCCTCCTTCGGCTTTAGCTAGCTGCCACTCTGCGATAGTCATACGCACCTGACTCCTTCAACCGCGCTGCTGGAATGTGCGCGGGCAAATTGGACAATGCGGGCGAGTGTTTCCGGGGCAATTGCCTGTACGGCATCACACATAGGCCGTGCTGCGGCAGGGTCAGCGACTTCAATGATCAATCCCTGGCTCCCGAACTCCAATGCTGCGCGGCTTGCTGGCTCGACCATTGATGCGACACCGGTCGCGTGGCTTGGATCCACAATGACCGGCAGGAACGTATGAGCGCGAACCGCCGGAATCACATTCAAGTCGAGCACGAAGCGCGAGTATTCGCCGCTGGCAAATGCCTTGATACCGCGTTCGCACAGAACAATGTCTAGATTGCCTTGCTCGGCTATATATTCAGCCGCACCCAGCCACTCCACGAGGCTCGCAGCCATGCCCCGTTTCAATAGAACAGGCTTTCCCGCACGTCCAACCTCGGCCAGCAATGTGAAGTTCTGCATATTGCGCGAACCGATCTGAATCATGTCCGTGTATTCCGCTACCTGTTCTACGAGACGCGTGTCCATAACCTCGGTAACGACGGGTAGGCCTGTTTCTTCGCGCGCCTCGCTAAGGATGCGCAACCCATCCCGACCGGTACCTTGGAAGCCGTGCGGCGAGGTGCGGGGCTTGAACGCTCCACCGCGCAACATGTCCGCCCCGGCATACCTGACTGCACGGGCAACGTTAAATGTCTGCTCGCGCGTCTCCACTGCACAAGGCCCACCAATTACAACCGGACGCTCGTCGCCAAACCGCACGCCAAGCACTTCGACGACGCGCGTTTCGTCCTCGCCGAATTCCGGATTGTTCGAGCGGCACAACAAGGGGCACACCCGCGGCAGATCAGCAAGGCTCATTTGTCCAGCAATTTTCATCGCTGTCCTCCTTTGTCCGGCCCGGTACTACTTGCCCGCCCCGGCATGATCGAAAACGGTAGAGATGCCGAAACCGGACGGGCTTCACCGGGGACTTCAACGAGACGGCTCCCCGGTGGCTGACACTTGCGCTTAAGCCCTCTAACACTACCCATTCAGGAAGCCCCCTACTTCTTTTCCTTCCTATCCGCACCGCGGTCAGATTCGAAGATGGCCATTGCTTCCATTTCGATCAGCAGCTCGGGGCGGCAGAGAATGGCCTGAATTCCAGTGGAGGCTGGAAGAGGGTCGAGTCCCTGCTGGTTGAAGAATTCGGTGCGAACTTCATTGAAGGCCGCGTAGTCGCGTTCGATATCACGCAGGTAGCAACTGGTTCGAACCACATCTTTCCAGGTTGCTCCTTCGGACTCCAATAGATCTGTAATGTTCTGGTAGGTGCGCAAGGTCTGCGCACGAAAATCCCCTTCGTGAATACTGACGCCGTTCGCATCAATGCTGGCGGTGCCAGAAATCAGGAGGAAAGTTACACCCTTGATGTCCAGGCGCAGGCCACGTGAGAACGAGGAGGGACGATCATAGCAATACGCCTCGTTGAGCGCCTTGGGCGCACTGATCGCCTTCTTCGAGACCGGCTTATAGGCTTCTTCCATCGTGATGACTTCGTTGTCGATCTGTAGCTGACTCATTGTTGTGTTACTCCTTGGTAGTTTGAGGAAAACCATGACTTAGACCGTCGGCTGTAGCGACCCAGATCGTCTTACCCTGGTAAGCGACGTTCAGAATGTAGTTGTGAGGAAGTGATGTGGATGTCTCCATCCTGCGTGTTTTGCCATTGGGAGAAGTGATTAGAATTTCGCCTTGATGCGCCTTGCCCGACGTAGCGGTGTCGAGCGCGCGCCAATTCGCAGGGCGATACGTTACCCATGTATTCGTCTTGTAATCAAATTCGCTCAGGCCTTTTTGCGTCGAGATCCAGACGACGCTACCAGAGGCCGCAACTCCGTTGATGAAATTTGAGGCAAGACCGCTGTCCTTGGCGAGGTAGTTATGCCAGTTTCGTCCGTCATAACCGCTAAGACCAAAGTAGCTGCCCACCCAGAACATTCCGGCTGATTCGTCATAGGCAATGCTGCTCACCATGTTGGAGATCAGGCCTTGGTTCCGGTACAGAACAATCTCCATAGAGTCGTCTGGGTCTGTGTAAGGCCGCCAATAATGGCCGACTGGGTCGTAGACGAGAACACCGCCGCCCCAAAGCCCCATATAGATCTTCTTCGTGCCAACAGCTAAGGCATAACCCCATGGCTCAGCAAAAGGTGAGTTTTGCTCGCTGAAGATTT
Organism: Acidobacteriota bacterium; assembly: GCA_021780095.1. Next base: position 7,276 of record JAJXZK010000156.1, on the reverse strand, counting down.
CCCAACTCCCCGTGTCCGTATTTAGCCGGCTTATTCCTGCAGCCGTCGCCGCCCACACGTACTTTCCCTGGAGAGCCACGCTGTAGACGAGATCGTTGGCCAGACCACTGGTGAGATTGGTGTAGTTCTTGAACTGCCCTGCCGAATACCGGCTAAGCCCGCCAAAGGTCCCAGCCCAGACGTCTCCGGTCAGTTTGTCGATCGCAACCGAGATGACTGCGTCCCCTGCCAGACCATCCGCAGTGGTCAGCACCTTTTGGACATGACCGTTCCGAAGCATTACCAGCCCATGCTCCGTCCCCGCCCAGATCTGGTCGCCGTTCACAGCCACGGAGAAGACTTCTCCCCGGGGAAAGCCATCAGCCGCTGTGTAATTAACCCATCTGGTATAGAGCGCAGGGACCTGGGCAATCCCTCTGGCGGGCAAAAGTAGAAACAACCCCGTGCACAATACGAGACAAACACGCAATGACTTTTTCATCTCTCCCTCCACGACCGGCAACAGGCACCCGATCGCGATGTTGCTCTATAAGGTCTTCAAAAACTGGATCAGGTCGTTCAACTGGTTCTTGTTCATGTCCGAGGTGTACCCGTGCTTGTCATCGGGATTGAACTTCGTCCAAATCTCTTCGAGTGTCATGGCTTCGCCGTTGTGAAGGTATGGCGGCCGCATCCAGACTCCCTGGAGCTGTGGCACATCCCATTGCTGGATCGTGTCGTATTTTGTGGATGTCCCCACATCCATCCGAACCCGCGATGTGTAGTGAGACAGCGGCGAATGGCAGTAATAGCACCGCTGGTCCAGCGGAATGATTTTCCCGTTGTCCGTCTTTGTCCTGAAGAAAAGTTGCTTCCCGACCTCCTGGGAATGCGTGAGTGTGCCGTCCCTCGCGACATGCGGATTGGGAGGCAGCGTGAGCGATCGGATATAAGTCACCAGCGCTCTGACCTGGGAGTTACTGAAACCTTGCGACCGGAAGATAAGGGCGGCGCTCCGCGGACCATCCTGCGTCTGGATATTGGGATTGATGCCATTCCAATCAAAGGGCGAGGTGCCGCGAATCGCAAGCAAAGTCCGGTTTTCCGGAACGTTGCGGCCCAGGACCGGCATCTCCAGGCTCCATGCCAGCCCATCCTCAGAGCCGCCGTGCGGGTGGCAGCTCGAACATGACAGTTGCCCCTGGTAAGCAAAACTTGCATCATAGAACAATTGCTCGCCGCGCCGCGCAACTGTGATCTGTCTGGGGCCGCCAAGGTCAATCGTGGAGGCGATCGTCAACTGCCGAAGGTTTACGACCGTAATCGTGTCGTCCGTGTGGTTCGCAACATACGCAAACTGGCCATTGGGTGAAACCACCACGGCAGTCGGATCACGCCCGGTCGGCAGCCGCTGGATTACGAATTTCTGAGCGGTATCGAGTCGATGAGATAGAGCTTCGGAATTTGACGCCGGAATCTGTCCCAGCAATTGATTCAGCCTTGCGATGCTGATCACTGAAACAGTATTGGCGCCAGACGCTGTAATCAGCGCCAGTTTGCCGTCTGGCGTTGTGGCTGCTCCGAAATCGTTCGCGAATGCCTGGTCCATATTATCGAGCAGAAGCTCAGAGATTCTAGCTTTCTGGTCGTTGCCTTGAGACAGTCGAATCACTGCCATCCCATGCGACATGTACCAGCCTTGCTGAAGCCGCAAAAGCGGAACCAGATTGTGGGGCTGTTCAAACGGAATCAGAAGGTATCCGCCTTGCCGCGCTGGCACTTGTGCAATGTAACGAAGCTGGATGACCCCGGGTACCATGACCCGATTCATTACGATCTGTTTGTTCGTGCTTATGATCGTTAGCTCGCACTCCGGCGGATCATCGGGCGGCCCAAGTTTGGCCAGCAGGCTGGAAACGTAGACCCATTTGCCGTCCGCGGAAAGTTCGATGTATTCGGGAAAATGCCCAGCGGCGAGACGCTTGATTTCCTGCCCTGTCGAAAGATTGATGACTGAAATATCGTTGCCAAGAGTGTTTGCGGTGTAAAGGAAATTTCCAGCACGGTCGGTTGTGACACCCACCGGATCCCAACCGGCTCGCAATGTCCGGATGACGTGCAGCGTACTTGCATCGACTACCGAGACTGAGTTGCTCCACTCATTGGTTACATAAAGCGTCTTACCGTCCGGTGATAAGGTAATCCCTTCAGGCTTACGACCGACTCGGACCATGCCAACTACCTGCCGGTTGCGTGTATTGACTACAAGCAGTCTATCGAGACCTTCGCATACGACGTAAAGCCGGCTTCCGTCCGGGGACATCGCAAGAGCCACTGGATCCAGATACTTGATCCCGGAGTTCCATTTCGTGCTCCATGTGGACGCTGAAACCGTCGCCTGGTGGCAGCACAGTCCAGCAATGGCTAGACAAAAAACGTTCACGGAAATCCAAAGTGACGTCCACCGTGTCCGTGCCTGTAACTTCCTGTCCACCCGATACATCGTCATTTGCCCTTCTTCACAGCTTCGGCTTGTGGGTGACTAGCCGGCTCCTTAACGGTCAAAATCTGATCGGCTTTTATATGTTCGAACCGCTGAACGATTCCGCTGGGCCAGCGAATGATGAGTTCTTCCACTTCTGTGTTCTGTCCCAGCCCGAAGTGCGGCCGCGGGTCATTTTGTGAGAGGTAGCCGGATTCCGATCCCGTTTGAAGGTACTGATGTAGGTTGCCGGCGATGGCTTCCACGCTTGCTCCGTATCCATCACGATTGCTCACGGTTCCTATCAGCTTGATAGTCAACCAGTGATTCCGCTTTCCCTCAGGCGGAGTGTTGTGCAGCAGAATTCCATGGGAGCCCAATGTGGTGATGAACCCGTCGATGTATCCGTCATTGTCATAATCTGCAAACGCGGCACAGCGGCTGACATACCGCTGTTGGAAGAAGTCTCCGGCCTGGGTCGACACGTCAGAGAAAGTGCCGTTGCCATTGTTGCGCAGCAGGTTGCTCTCCATCGGGATCAGCCACGTAAGGCCACCGTTGACTATGAAGAGGTCCTTCCATCCGTCATTATCGAAATCGAAGAACGCATCTCCCCACCCCACGTACTGGCCAGACACTTCGCCAATGCCAGCCCGATTCGTCACATCCGTGAAGGAGCCTTTGCCCGAATTGTGATAGAGGCGGTGAAAATGGGCATCGGAAACAAAGATGTCCTGCCAGCCGTCGTTATCGTAATCCGCGAAGATCGGACCCATCGCAGTAGTTGCTTCGCCGTTCTGGCCGTAGGCGACAAAGTCCTCAATGGCAACATTCGTGAAGGTCCCATTGTGGTTGTTGCGGTAGAGATAGCTTGGCATCGTGTCGTTGGCAACATAGATATCCGGCCAACCATCATTGTCGAAATCGCCAACCGTAACGCCCATCGCCCGGCCCGGTATCAATCCAATGCCCGATTCGCGGGAAACATCGGTAAAGGTTCCGTCGCCGTTGTTGTGAAATAACCGGTTGAATTCGGGATCGTAGCCTAATGGACCCGGGTAATGGTTACCGGGATAATACTGCCGGTAGCTGTTAACAAACTTTATGTAGTTGCCGACGAAAAGATCGAGATGACCATCGCGGTCATAATCGAGAAAGGCCGCTCCAACTCCAAAGAACGGATTTTCAACGCCCGCGTCGGCCGTAACGTCGGTAAAAGTTCCATCACCGTTGTTGTGGTAGAGAGTAGAAGACAGATAACCGGTCACATAGATGTCAGGGTAGCCATCATTGTCAAAATCTCCCACAGTGACGCCCGTCGCAAAGCCCTTGCCAGCAACACCGGCCTCCTGCGTCACATCTGTAAAGGTTCCATCGCCGTTGTTCCGATAGAGATGGTTGGTCGCATCCTTACCGTCCGGGGAGGAATGGTTCGTCAGGCCTTCGACGTACCGGCCGTTGGCCACGAAAAGATCAAGGAGACCGTCATTGTTGTAATCGAGCCATGCGCAGCCGGAACCTGTGCCCTCCATCAGCGAACTCAACTCTTTTTCGCCGAACGAATGCCGATAATTGATCCCGGACTTCGCGGTGACGTCCAGAAACTGGGGGATAGGAAGGTCGAGGCCGGACTGTGCGGACCGCCCTTGCCCGAGGAGTCCACGCGCAGTCCACATAGGTCCTGCAGCCGCGGCCATTGCTACAAACTTCCGTCGTGAGATTCTCATCTTGTCCTCAATGTTTGTGCGGCGTCGTAGACGCAGACAGACCTATGGCGATGGGAGTATTGGAATTCTTTAGCGCTTGCGGAAAACGGTCTTGCGGCACGATGGCATGGCTCTCATGGCATCCCAGACATGCCACGTCTTCACCCCTGCCCGCCCAAACCCAGCTCTTCTGTTCGCGAATCACCGAGCCGCCCGCACCAATTAGCTCGAACCGAAGAGGCTTGTCCGCAGGGACCTTGATATAGAAAGAACCATCGTTTTCGACTGCAGCTTCACCAAGTACACGCTCATTGTGATCTCCAGCTCCGAGCGCAATCACCCGCACCTTTGCAATGTGGCCTGCCAAAAGACCGTTGGGCGTTTCCGAAGAAAGGTAGGAATTCAAGCACACAATTCGTCCGTAATTCCAATTCAGATGAAGCATGCTCGGGAAATACAACGGAATCGCACTCGGCTCTATAGGTACCGGCTCAACGCTTGATAATTTCGGATTGGTATAGATCTCCTTGCCCGCTGATCTGTTCCCGAGATGAAATACGTAGAGCCCAAACTTGCCCGCTCCCGCTGAGCCCTCGGAACTTCTTCGTGAGACCACGAGGTTCTCTCCATCGAGGACATGCACCGACCAATAAGCAGACCCGAGTCGTGTAATCACAGAATTATGCAAGGCTCCCGGCTGTATCCAGGCGAGCTCGCCTCCCATAAGCCGCCCAGCTTGCTCTTTGCGCTTCACAAATAGAACTGAACCATCCCAGAGCTCGGTCGCGCTCGTTCGGAGATAATTCGGCTGAGTACCCCAGCGAAAGAGAAACAGTCCGGAACCGTCCGGTCGCAATGTATAGAACACGCGCGAGCCGTCATCCTTACCGACGGCCGCCAGAGAAGGCTTAGCAGAAACAAGGAGCCTTCCGCTTCGCAGAACAGTCTCGAGGTGATAGTCTCCCGGCCCAAACGTGATCCTGTGAGGATCCGTCCCACTCAATTGAGAAACATAGATGGCCGAACTTTGCCTAGATCCCTTCCCCGTAACTGCTGTGTACGCAATCTGGCCGTGAGGAAGGTAAGCTGGCTGAAAGCAATCCTCTGAGCAGTTCGTAATCTGTCGCAAGCCGGAGCCGTCCACCTTCATCTCCCAGATTTGCCACTGGGCTCGGCGGGTCTTTTGGCCGGCAAATAGAACCATGGTGGCACTGAAGGAAACCTGAGGATCAGCGACCGCGTAGAAATTCGGTGTCAGGTTGACTGCGGAAGACGCGGGCGTTCCGGGGGTATAGCGAACTAGGTGGCTCCCCTCGGGGAAACGTCCCGTTAACTGGCCTGGAACGACCTTAGGAGCTGCAACAAAAATAATCGCAGGCAGCCCATCCGGTCCGGTCGCCTGCATCGAAGCCGTTTCCGGCTTCGGCACTCCAAACCCGAAGCCAAGACACAGAGCACAGGCAAGAATGAGAACGGGCCACAAGCGCTTCATGAAAGACTCGAGGCCTCGCGCAGTGTGCCTGCCCTCTTAAAAACCATGCACGGAAATTCGGCTTGCGACTTCCCGATTGCGATGCGTGAATGCGAGCCGCCAAGCGGATGGCGACTTAATACCGGTCGCAGACCACATTTTTCGAAGCGGTCAGCGGCGACTTCATGAATGGCGTATAGCAGATCCAGATCCAACCTCCACCCGGACAATGCCGGTTGTGTGGTCTGTCTCTTGCTAACTCAAAAACTCCCTCAAAAATGCACAACAGCCGCCAAGCACGGTCCGACGGCAACCGGATCGCTTTGATTCCTCGTTTGGGAACCCAACGAACTCGCTTTCTTATGGTTGGTGAATTGTAGGAAACAAGCAAACAAAGTCGCTATGACGGTTGTCACAAATTTCTTGTGCCGCAGCTCACAACTTGATCACGCAAGTCTGAACGCTTGAATCGGCAAGTTCTGCGATGGCCGACGCTGCGAGAGTAGGGATCCTCCAACGGCCTTGAAAACCATAACTTGCAGTCGCAAGAAAAATATAAGCACCAAGAATGCGGAGCCTGACCTGAACCCCGTTTTCCGCACAGAACCGAGTACGATTTTCGTATTCAGGAAGGTGCGGAAGGATGTCGAGGAGCAAGCACACGGAAGCGCAGATGATCGCTGCGGTCAAGCAGATGGAAGCCGGCCGGAAGGCCGAGGATGTGGCCCGCGAGGTCGGGGTAAGCGCGCACACGATCTATGCCTGGAAGTCGAAGTACGGGGGCATGGATGTAAGCGAGGCGCAGGAAGCCAAGCGACTGCGGGATGAGAACTCGCGCTTGCGCAAGCTGGTCGCGGATCTGAGCCTGGACAAGGAAGCGCTGCAGTCGGTGATAGAAAAAAACGGATGGAGCTCGCAGCGATGAAGGCATCTGTCGAGCGCATCCGGGAGAAGTCCGCCTTCACCGAACGTCGAGCATGCCGCCTGTTACTGGTTCCGATTTCGAGCTATCGCTACCAGCCGCGGCAGAACGACAACAGCCTGCGTGAGCGTCTGATCGCGTTGGCTCGCGAAAAGCCGCGCTTCGGCTATCGTCGTCTGCACGTGCTGTTAGGCCGTGAAGGTGAGCACGTCAACCACAAACGGGTGCACCGGCTCTATCGCGAAGCCGGCCTGGCGCTACGCCGCAAGAAGCGCAAGCACTGCGTGCGCCTGAGCACGCCGCTGGGAACCTACACGGCCGCCAACCAGGAGTGGGCGCTGGACTTCGTGCATGATGCGGTGGCGTCGGGCCGTTCAATCCGCGTGCTGAACGTCATCGACGCCTACACGCGCGAGAGCCTTGCCATGGAAGTGGACACGAGCTTCGCGGGCCTGCGCGTTACGCGTGTGCTCGACCAGATCATCGCCGAGCGCGGTCTGCCGCGGGCCATTCGCTGTGACAACGGCCCGGAGCTGACCAGTCGTCGCTTCCTGGCCTGGGCGTTGGATCGTAAGATCGACCTGGTGCATATCCAGCCTGGCAAGCCCACGCAGAACGCCTACGTGGAGAGTTTCAACAGCAAGCTGCGCGAGGAGTGCCTGCGCGTCAGCTGGTTCCAGAACCTATTCGAAGCAAGGAGGATCATCGCCGCCTGG
>JAJXZK010000191.1 GCA_021780095.1 Acidobacteriota bacterium | reverse complement strand
GTCCTGCTGTTGTTTTTTGTGCTCGCCGCGATGACCGAATCCGGCAAAGTTGACTGGCGCCGTTGCTACGCGCCGCGCACTCTCGCCGCCGTCGCACCGCTCGCGATCTATTGGATCGCATGGCACATGGAAGTGAATCGACTCTACACCGGAAACCATGCCGCGTGGATTCCGGCACACAAGATCAACCTGGTTCTGCTGGCATGGCCACCCGCATGGCCGCAGCTGTTCGCTGCGGGCGGCTACTCCATTTTCCCCATCCTGCTCTATCGCAAGCTCGTCAAGGACGCGACTCTTCGCCTGTGGCTTTGGACCCTGCCGGCGTGGTTCGGCATTATGTTTCTCTACGGAATTGTGGTGGAGAGCCGACTCTTCGGGGAACTGATTCCCTACCTCGCCTGCATGAGCGCGCTGATCGCGGAGCAGGCCATGCTGGCCCGCACCAGGATCAATTCAGGGCCATGCGGCTCATCGCGAACCCTTCCAAATGCAATGGTGCCGCCTTCTCATCCGAGAGATGGCGGCACGGTAGGTATCCAGAAAATTCGCAATCGGTAGAAGCGCTCTAGCTGTGTTCCGCCATGATCTGTGCCAGCACATCGCGACCGGGACGGACACGTTCCGGCGCCAGCGTGGCCAGCGGCTCATCCACCATATTCAACATTGAGGTAAAGTCCGGCTTCTGCGTGTCCACATAAAACACGCCAGTCAGCACCTCATCCTTCGCGTGTGCTTCCATCAACAGGTTCATCGCGCGAACTTTATCGGTCGGATCGTAATCCTCATGCAGCTTGCGCAGTCGCAGATGCGATCCGTCGTGCAGTTTCACGTCGACCGTTGTGTCGTGGTCGTACTCCACCGCAATGTCCTCGAAGTTAGAGACAAATCCAACCTCGGCGACGGGCTCCTCATGACCCTGCATAAACTTGTAGCTTTTGGTGGAACCCTCATGATCGTTGAAGGTGACGCAAGGTGAAATCACATCCAGCATCACCGTTCCCCTGTGCGCAATGGCGGCCTTCAACATGGCGGAAAGCTGCTTCTTGTCGCCGGAAAAGGAACGCCCGACAAAGGTGGCTCCCATCTGGATCGCCAGCGCGCAAGTGTCGATTGCGGGCAGATCGTTGATGACCCCGGACTTGAGCTTCGACCCGATATCGGCGGTTGCGGAGAATTGTCCCTTGGTCAGCCCGTACACGCCGTTGTCTTCAATGATGTAGATCATCGGCATATTGCGGCGCATCAGATGGATAAACTGTCCCATGCCGATCGATGCCGTATCCCCATCGCCGCTGATGCCGATCGAGCGCATGGTCTTGTTGGCCAGCAGCGCGCCGGTCGCCACCGACGGCATGCGTCCGTGCACGGAGTTGAAACTGAATGAACGCGACATAAAGTATGCTGGCGACTTGGACGAGCAGCCGATGCCGCTCATCTTCATCACGCGCTCGGGCTGGATTCCCATCTCATAAAACGCTTCAGTAATACGCTCGGAAATCGCGTTGTGTCCGCAACCGGCGCACAGTGTGGTCTTGCCTCCGCGATAGTCCAGAATCTGGAGTCCGATGCGGTTTGTCTTGGCAGGCTGAGGGGGCTGGGGAGTGACAGGCGTCGTCGACATGATTACTTGGCTGCTCCTTCTTGTTCGGCGATCACGGTGGTGATCGAGCGTGCGTCGATGGGAAGTCCGTTGAAGTGGAGAACGCTGTGCAGCTTCACAACCTGCGTCGGATCCAGATCGACTTTCAGCAGATGTAGCATCTGCGCGTCGCGGTTCTGTTCCACCACGTAGACGCGCTCATGCTGGGCGACAAAATCGTGAACCTCCTGCGTAAACGGATAGGCGCGGATGCGGAGATAGTCAGTGCCCAGCTTGGATTCGCGCTGCAGCTGGTCCCGGCTCTCGATCACCGCCCAGTGACTGGTGCCGAATGCGATGATGCCAACCTCCTCGCTGCCCTTGCCTTCAAGAATCGGCTTCGGGACCAGCCTCTTCGCCGTCTCAAACTTGCGCGCCAGCCGCAGCATGTTGTTTTCGTAATCGTCCGGCCGTTCGGTGTACTGCGCTTTTTCGTTATGGCCGGAACCACGCGTGAAATACGCCGCGGCCGGATGATCCGTGCCCGGTAACGTGCGATAAGGAATCCCGTCGCCGTCTACATCTTTGTAGCGCGCGAATCCGCCCAGTTCTTTGAGCTGCGTCGCGTCCAGAACCTTGCCGCGATCGATTGGCTTTTCCGGAAATTCAAAAGGCTCCGACATCCAGTTGTTCATTCCCAGGTCCAGATCGGAAAGCACAAAGATCGGCGTCTGCATCCTCTCCGCGATATTGAACGCTTCCGTCGCAAATTCGAAACACTCCTTCACGCTTCCGGGAATCAGCATGACGTGCTTCGTATCCCCATGCGACAAGCCCGCGATAAAGGTCAGATCGCCCTGGCAGGTACGCGTCGGCAATCCAGTCGACGGTCCGGTACGCTGCACATCGAAAATCACCCCAGGGATTTCCGCGTAATAGCCCAGGCCTGCAAACTCCGCCATCAGCGAAATTCCCGGGCCGGAGGTTGCTGTCATTGAGCGGGCACCAGCCCATCCTGCGCCCAGCACCATGCCGACGGCGGCGAGTTCGTCTTCCGCCTGCACGATGGCGAAATTCGCCTTGCCATCCGGCTCAATGCGATATTCCTTCATGTAATCAATCAGGTCTTCCACCACAGAGGACGACGGCGTGATGGGGTACCAGGTCACGACTGTAACTCCGGCAAACATAGCGCCCATGGCTGTAGCTTCATTGCCCTCGATGATGATCTTTCCCTGGGTCGCGCTCATCGGCGCCACAATAAATGGATCCTGCTTGGTCAGCGAGCTGGCGGCATAATCGAAACCGGCGCGGACCGCGTTCAGATTCAGATCCGCTGCCTTCACCTTTTTCGCGAACTGTTTGCGAACCGTCTTCTCCACCCAGTCCATGTCA
>JAJXZK010000136.1 GCA_021780095.1 Acidobacteriota bacterium | reverse complement strand
CATTGCGATCTATCACATTGCCACAACCGTTCCGCTTTATGACGCCCACGCGCGCATCAACCTGAGCCTCGGCCGCTCGGCCAACATCGGCCTTGAGAGCATGTACCAGGAGAACACAAACCTATTCGTCGATCCTGACGTCGCGCTGCACACGCAAATGCAGATCATGCAAAGCCAGACGGTCGCGCTCGATGCGATTAAATCTCTGGACCTCTACCATCAGAAGCCATTTTCCGCCGTCTTCGCCAAACAACCCTACGACGGCCATTTGACTCCCAACCAGCAGGCGGCGCTCGTAGGCATGTTCCAGGGCTCCACGCGAATCGAAAATGTGCCCGGAACCGGACTCCTCGATGTGCACTTCACCAGTTCGGATCCGGTCATCGCTATGAAGGCAGCCAATGCCGTTGTTGACGCCTACATGCAACGTCAACTGGAGGCCAAGTTCGAGGGCACCACTCGAATTTCCAACTGGCTCGCACAGCAGCTCACCGGACTCAAAAAGCAGGTCGATGCAAACCAGAATACGCTCGCTCAATATGTCCAGCAGCACGGTATCGTAAGCACTGGAGCGCAGGGCGAAAGTCTGATTACCGACAGCCTTTCGACTGTCAATGATCAACTCGCACAGACCCAGGCCGATCGAATTGTGAAGGAAGCGCGCTACAAGATGGCGCTTACCCGCAACCCGGAGCTCCTGGTTTCCGTCGCACCCGGAACGATTCTCAGCTCCCTCCGTTCTCAGCAGGCGAACCTCATGGTCCAGGCCGTCGAGTTGCGATCGAAGTTCGGTCCGGAGTATCCCAGAATCCAGGAAATCAATAAGCAGCTGGCCGGCATCCAAAAGGACATCGATACCGAAATCAACAATCTTACAAAGCGCTTTGCAGAGGAGTACCACGCCTCAGTCAAGACAGAAGAGCTCCTGCAAAAGCGACTGGATAACCTCAAGCAGCAAGCCTATCGGGAAAACTCTACGGCAGCGCAGTATGACATTCTGAAGCACGCTGCGGAATCGTCAGCAGAGCTCTATGATGCTCTGCAATTGCGATTGGAAGAGGCGGGTGTCACCGCCGGCTTGGGCTCAAACGATGTTGACATAATCGATCCTGCAACCGTTCCAACCGCGCCCGTCATTCCCAAGAAACGGTCTGATCTGGTCTATGGAGCCTTGGGTGGCCTCGCTAGCGGCTTGATCCTCGCCTTCGGCTTGGAGATGTTTGACGACACTCTTGAGTCGTCGGATGAATCCGAGGCGGCTACGCATCTGTCCACGCTCGCGGTCATTCCGCATTTCCTGACTCACAAGAAAGAGGCACAGAACATCGGCAGACAATCATTGCTGCCTGATCTGGTCTCTTATCTCGAACCGCATTCGCTGGGTGCAGAGGCATTCCGCACCTTGCGCTCGTCCATCCTGCTTTCCTCTGTTGACAGCGAACCTAAGGCCTTGCTGATTGCCAGCAGTACTGCCGAAGAAGGAAAATCAACCGTCGCCGCCAACTTGGCCATTTCCTTCGCACAGCGCGATGAAAAGGTTCTCCTCGTGGATACAGATTTGCGGCGCGGAACCACCCACCTCAAGTTTGGCCTCTCCAACCGCAGCGGGCTGTCTTCAGTTCTCGCGCGCGAATCAGCTGCCGACGCCTATGAAAAGCCAATTCCGGATCTGCCCGGTCTTACAGTCTTGTCCCGTGGCCCGGTTCCACCCAACCCCGGCGAAATGCTCGCATCCCAGGCGATGGCGGCAATCCTCAGGCAATGGCATTCCCAGTACGACCGCATTATCCTCGACTCTTCTCCGGTCCTTGCAGTTTCTGACGCCCTTAGCATTGCGCAGCAGGCGGATGGCGTCTTGATCCTTGTTCGCGCCGGGCTAACCCGTAAGCGGGCGGTGCAGAAAACGCGAGAACTGCTGCACCGAGCAAATGCTCGCGTCATAGGCATCGTCGTGAATGACGCGGATCTTAGACTCGAAAATTACTACATCTACTCAAAACGTTACGGATACGACTATCACAGTAACTACGGAGCGGGCTACGGAGCCACTGATGATAAAAACTAGGCTAGCGATCGCCCTCTTGGCACTCGGTGGAGCACTCGGGCTGACGTCTTCCGCTCTGTGCCAGACTGCAAGACAACAACTGCCGCCGCCGGTGAACGCACCAAGGATCTCCATCGGCGCTGGAGACATCCTGAGTGTGCAGGTCTTCGACACCCCCGAACTCTCCGCGGATTCCGTGCGCGTCAGCCAGAGCGGTCAGATCAATCTCCCAGTGCTGGGGTTAGTCAGAGTGCAAGGCCTTAATCCAATTCAGGCCGCTGTCCGCATCGAGTCAAAGTTGCGCTCACAGGGCCTCATGCTGGAACCCCACGTCACTGTTTCCGTCGTTGAATTTGCATCTCAGGTTGCCACCGTACTTGGCGAGGTAAGCGCCCCCGGAGTGTATTCCGTATACGGCGGCCGTCGCCTGCTGGATGTGATTGCCATGGCCGGTGGACTCGCTCCCGCTGCCGGAAAGACCGTCATCATCGCGCATCGCGATGACCCGCATCACCCCGAGGTCGTCCAGCTCGTTCAAAATGCACAATCCCTTGGCGCACAGAAGAATCCCGTGATTCTGCCTGACGATACGATTGATGTCGGCAGGGCCGGCGTCATCTATATTCTGGGCGCCGTCAACAAACCAGGCGGATACCTCATCGACAACAATGAGAAGGTATCGCTTATGCAGGCCCTCACGCTCGCCGGCGGATGGCAAAAGGAAGCAGCGCTCAGCAAGGCCCGCCTCATACGTAAGGTTCCGCAGGGACATGAGCAGATGATCATCGATCTCATGCACGTCATCAAGGGACGCCAGGCCGATGTCAGTATTCAAAACGGCGACATCCTCTTTGTCCCCGGCAGCATTGGAAAGATATTGGCATACCAGGGAATGTCGGCAGCCATAATGGCGGCCGAGCAGACCGTCGTT
>JAJXZK010000112.1 GCA_021780095.1 Acidobacteriota bacterium | reverse complement strand
TCCTGCTCAAGCTTTCATAAACCGCCAAATTCCTGATGACGCAGACATCGTGATAGGTATCTTCGGCACACGGACAGGGACGCCAACGAAGGAATGCATCAGTGACACTGTAGAAGAAATAAAAAGGCATGTTGCCGCCGGGAAAACAGCTAAAGTTTATTTCTCCGAAGGGCGGGTTACCCAAAAAAACTTCGACCAAAACCAATACGCCCTGGTTCAAAAATTCCGGGAAGAGTTAAACGGCAGCGGTCTCTCTGCGGTGTATGAGAATATGCAACAGTTCAGAGACGATTTCGAGCATCAACTCACGTTACAAATGAACCAACCGAGATACCGTTGGCTGGAAGTTCTGGATAGAACAGCAGACTCACAAGTCAAAACGCCTGCTCCTGCTCCCGATGATTTCCAGAAAAACTATATAGATGAATTGCTTCGATGTGTGAGTTGTGTGCAACGCGATCTGCTGAGGTTCCTGCTTCTCAAAGGCGGCATCGCGCGAGCGGACGTGATCGCTAGATCTCGCACCATTAAAGACGCGTTGGAGATGAATGCTCTGTGCAGTCTGTTGGAACAACACAACCTCTTGACGCGAACAGCAGATCCCAAGTACGGGCATTCAACCCTTGCTGTGAACGAGCGCATGATCGAAGTCTTGCCGAAGTCACTTTTTCCGCGGGAAGAAGACGATCCACCATTCTTCGCGGGCATTTAGACTAGACCTCACTTCGCCGATTTTCTCACTCTCATGCGAGCCTATTGAACCAAGACATAGTATGTTTCCTTCTATTGCTCCGTTACCAGACCGGCCGTAATCATGGGAAGGCCTGTCGCGGGCCAGTGACTTACTTGCGCGTCCGCGTTGGTCGAGAGTGAGCTGTCAGCGTTTGTGACCGGGGCGACATCGACATTCCATCCATCCAACACTACCAGCGGCGTGTCACCTTTCAGATCCGATTCAGACGCGTCGATAGTTACGGTGCGGCTCTCGCTGGGCGCAAGAGAAATGTAGTTGTCGGAGTAAAAGACCGGCAGCACCCGCTCGCCGGAACTTTTCCGTCGCAATTGCAGGTGCGCCATCAGCGCCATCGCCTCGCCCGGATTGGTGAGGGTGACGTCCAGCAGCACGCGGCCATTCGCGCTGTGGCGAGTGATCGTGCCTGTCAGATGCATCGTCGGTAACTGGTCGAGCGGCGTCAGGTCTTCGCCGTTCGCGGGGTTCGGCTTCCAGTAGAGGTTTCGCGATAGAACATCGCCACTCTCGCCCCGCAACTGCAGACGCACGAAGTACACCGCCGAAAGATCCTTGGGAAACGGGATTGCCCCCAGATCGATCGCCGTATCCGCCGCGCCGTTGACCGGATAATCACGCTCGAGGGCCGATTTGCCATCCAGGTTCAGAATCGACAGATGCGCCGTGGCTCCGGAGAGGGGCTGCGGCCGATTGTTGATGACCTGTAGCGTTCCGTTCGCCTCGTTCATCTGGATATGGACTATTTCCGATGCTGACTCCACCGCGAACAAAGAGGAGTTCGGCTCCAAGTCGTAGTCATAGAGTTGCCACACAAAACTCGGATGCGCTGGGTTGCTCATCCAGGTGATGATGCCGGTGTCTGGACGAAACAACATGGCATTGCGCCCTTCATACATAGCGCGGAAAGCCTCGTAGTTCATCATTTGTGCTTTGCGTATAAAGTCGGCAAGGTTCACTACGCGACCGTACCGCCCCGCCAAAACGTACGGATACGTATCGCCGTGCTGCGCTCCCTTGGCGAGGTCATGCTGCGCCCAGTCGTCATTGATGGTTTCCCAATCCTTCTGCGGCATCATGGCGTGGATCGACTCGAGCGTGGGCACCGATACGCTGCCTGTTTCTGTTTTGAAGGGCGCATCGTAGACGTAAAAAGCACTGGGTTCGCGCCAGTAGTACGGTCCGTGAGACACGACTCCGCGGCCCGCGGTGGAACTCGGCTGATATAAACGCACTGGATCCAGCTCTGGGATCATCTTGTCCAGAACGTTGGCGATCTCCGGCGGCGGATAGCCTTCATTCCTCGCACACCACAGCGCGATTGAGGGATGATTGCGAGCCCGCAGGATCTTGTCCTTCACGTTTGCGAGATAGATTTGCAGGTCGTCTGGATTCGGCCCATCACTAGGATTGGGCTGAAAAAATTCATCCCAGATAAGAATTCCGTATTTGTCGCAAAGTTCGTAGAAGTCGTCGCTGGTGCTTTGGCCAACCCAGTTGCGGATCATGTTCATGTGCGCCATCTGGTGCAGACGAATTTCGGCATCCAGTCGCGTGCGGGGGATTCGCTTCATGGCTTCATCCAGGCCCCAGTCACCGCCGCGGATGAAAACTGGCACACCGTTGACGGAGATCGTCAGGTTGTCTGATCCGGGTAATTCATAGGTGATCTTGCGAATACCAAACGTCGTATCCTTCGCATCGGAATGTTTTCCATGCTGCACAAACTGCAGATGCAGCGTGTACAGATTCTGCGGACCATATCCGTTCGGCCACCAGAGCTTTGGATTGGACACATGCAGGGCTGCGGTTGTCTTCGGATCGAATGCGACGATTTGCGTACTGTGCGGCGCGAGCGTCAGGTTCCGGGAAAACTTCACGTCGCCGAAGCTGCCTTCGAGAGAGCCCTTCTGCTGCTTCTCGGAAGTATTCTCGACGGTTGTCTTCACGGTCACATCGGCGAAATCGATGCGCGGCAACGGCAGATCAGTAGTTATGTACGGATTTTCGATAAGCACAGGTCCAGATGCGGACAGCCAGACCTTCTGCCACAGGCCGGTGTCGCGGTCGGCGACGGACGGCAGCCAGTCCCATCCAATCGTCGACAGAAACGTGGGTCCATCGATTGCCGTGATTCCACCATTCTGGCCCACGCCATTGGCGATCGTGTGCTGGTGTGGAACGCCGGGATGCGGTTGTGGAAACACCTGCACAGCCAGAACGGCCGCCTTGCCTGCCTTAACCAGATTCGTGATATCGAATCGTCCGCGGATGAACGCTCCCTGCATCGTACCGACGTGGGTTCCATTCACCCACACTTCCGATCGAAAATTCACTCCGTCGAAGTGGAGTGCCACCTGGCGGTGCGGGTATTTCTTCGGCACGGAGAAGGTCGTGCGGAACCAGTAGGACGTCTTATTTAGGCTCTCCGGGATTAGGCGGCTGTTCTCGCCGTACAGTGGCTCTGGGTAGATACCGTCGTTCACCATGCTGGTCATCACCGTGCCCGGTACGGTTGCCGCCAGCCAGCTTTGCGGCCGGTAGTTTTCAGACGAGATCACGGCGCCTGCATCGGAAACTTTGGCGGCATCCTGCAGTTGCCATCCCGAGCTCAGCTCGACAGGAGCGGGAAGAACCGTTTGCGCAGGCGTTGGAACGCTGCGGAAAACAATGACGACCAACGCGACAATTAACCAGGCGGATATTCTCCGAAATGCGGGCATGTTTCCTCTCTTTGCTTCTTTTCAACGAATCTTCTGGATGAGATCAGGTGGGAGGGTCGCTCGTTACGGATGAAATTTAGCCACCGTCGGGCTCAATCCTGCCATACCGAACACTATATTCGCGGCGTTGCACGGCACACAACGCGGACTCATGCGGCAGTTTGCTGGAGCTGTTCGATCATTGTCTACGCGGCGACAGGAATATCACCAGGTTGCGGATCCGATGCCGGTTTGCGAGGATGGGTCAGGAAATAGGCCAACATGGACAAGCTGGCAACCGAGCCAACGACGACATCGATGCCGGGCATACCGCGAATCCCCCAATGCGCATATCCCAGGCCGTCAATCAACACCATGCTGGCGACCGGAATATTTCCGAGCGCATTGATGATGGAGTAGCGGCCGCTGCCGCTCTTGCCGGACTTGCCGAGAAACTCCAGCACGACGGATGTGAAACCAGCGTAGCTTGCTCCCACAGTGAAGAGAAACAGCGTCGACCCGATGAGGTAGGTCGATGGCCGTAGCGGTCCCAGCCAGACAATTGCAAGTGCCGCCTCATTGATCAGGCCAACCGTGAGATAGGCCACTGGAGCTCGTACGCGCGTCGGAATCAGTGGATACGCAATAGCGCCGGTGGCCATCAGCAGCGAGCCAGCCACGCCGTTGATCCACCCGACCTGGTGGCCGCTGACGTGATAATCCCTCGCCAGGCCCGGCAATAGTTGAATCATGGCGCCGCTGCCCATGGGGAACATGCAAGTGAGCGTGTAGGGGATCGCTTCCCACCGAAGGAATGTGGTCTTGGCTTCATGCCCAATGCGAGCGACGGTTTCTTTCAGGGTGCGTTCGCTGACAACATCCTGTTCCGGGGCGGCGAGCGCGGCCAGTGAGGGCATGGCAATCATCGCAGCAGCAATCCAGCCGAGAGTTCCCAGGTGCATTCGTTCCGAAAGAAATGTCAGCACGAATAAAGCGACCGCGCCAAAACCAAGCGATCCGCCTTGATAGAAGCTACCCGCCCGACGCCGGCTGACTTCGCTGTGCAAGGAGCCCATCATTCCTCCACAGGCGGCAATGACCAACTGGCCGATGCAGGCGCTAAGAAAAATGAGAGCGACGGCGCTTTTGCTGGCCAACAGGGGCATCTGAAATGCAAGCAACATGCAGACCGCAGCCGTGGTCGCCGCAATCATCAGCCACGACCGACGACGAATCCAGAAGTCGGTCAATGGACTCCACAAGAAATAAATAATTTGCGGCAGGTTCAGCAGCGCGATAATTTCGGCGCCCCGAGCCATGTTCACACCTTGAGTCCGAAACAGGTAAGAAAGCCCGCCTCCCCCGATGATGCCATTGGAAAGCACGGCCATGGGAGCGATCAGCAATCCAAACAACCACGGTCGCTCCAGCAGCGCACTCGGACGCGCCGCAGCGGGGTCGTTAAGATTTTTTGTGGGCATGGCAACAGAAGGGTATCACGGCTTGGCCGGCGACCCCGTTGCGGTGCGCGGGTCCGGCATGCACTGCAGCGAGCCTACCTCACGGGACCGCGGCAAATCATGGTAGCCACGTATGCCGCGCCAAAGCCGTTGTCGATATTGACGACGGTGACGTTGGGAGAGCAGGAATTCAGCATTCCCAATAGCGCAGCCAACCCGTGGAATGAAGCCCCATAGCCAATGCTTGTGGGCACGGCGATCACCGGGACGCTGACGAGTCCTCCCAGCGCGCTTGGCAGAGCGCCTTCCATCCCCGCGCAGACAATAACCACGCGCGCCTGCTGCAGCGCCTCACGATGGGCCAGCAGCCGATGCAGACCGGCGACGCCGACATCATAGAACCTGTCGACTTCGCCGCCGAAAACATCGATGGTGACAGCGGCTTCTTCGGCCACTGGAATATCGCTTGTACCGGCACATACGACGGCAATGCGTGGCTGACTCGGGTCAGTGGCCTTCTCTTTTTGGCGCAGTGCAATCACGCGCGGAACTGGAAAATACTTCGCCGCGGGCACATGCTGCTGCACCGCATGGAACGTGGGAGCATCGGCGCGGGTTGCAAGCACCTCTACACCACTGGCAGCGATGCGCGCAAAAATCTCAGCCACATGTTCCGGCGCTTTGCCGGAGGCAAGAATCACTTCCGGTAGCCCGGTCCGAAGCGATCGGTGATGGTCGACTTTGGCAAAGCCGATATCTTCAAACGGAAGGCTCGCGAGCTTCGCCGAAGCAGACTGCGGCGACACGGCACCCTTCTGCACGTCTTCAAGCAGGCGCAGCAGCGTTTCTTGATCCATGATCGTTGGCTCTTCCTCTTTTATCGATGCGGCGTGGTTTGATAGATCGCAAGTGCGGACTGCATGATTACCTTGAGCGGGACCGAATGTTCCGCGGCGTAACGCCGGCAATCTTCATACTCCGGCGCCGCATTGACTTCCACGCCGTTTAGCAGGCCGATCTTGATTTTGATTTCGCCCCACTGGGTCTGCACGTTGACGAATTTTCGATCGAGGCAGGCGCGGCGTTCCTCGCGAATTCGCACTCCGAGCGTCGTGGTCTCGCGGAACAAAAGTTGCTGCAGCGGCTCGACGAGCGCGCGATCGCACAAAATCGTTATCAGCGTGGCCAGCCTGTTCTTCTTCATGTGCACGGACGAGCACATCACGTCGAGAGCTCCAGCCTGCAACGCACGCTCTATGAAATCGCCAAGTACTTGAGGGTTCAGGTCGTCCACTGCCGTTTCCATCACGACCACGATATCCCCCGGGATCGAATCGAGGGCGACGGTTTCGCCAAGGCTAAGGCGCATGACATTGGGGAAGCGTTTTGGATTGCGCGAACCCGCACCGTATCCGATCTTGCCAATACTCACCGCGGGCGCGGCGCCGAAGGTGCAATTCAGCGCCCGCACCAGGGCCGCCCCGGTGGGAGTGACCAACTCCATCTGGATGCCAGAAGAATATGTGGGCACTCCCTGCAGTAGATCCATGGTCGCCGGTGCAGGAACAGGAAAAGTTCCATGCGCGCATTCCACCGTGCCGCCACCAACATTTAAGGGCGAACATATCCAGGAGTCAGCGGCGAGAGCATGCGCACCGACCGCACCTGCGACGATGTCCACAATGGAATCGACAGCGCCGACCTCATGGAAATGGATCGTCTCGATGGGAACGTTGTGAATCTTCGCCTCCGATTCACCCAGCAACTCGAAAGCCCGGGTGGCGGTCGCCTTCGCGGCCCTGGCGAGAGGAGCATTTTCAATCATCTTTCGAATGACGGTGAGGGAGCGGCCGTGGTGATGGTGTTCGTGATGAGAATGGTGATGGGTATGGGTGGAGTTGGCTGCGGCTTCCGCGCTGGCGCCATCGACCAGCACGCGCACTTTGCTGGCGCTGATTCCGCTGCGATCTACTTTTTCGATTTCAAGAGTCGCGCCGACGTTCAAGGAGGCGACTGTTTCGTGAAGTAATTTTGGATCGACGCCGGCATCGACGAGCGCACCCAGAAACATGTCGCCGCTGATTCCGGCAAAGCACTCAAGATAAGCAATTCTCATAAGGTTCAACGTTCCAAGGCCGCGGTTGGTGTGGGGCGCCGCAAAGCAGACGCGACAAGTCTATTGCAGGTTGACGGAACGAATCGCCTCCACTGGAAGGATGGCGTTCATCGAGCCGGTGCGGTAGCCCTCGCAGTCCAGCGTGACATATTTAAATCCCAAAGCGCGAAAGGCAGACGTCATGCGATCCATGGTGTCCATGTTCAGCGCGCGCGGCATTTCTTCACGGGCAATTTCAATGCGAACCATCTCGCCGTGATAGCGCACGCGGAATTGCCGAAATCCCATCTGATGCAATAACGCTTCGCCCTCTTCTATCTGCTGCAATACTCCTCGGGTGACCGGACGTCCATATTCGACACGCGACGAAAGGCAAGCGGACGCCGGTTTGTCCCAGATGCGCAATCCCGCCTGCAGCGCCAAGGTGCGAATTTCCTGCTTCGTCAATCCAGCTTCGGCCAACGGAGCCAGCACGCCGTGGGCGGTGGCCGCTTTCTGGCCAGGACGGTACTCACTGCGGTCGTCAACGTTCATGCCGTAGGCCAAATGCTGAAATCTGGATCCCCGATGCGCCTTTTCCATAACTGAAAAAAGTTCGTCTTTGCAGTGAAAGCAGCGAGCGGCGTCATTCTTTACATAGTTCGGGTCGTCTAGTTCCGCAGTCGCGAGAACCTGGATCGGGATGGAGTGTTCCTCAGCAAAACGCAATGCATCCGCAAAGTGCGCCCGAGAGAGACTGGCTGAGTCCGCAAGAACGGCCAGCATGGAGTCGCCAAGAATGCGATGGGCAGTGTAGGCCAGATATGCCGAGTCGATGCCGCCGGAATAAGCGACGAGAACGCTGCCGAGTTCTCGGAGGCGATCTTCGAGGCGCGATTGTTTTTGCGTTAGTTCCATAGCTGCTTCATATTAGCTTGAGCTCTCTCCTCTAGACGTCATTTCCACGATGAAAGATTGGCTGTACGCCCGAGGCCTGGTGCAACAGCGCTTGCTGCTCCTTCGAGTCAAGAGGTTTGTAGTTCTGCGCGACGTCCATTGCGAGGCGGAAGTAGGCTTCATCGCCGGGAGGTATGGCAGCGGTGATGGAGTGGCCTAATGTATATCGCAGGCCCTGCGCCGCCTCATGCGGAAAATTCGCGGGCTCGTACCAGCATTTGGGATGCGGATGGTCCTTCTTATCCGCAACTGGCCAGACTGTCTTCGCCATGCTCTTGATAGCCAGCATCCCCACACCTTTTTCCTGCGCCTTCTGGATTACCGTAGGACCGAAATTCGCCTGCGACACCAGCACCCAGTTGATGGGGAAGAGAACTGTGTCAAACGGATATCTGTCCATCGCCGCGACAGCCGTTTCCACTGAATGTGCGGAGAAACCGATGAAGCGAATTTTTCCTTCTTTGCGCGCCGCCTCAAAGGTTTCCATGGCGCCGCCTGGTCCCAGCACCTGGTCTAACTCGGTCATCTTCGTGAGAGCGTGAAACTGATATAGATCGACGTGGTCCGTCTTTAGCAGCTGGAGAGATTCTTCCAGCGCAGCGCGCGAACCGGCCTTGTCGCGCTTGCCCGTCTTGCAAGCCAGAAAGCTTTTTTCGCGGTAGGGTGCCAGCGCGGGGCCAAGCAGTTGCTGGGCGTCACCATAACTGGGGGCCACGTCAAAATAATTGATGCCGCGATCCACAGCTTCCGCCACAATGCTTTTGGATGTTGCGGGAGTGCTGTTCATGACCACAATGCCGCCCATGCCAATGATGGAAAGATGAACGTCTGTTTTGCCCAGGCGCCGTCGAGCAATCGGGTCGGTATTCTGTGCCGTGTCGGATGCGGCCCACGACGGGGAAAGACTTCCGCTGCCAGCAGCGATGGCTGCGAATGTACCTTGCTTGATGAAATCTCGACGTTCCATGGATCTCCTCCTTGGCTGGACTCGACCAAAGCGCGGGACGCGCAAGAATATGATGCCATTGTCTCACGGCGATTTGCGAGGCCGCGCCGCCAGGATTTCAGCATAGTCTGTATCAGGCAGCATTTCCACCTGGCCGGTACGGGGTCAGGATCAGACATGAGGTGTGATGCAGGAATTTTCGCGACGCACACGTTGGAACCTTGAAAAGACTGCGTATGCCGCGACCCTGGATCGATTGCGCGCGGACGGCAAGCCAATCTTTGACCTGACCGCCTCGAATCCGACGACGTGCGGGTTTGAGTATGATCGCGCAGGACTTCTTGGGGAATTGAGTCGGCCGGAATGCCTGGAATACGAGCCTGATCCGCGCGGATTGCCGAGCGCGCGTGCCGCTGTGGTCGACTACTACGCCGACGCCGCAGGAGCTAACATCGCGACGCAGCGAATTTTCCTGACGACCAGCACCAGCGAGGCCTACAGCTATCTATTCCGGTTGCACTGCGATCCCGGTGCGGAAATCCTGATCGCGCAACCCAGCTATCCTTTGTTCGACTTTCTGGCCGATCTGGATGATGTGCGCCTGGTGCCGTATCCACTGTTTTACGATCACGGATGGCACATCGATATGGCGGCGCTGACTGAACGCATTACCTCGCGGACTCGCGGGATCGTCGTGGTTCATCCCAACAATCCAACTGGACATTTCACTTCGGCGGTGGAACGAAACATGTTGGAGCGGGTTTGCGAAGAGCATGGGCTGGTGCTGATCGTCGATGAAGTGTTCCTCGATTACGCAATCGACGCAGCGGATGGGGACGAGAAGACGTATGCCAGCTTTTCGACCGGGGAGCATCCAGTCCTGACCTATGTGCTTAGCGGGCTAAGCAAGGTCGCCGGCTTACCGCAGATGAAGGCAGCCTGGATCGCAGCGCTTGGCCCCGAGGCGTTGCTGAAGGCTGCTATGGCGCGGCTTGAAGTGGTTGCCGATACATTCCTTTCGATGAATGCGCCGGTGCAGCACGCGATGCCATACATGCTGGCGAATCGCAGCGAGGTGCAGCAGCAGATTCGTCGCCGGGTGCGGGAAAATCTCGCAGTGTTAGATCGCGAACTTGCCGGATCGCTGGCGGTTTCGCGCCTTCAGGTGGAGGGCGGGTGGTACGCGATTTTGCGAGTACCTGCACTGATGGGGGGAGACGAGTTGGCCACTCGTCTGATGGAGTGGGAGCGGGTGGTTGTGCATCCGGGACACTTCTACGGATTCCATGGGGATGGCTGGGTTGTTCTCAGCCTGCTGCCGCCCAGAGATGAATTTCAAGAGGGTATCGCTCGGATCGTCCGCTGGTTTGCGAAATGATGCGGGTGCCACGGGTCTCGTCGCTCAGTCGCCGCAGCGACATCGCTCAGCGCGGGCTGTGGGTACCCGTGAAACATCAGGAGCTTATCAAAAACGGATTCGTTTCCCGTTCTTCGCCGATGGTGGTCTCAGGTCCATGGCCCGGAATGACCCTCGTCGTGTCTGGTAACGGCAGGAGCCGATCTTTCAAGGACTGCAGGATCTTGCGGAGGTCTCCGCCGGGAAGGTCTGTGCGGCCTATCGAGCCGGCAAAGAGAGTGTCGCCAGCGAGCAGGAGTTGCGGCGCGGGCAGGTGCAGACAGATGCTGCCTTCCGTATGCCCGGGTGTATGCAGCACCTGGGCGGGTTCGCCGGCAATGGTTAGCGCCAGCAGATCGGAGGCGTCGACATCCGGAGCCGTGACTTCAGGCGCGGGGACCCCTAACCATCCCGCTTGCATATCCATCATTTTCAGGAGAGGCAGATCGTTCTGGTTCATGTAGATTGGAGCGCCGGTCAGACGTTTGAGCTGCACTGCGCCGCCTACATGGTCGATGTGGGCATGGGTAACAATGATCTGCTCCACGGTCAGGTGGTGCCGTTGCAACACGGCAAGAATCCGTTCGATGTCCGCGCCAGGATCGATGACCGTAGCCCGCAGGGAAGTCTCGTCCGCGAGAATGCTGCAGTTGCAGGCGAGCGGGCCAACGGGAAATATCTCGTGAAACATCTACTTCTTGTGCGGAGTGCTCTGCGCCGGTGCCGATTGAATTCCCTGCAAGACTGAATGGCCGGTGCTGTGCCGAGCGACCAGCACCGTCAAAGAGACGGACGTAATTGCAAAGATGATCGCGGCCCAAGTGGTCACCTTGGTGAGAATGTTGACGGTTCCGCGGGGGCCAAAGGCGGTCTGCGAGCCCTGGCCACCGAACGCGCCAGCCAGATCCGCGCCCTTGCCCGGTTGCAGCAGGATAATCCCGATCAGAACGAAACAAACGACGACGTGAAGGACAGTAAACAGATAAATCATTGGGTCACTTTCGAGTAGAAAACTGTGTGCGCAATGGCGACAAAACGCCTGGTTCTTGGTGCGGAAGGGGGGACTTGAACCCCCATGCCTTTCGGCGCCACCCCCTCAAGATGGTGTGTCTGCCATTTCACCACTTCCGCGGAATGCGCTAAGACCAACTATACCATCTGGGCTGCGAATCCCGCTGGCCTCCAGGGGCTGCCAAAGCGGTCGTTGGTCGTGCGATTGGTGCGATCGATCCGTCAGTAACAACAGGGGCTTACGCGCGGAGCCAAGGGGTACAACAGGAAATCGGTTGTCACCATCTGAACTGACAGAGGAGATATTATCTTGTCGAACAATGACAATGCAATTCGCACCGTGCGGTCGGTCATTCAGGTACTTCACGACGGTCAACGAGGCATGGCGGCCATCGGCGCCGGGTTGAAGAACGAAGCGGC
>JAJXZK010000262.1 GCA_021780095.1 Acidobacteriota bacterium | reverse complement strand
CATGGATCCGGCTGCATCAGCAACCCGGTCCACAAAACCAAAATCCGGCGGTGGCCTACTTTTTCACCGCCACTGCACCCCACTCTCGCGGCGCACTGTGGCCTATTTTTACGCTGACATTCTCAGAGGATATTCACACGTACCTTACGCAGGCATCCACGGAGCTTTCCCGGATCAGCCTCATCACCAAGCAGATCTTGGCATACCATCGAGCATCGACGAAGCCTACGCTGATCGCGTCGAATGAACTGCTGGAAGGATCTGTGGCCATGTTTCGCGCACAGTCTCAGATTCATGGCGTCAAATTGATTTCGGAAATCAGATGTAACCAGCTACTTAGTGTTCATCCTGGTGAGATCCGGCAGGTTTTCAACAACCTCATTGCAAATGGCCTGGATGCAATCGGAAATGGAGGCGGACAGCTACGCCTTAGGTGTCATAAGACGACAGATCAACGCACGCAACAAAAAGGCGTTCGATTTGTGTTCAGCGACTCGGGCTCTGGGATCCCCGATCATGTCTATCCCAAGATTTTCGACGCCTTTTATACAACGAAGGACTCCAAGGGATCTGGAATTGGTTTGTGGCTAAGTGCGGAAGTTATCGGAAAACATCAGGGGAAAATATCAGTGCGAACACGGACGAAAGGCCCTTATCGCGGGACACTTTTCGCCGTATTCTTACCCATCCCAGCGTAATTACCGCCGTGCTCACAAGCATCCGTGCGCTAGCAAATGTCCACCTTCAACCCGCGAAACTCCTTGCGCCCGTGGTAATACGTTTGCTCGGAGATGACCCTTGGATGCAACCTTCGGCAAGGTGTTGCACGACGCTGATGATAGGGTTCTACTCTTTACGTATGCCCCATGAATTGCTTCGCGAACGGACCTAAACAGGTCTGGGTCATCAGAGTCCGGACTTTTAAATTCCGCTGCCGCTGGGCATATGTCCCCCAACAGCATCTGAAAATTACGAGGCCATTCAGTTAGCACCCTCGCTGCCGCCCACAGCAAATCTTTCGCATAATGATCCTTAGGACTCCGGCTTACCTCCCGTCGCATCCTCCCCAGAAATCGAACAAAGGACAGCAATTCTGACAAGCTCATGGCAGTAAGTAGGGCTTCGGGCACGCAATCCTCGTTTAGACGCGATAACCTGTCACCGATTGCTTTACATCTCATGAGATCGAGAAGCCAGACGTCAGCCGCCTGGAAGGATGATCGATCGCGGTTGTCCAGGCGCCGCCCACAGCTGCATGTCAACAGCCCCTTTCTGATCCACGGTATTCGAGAGTTGCAGCCCGGGCAATACCAAACAGCGGATTGGACGTGAATGGGGCATGCAATCATCAGGTCGATGTGCCAATGCGCTTCGATAAATCCCTTTTCGGCGACGCATTCTGGACACACCCGCGCAGCTGTTAAATTTAGGTTGGCCGAACCTATCGTTTGTCCTAACAGATATTTGGTATTTTGAGCATCATCCTTATGTCGAAATGCTAGTCGCTCAAGGTCAGAGACGGGGCAGTTGGCTGCTGTCGCCAATTTAGTGCAGTCGAAATTGCTCCAGGAGGTTTCGGTTTGATTCATATTGGCCACCTGGAAGATCGCTCGTGGTGACTCATATCCATTGGCCTCGCAAAGTCTCAATACATATCCTGGTAAACTTTCGCTCGGATGAGGGGGCGGATGCCTGACTAGCTTATGTGCGTCTGACAAGCGACACCTCCCCGTAAATTTATTTGAGGGATTGCTTCAACCCTCAATTGATTCGCAGCAATATTCAGCGTGGCCCTCAGCTTCTCGCTGTCGACAACACGGACAAACGACTGAGGTCCTCCCCGTCTCTCAACCGACACTGACAAGAGTGCGATTCCAATCTCCTTACAACGACCCTTTAGCGCTCTGCTACTGGTACCTTCCATTTTTGCAATGGAAGCTAACGAGATATACTCGCGGCGAAACGCCTCAATCGAGTCATCCTTTACGCGCAGGCCCACGGGTGTTTTGGTGGCACATAGCAAACCTAGTCTAGCCAGCGCAGGAATGACGGACGGATCGCATCGCAGCATTCTTGCGGCTGCAACTGGAGTTCTGGCATTCCCCGAAGCTCGACTTCGACATGCTTCAGAAAGTCCCTCGTACTCGCTCCGATCTAAAATAATTCCTCCAATGGTCCCATCGGGGTTGCCGACAATGCTTAGCTGCCTCGACAGAATTGCCTCGACAACCTCCGCTTTTATCGCTGGGGAGTCATGACGACCAGCGATGACGCTCCTCAGTGTTAAGCTGCGACCATCGATACCTGCAGTGGGAGATGCAGATCCGACGGCCAAGATTCTCTTCTCGAATGCCTCAATATCAAGCACATGGAACCCCGGCAGGCTCGCGCGATCCCGGCTGATCACCTCTGCCCCCGGATGTGACCGCAGCCAGCGCTCCGTGCTCTCTGCAGTGCGATCGGGCAGAAGATCGACTACCTTGCCGAGCTCCAGATCGCATAGGATCGTTCCATAGCGATGTCCTCTGCGCCACGCCCAGTCATCGATCCCAAGAACTCGCGGTGACGAGTGCTTTTCTACGGTCTTGTGCTGTAGTTGACGCAATAACGTCGAATCGGATGCCATGATGCCGAGCTGTTCAGCCAAGCGAGCCCCGGCAGATCCTCCCAATGCCAGCGTAATCTGCTCAAGTGCAAGGCTCAACCTCGAAGTTCGTCGTGCATAGGGCGGGGCAGTCTTCGACAGTTGTTCTGTGAATATCCGCTGTGCGCAACCATCCTCATCGCAAAAGAACCGACGCGCTCGAAGCTCAATGCGGACTTCGACTCCTTCCCACGGCAGATCGCTCAGCCGACGCCGATACCAACTGTGAATCCGGCTGGAGCGCCGATGGCAAGACGGGCAAGCGCTCTCGTCCCCTGACGGGCGCAGGACCATAACGATCTGCTCGCGCCCAAGCACTCGCAAATGGTCCAAAACCACTTCAGCAGCATCAGGCAATAGCGTCCTCTGTCCCATCCTTGCCTACGCGGATTTGCCAGAGCTAATCACCTTTTACCCCGAGATCGTACCGTTGGAAAGTACCGGCACAGGTTCACCAAATGTGAGGAAGAACCCTAAAAATCCCCAGTTCTGGGCGTTTGAAAATTCCCCAGTTAGGGTCGAATGGCGGCATCCTGACCCGAGGAGGGTCGGGATGCTGCGACTGGAGGATTTCATGGAGATTCGGAAGCTGCATCATGATGGCTGGAGCGTGACGGAGATCGCCCGGCATCTGGACATCGACCGCAAGACGGTGCGGAAGTACCTGAAGCAAGCGCCGCGGGAGTACGAACGTCAGCCGAAGAGCTGGAAGGCAGATCCCTGGCGGCCCTATCTGCGGGAGCGTTGGGAAAAGGGCGTGCATAACGCCAGCCGTTTGTTCCTGGAGATCCGGAAGCGCGGCTATCTTGAACAACGCTGGCGTCAGGGATGCCATAACGCCGCGCAACTCTGGCGCGAATTGCAGGCACAAGGATTCGCCGGCCGTCCTCATACACTTCGCGACTGGCTGCAAAAACAATATGGCCGCAGGCGCGAGCGGCAAAAGCAGCAAGCGCCCAAGCCTTCCCAAGTTCGCACGTCGCCGCGCAAAGCCACCTGGCAGATATTGAAACAGCCCCAAGAGGCACAGCCCTTCCTGGAGGAAATCTACCGCCGCTCTCCCGAAATTGCAGCCTTGGCCGCGACGGCGCGTGAGTTCTTCCGCATCATCCGCGAACGCGATGCCGCTGCATGGCCAGAATGGCAACGTACCGCAAGTACCAACTCGCTGTCAGGGTTCGCAAAGCATCTATGCCGCGATGAAGCGACGTTCCTCGCTGCGCTCGAACATCCATGGAGCAATGGGCCTGTCGAAGGACAAGTCCATCGCCTCAAGCTCATCAAGCGCTCCATGTACGGCCGAGCAGGCTTCGAACTGCTGCGCCTCCGCGTCCTCTCCGCTGCATAAAACCAAGCTGCCAAGTGCCCAAAGACCCACGCTGTATCTTCACCAAATGTGAGGAAGAACCATTTTTCAGTTGACGATGACAGCGGCGAAGAAGGCCAGGTTGACTACGGCACGGGGCCGATGGTGCGCGATCCCGATAGCGGTAAATACCGGCGCACGCGCCTATTCGTTCTGACACTGGGCTGCAGTCGCAAGTCGGTTCGACTGCTGCTCTTCCGTTCGAGTGCGCGGGTGTGGGCCGAGCTTCACGAGAAGGCATTTCGCAGGCTTGGCGGTTCTCCGCGGATCGTGGTCCTGGATAACCTTCGCGAGGGTTGCTGTCTCCAGACTTCTATGATCCGGGCGAGTGGGACGCGATGTTCGTGCGTCTGCTTGATCCCCGCACCGGTGAGTTGCTTCGCGAGCATCTGAGCGGCAAGCGTGGCGGACACCGCATCCGCGATGCGGATCGCCCGCGTCGTACGCCGCCACCGTTGCTTCAGCTGCTGGCGCGTGCGCACAAGGCTGGAGCCAACATCGGCGCTGTCTGCGACGCCATCCATGCTCGTCAGGGCGAACTCGGAATGCGTCGCATCCAGGGCGTTCTCCAGCTGGTCAAGCAATATGGCAGCGCGGCTTCAGACGATGCCTGTGCGGCGGCGCTTGAGCTGCGCGTTCCCGAGTATCGCTTCCTACGCCGCTATCTGGAGCGCAGTCCACAGGCACCTCTCAGTCTGCGGCAAGTCGATCCACTGATCCGCGAACTGACTCAGTATCGCGACCTGATCCAACAACGCATCCACTTCGAGGAACCCCAATCATGAACCTGATCGAACTCAATCGTTCCCTGGTACAACTGCGCCTGAGCGGCATGGCCGCAGTGATGGAAACTCGCCTGCTGCAGGCTCAGTCTGAGGCCATGGCTCCCATCGACCTGATCTCCATGCTGGTCTCCGACGAACTTGCCTGTCGCAGCAAGCGACTGCTGGAGCGGCGCCACAAGCAGGCGCAGTTCCGTGACCCAAACAAGCTACTTGATAACTTCGACTTCCAGTTCAATCCAAAGATGAACCGCAGTCTGGTCTTCGACCTGGCCACCGCAAACTGGGTCGGAAAGCGCGAAGATGCCTTGTTCCTCGGCCCGCCTGGCAGCGGCAAAAGTCACTGCGCCCAAGCCATCGGACACGCCGTCATCCAGCAGGGCTACCGTGTGTTGTATCGCGAAGCCCACAGGCTGCTGGAAGAACTGGCCGACGCCACACTGGACGGCAACCGCAAGCAACACATGGAACTACTCACCACAGTGCCGCTGCTGATCATCGACGACCTGGGAATGCGCAAGCTGCCGCTGACCGCCGCCGAGGAACTACTGGAGATCATCATGCGCCGCTACGAACGTGCGAGCACACTGCTGACGTCCAACAGACCCGTAGAGGACTGGGGAAAACTGCTGGGCGACAGCGCCGCTGTCACCGCCATGCTGGATCGCCTGCTGCATCACGGACACGTGCTCAAGTGCGGACCGCGCAGTTGGCGTACCAAAACCGGCAGTATGGGAGAAGGACAATGACAACAGCAAGTACAAAGACAAAAGCAAAAATAAAAGCGATAAGGATGCCGGCCAAAGAACTCCCGGCGGCGTCGCGACTCGTGATCCAGAAGCCTCCCACGACGGAGCCTCACCATAGCAATCTCTGCAGAAACACGAAACCCTCCGCTGGCCAACCCATCGGGCAAACCCCGGAGGGTCTCGATTACCGATTCCTTCGGAGCCAGCCCCGTGTCATCGGCCCTGGATCACTCCGCAAGGCGCGACCCCGGCAGAGCGAGTACAACAATACCACGCAATCATAAGGGTCTGAACTTCAACGCGTCACTGGCCGCCTTGCAAAACTACACCTCGGCAAGGTAAAACAATCACGTCTTCTGCCTTCTCTCTATGGCCGCTTTTAACCCGATCACGTATGGCCGGATTTAACGTGATCACCGAGGCTACATCGTGGCCAGAATCATTCCGCATAGGCCCAAAAACTCCTCAAAACATGTGCGCTTCTGGCTCGCGACTGCGTTTTTTAGGGTGAATGGTGTGGCACGTACCAGCGGACAGAGTGTATCCTCTTTTTCTATGAGTCTGTCTCGCCGCCGCTTTGTATATCTGTCTTGTGGTGTATGGGGATCGAAATTACTTGGGCAGACAGGCATGGCAACCCGCGGCATGAAACAAGGGCCACGACAAGCCCCGTCCAAGCGCCCTTTTGATGCATACTTTGTGGATGTTGGCGAGAAGGCCGGCTTGACATTCCCGATCATCTATGGCGGCCTTGACCACAAGGAGTACATTCTGGAGGCCAACGGATGTGGGTGCGCCTTCATCGATTATGACAATGATGGATGGATGGATATCTTCATTCTTACGGGCACGCGTCTGACCGGAGCGCCAGCGAATACGACGAATCGACTTTATAAGAACAATCGCGACGGCACATTTACAGATGTCACTGAGAAGGCAGGATTACATCATCTGGGTTGGGCAAACTCCGTCTGCGTCGGCGATTACAACAACGACGGATTCGAAGACCTGTTCTGCACGTATTATGGTCAAAACAAACTCTATCGTAATAATGGGGATGGCACATTTACCGATGTGACGAAGCAAGCTGGATTAGCGATCGAAACCGATGTTCCGAGTTGGTCGGCAGGTTGCTCATTCCTTGATTATGATCGTGATGGACATCTCGACTTGTTTGTCTCAAACTATATTCAATTCGATTTGAAAACTGCACCCACCCCAGAGGACGACGTCAACTGCAACTGGATGGGAATTCCCGTCAACTGTGGACCTCGTGGACTCCCTCCGGGATTTCCAGGGGCGCATGTGCTATATCGAAACAATGGTGACGGAACCTTTTCCGATGTGACGAAGAAAGCTAAAATTGACGGACCTCGGCGCACTTATGGGATGACTGTTGTGGCAGCGGACTTCGATGATGACGGCTGGCCGGATATATATGTAGCATGTGATTCCACACCGAGCTTACTCTACATGAATAATCGCGATGGTACCTTTCGTGAGGAGGGATTATTTCGCGGCGTAGCCCTGAGCGAAGACGGTGTGGTGCAGTCTGGAATGGGTGTTGGTATTGGCGATTATAACTTGAAAGGTCATCTTGATCTTTTCAAGACGAGTTTTTCCGATGATACATCCGACCTATATGAGAACGACGGCCATGCCAATTTCACCGACGTGACTAGAGCAAGCCGTATTGGCTTGGAATCTAACTATACAAAGTGGGGAACTGGCATTGTAGATCTCGATAATGACGGATATCCTGACATATTTATCGTTACTGGTAGTGTCTATCCAGAAGCGGAGAAGAAGCTACCCCAATATCCAAACAAGAGCCCAAGAATTCTTTTCAGAAATCTAGGCGATGGAACATTCGAGGAACTATATGAGCAGGCAGGCCCTGGAGTTATGGCGCCCCACTCGAGCCGTGGATGTGCTTTCGGGGACTTCGACAATGACGGAGACATCGATATTCTGATCGCTAATATGAACGAACTGCCATCACTTCTGCGAAACGATATGCGAGGCGACAACCACTGGATCAAGCTCAAGTTGATAGGAACTAAATCGAATAGAAGTGCGATCGGCGCGCGCGTTCTGGTTCGCTATGAGGGAAAAGTGCAAGCCCAGAGCCGAACCAGCCAATCGAGCTATTATTCGTCAAATGATCCCCGCCTGCATTATGGCATTGGCCGGGCAGGAGTCGTGGACGTGCAAATTTTTTGGCCAAGTGGCTCCATGGAGCAGTTGAAAAGCGTTGCAGCCAATCAACTAATCACCGTTGAGGAGGGAAAGGGAATTGTTGCAAGTCAGCGGTTCACCAGCCCAAGGAGCAATAGCGAACATTCTGGAGAGAATTGAGCTTTCGATGATGATCTGCTGTTGAGGAGAAGCTTAAGGGCACGATCGGGTTGAATCATTTATCAGCAATCGGAGCGCAGATGAGTTCGATGTGGAACACTCCTAAGAGCTCTAGTAAGAGATGCACTACTCTCTATCTTCGCTATATTTTGCTGAAGTATTTATCGGTGTTTTTGTGTTCCCTTGCTTTTGCCATTCCCCCATCGTCACTTGCGGCGAACGCCCGGACTCGAGGCGACACGAATACGTCCAGCTGTGACGTAAGGCTGGCGCTCCAAAGCACAGATGGACTATTGAAGCAAGGCCGTTACGCTGAGGCCAAGGCAATCCTCGGACGGCTTCGCGAATGTAAGAGCTTATCTCCGGTCCAAGTCTTTACGGTTGGCTGGTTCTATGGGAGAGCGCACGATTTCAAGACTGCTCTCGGGATATTCGCTTTGGTTGACGCCAATGTCCCGGACCCTCAAACTCACGCATATGCCGTCGCATTGAGCCAGTTTGCGCTTGCCGACTATCAAGATGCGGTTCGAACCCTGAAGACACTACAGGCTCACACTCCCTTAAACGGCGACTGCACCAATCTTCTGGCCGTCTCTTACTCAAAGCTAGGTCAATATCAAGCCGCATATCCGCTGCTTGTCGCGCAACTACGGAAGAACCCGCGGAACCTGTATGCCTATTTGAATCTCGTAACACTCTTGTCGGACGCAGGACAGTTTTCGGAAGCCGAGAAGATCGCTTCCCAGGCTGTGATTGCGTTCCCGGGAAACTCGGAGGTGCTGGTTGTCCGTGGCGCCGCCTACTCGTTGCTGGGTGAGTTGGACAAGGCACACAGTGATTTTGCCAATGCAATTCGGATATCTCCAGAGAAGGCTGACCCTCGATTTTTTTGGGCAGTAACCGACTATAAGCTGGGAAAATTCACGACGGCTGCTAGCGAAATTAAAGCATCCATTCGATCTGGCGTGGTCGATTCGGATCTGTACTATCTTCTGGCTGAATGCATGTTGAAAATCGAACCTACCAAACCAACCGATGCCATCGCTGAACTCAATCACGCAATTGAGCTCAACGGAAAATCTGTTCCGGCGCTTACATTACGGGGAAAATTGGTGCTTGAGCAAGGCGACGCGAAGTCAGCTGTCAAAGACCTTGAAGCAGCGCACGAAATCGATCCAACATTGCGGAGCGCAACATATAACCTGGCGCGAGCCTACTCCAAATTGGGTAGGCAAAAACAGGCGACCGCCCTGTTTCAACAATTAAGCAAGCAGAGTATTGATGCTGTGACCGAATTGAGCAACCATCGAATGAAGCAGGCACTCTCAGAGAATCCAGTTCAGTAGCACTCCTCTCAGCGCCGGGAATGGAATTGGATCTACCAGCCGTTGGCTGACCTTTTGTTGATGGGACGAGCTGCCCCTTCAGTTAGTCCACGTAAGTGAGAGCCATCGACCAACAGCACATCGGTGCGCGCGATGTGCGCGGACCCTCCTTACTTGGCCTGGTGCCTTACGCTGGAACTGGAGAGTTGTATGAGCCTTTGACATGCAACCGCTCGGGCTTTGATTCGTGTGCATAACCTTGTGATGGTCACTTGCGACAGCCCCTCTCCCTCGATCTGCTCTTGGATGGCTGCGGCCTAATCGGGCAAAGCCTGGACCATTGCCCTGATTCGGTCGATGAGCTCCGCGTCGTCTAGGCGCAACGCAGTAGCAAGTTTCTGCCAATGCCGCAGTCCGATATTTCGTAGCCGATATTCACCGCCAATCTTCATTGCAAGTTTCACCTTGCTTATGTCCACGGAGGGATATGGAAGGATACTGGCACCTGGAAAGTCTCCCTCCGAGCAAAGCCACTCTTTTCGCGGGCCTGATTGCATGATGAAGTTGAGGCATGCGAGAAGCGAGAGCAGGTGTTGAGAGGCGTCGTCGGAGCCAGGCAGAGGCCGAAAGCTTGGTACGGGATTTTGAGCAGAGCGGTTTGAGCCGCAAGGCATTCTGCAATGCGCACGGTATTGCGCTGCACACGCTGGATTATTACCGTGCTCGGCATCGGAGCCGCCGAGCCAGGCCTGCAGCCCAAGAGCTGTTGCCTGTCGATCTGATCAGCGCGTCGCCGGTGAGTGGCTGTCTGCGGGTGGAACTTGCCAACGGGCGGCGCATTGTTGTGGAAGCCGGATTCGATGTCTCTGTTCTGAAGCAGCTAGTCGCGGTTCTGGAAGGTTGAGGCGATGTTCGCCTTGGGCGCGGCGACGCGGGTTTACGTTGCCACCGGAGCTACGGACATGCGCATCGGGTTCGATGGCCTGTGGGGCAAGATCCGCGACGTGCTGGAGTGCGATCCGGCGAGCGGTCACATTTTCCTTTTCGCAAACGCGCGACGGAATCGTTTGAAGCTGGTGTTTTTCGATGGTTCAGGTCTATGGGTATGCTCGAAACGTATGGAGGGCGGGCGTCTTTACTGGCCAGCGCCGGCCGGTAGCGAGAAGCGAGTGCAGCTGAGCCGGGAGCATTTCGCGCTGCTGATCGGAGGCATCGATCTGGTTCAGACGCGGCCGCGGAAGTGGTATCGCCGAGCCGTGGGCGAGGAATCAGAAGAGTCACGGAAGACCGCATGAACACTGGGGATTTGCTCACTAATCCACAGCGATGTCTGTTCTTCATAAGACATCTTGAATCTCTCCTCCCAAGCTATGCCGCAACCTGATCCGGGGCTCGCCGAGATCGTCGCGCAGCTTCAGGCGCAGCTTGCGGAAAAGGACCAGCAGATCACGGACAGAGACCAGCAGTTGACGCGCAAGGATCATGCGCTGGCCCTGGCCGAGGTAAAGATCAAGGTATTGGAAGAGCGCCTTCGCCTGGACCGCATCGCCCGGTACGGCAAGCGCAGCGAGGCGCTGAGCGATTTGCAGCTCCAGTTGCTGGATCTGGAGCCGGGCGTATCGAGTGAGGAAGTCGAGGCTGAGAGTGATCGCGAACCGCTCCAGCCACAGACGCCGCAGGATAAGTCTCTGAGCAAGCCTCGCCGCAAACATCCCGGTCGGCAGGAATTGCCCGCTCATCTGGAACGTGTCGAAGAGATCGTCGCCTGCACGCCCGAGCAATGCAACTGCGGCCAGTGCGGCAAGCAAACCACCGTGATCGGCTACGAAGAAACGGAAGTGCTCGATGTCCGTCCCGCGGAATATTTCGTTAAGGTGATCCGGCGGGAGAAGCGCGCCTGCCGCGATTGCGAAGAGCAGGGCGTCGCGACGGCACCGCTGCCGGAGCGCATCGTGGCCAAGTCGGTTCTCTCCGACCCGATGATCATCGAAGCGGTGGTTGCCAAGTACTGCGCGTCGCTTCCGCTCTATCGTCAGCAGGCCATCATCAAGCGCGACGCCGGTGTCCAGATCGCGCTATCGACGCTCAACGATGGGGTTCTTCGGGTTGGAGAGTTACTGATACCGATCGTGGCGGCGATGAAGCGTGAGGTGCTGGCCGGAACTTACATCCAGGCGGATGAGACTCCCATCGGCGTTCAGACGCATGATAAGCGTGGCCGCAATCACCAGGCTTACATGTGGCAGTATGGCTCGCCGGGCAAAGGCGTGGTGTTCGACTTCCGCATGGGCCGTGAAGGCGAGGGGCCGAAGCAGTTCCTGGGCAACTTCAATGGCCTTTTGCAAACCGACGGCTACAAGGGCCACAACCACGTCGGCGGTCCGAAGATGGTTCACGCCTGCTGCCTCGCGCATGCGCGACGCAAGTACGTTGACGCCATCAAGGTCAATGCTAACGATCAGGAGTCGGCACGCATCGTCGCCCTGATGGATGAACTGTTCGCCATCGACCGCGAAGCCCGCGAACAGAACCTGGACCACGCGCAACGCGATGCGCTCCGGCAGGAGCGTG
>JAJXZK010000181.1 GCA_021780095.1 Acidobacteriota bacterium | reverse complement strand
ACTCTGATCCAAATCTTCAGTCAAAAGCGTGCTGTACGTGTTTTGGCCGTCGGACAGAATGAGGCGGCACTCAAAGTATCCGCTATAGTCGAACGTTGAATCACCCATATAACCGCTCGCATGGCATTGCAATTTATACAAATCTTTTCCATCTCGTGACTTGACATGCAATGAGACGGCGGCGGCGTTTACATCTGGGACATCGAATATTCGGCTAATCGATACCGGCACCGGATATGACTGAGCATATGCACAAAGACTTGCAAACCATAGGCAGGCGATAAACCAAGAATATTTTAGACGCATACGTGTCTCCTAATCTTCAGCGTACGTTCCAACTGGGCAACCCAACGACTGAGGGACGTTTATCGTTGTATATGCACTGCCCCGGTCCGTAGCTCCTGGAATCTCAAGGATAAGTTCGTTAGGGAATAATTGTTGTAATGCCGTTCGCACAGGGACACTGGGAATAGGCGACTTGCCGGCGGGTGGCCCATGCTAAGTCTCAGCCGATATGTTCATCCATGGATAGAAGATGGGTGCCCCGTCCTAGCTTGGCTAGGGCGGGAACTGGATGACAGA
Organism: Acidobacteriota bacterium; assembly: GCA_021780095.1. The sequence goes on along the minus strand of JAJXZK010000181.1, from coordinate 11,265 downwards.
ACCGGCACGCACTGTGGAGCGGGTTCCCATTGCCTCGCGCTTTCGTGCCGCCCACTCCGACTCGATTTCAACCACGCCCTCTATTCCCGTTAAATAATGCCGGAAGCTCGACCATGCCCAATCCTCCGGATTCTCGACCAAACCTCTGACAACCGGGTTGCGATGCATGTATCGCAGTTTCTCCATTCGCTTCTTGTCGCTCCACACGAGGGCACCCCGGTGCATGAGTCAACCGACTTGAGGTTTAGGACGGCCACCCGCCGTGCCTGCCACTTCACTGCTCGACGTGATCATTCCATCTGCATTGTACGCGTAGGCGTTGCCCAATCCATCGGTCAACAAATCCTGCGGCCGAATATCCCACATCTCAAAAGCGAGATGTGGGGCATATGGATTTCAAAGTGGAGACTTGTAGGCTAGAGAGTCGTCGCTTGCGGGTGGGCTTTGGGCTGATACGGACAGAAGGGATCGCTGGCTAGGGGATCACCGGTGTAGGCGAAGGCGCGGGCACGGGAGCCGCCGCACAAGGCAGAATATTCGCACCGGCCACATTTGCCCTTGAACTGGCTGGGCGTGTGCAGCCCTTGAAAGATGGGCGAATTGCGATATATGTTTGCCAGGCTGTCGTTGCGCACGTTGCCGACGGCGAGAGGCAGAAAACCGGCGGGATAGACATCGCCCTGGTTGGAGACGAACATAATTCCGTGGCCGTCGCGAATGCCGAAGCCGCGATAGACAGGCGTGCGTTCGATTTCCTGGGCGGACATTCCTTCGCGGCGCATCTCGGTGAGGGCGATGCGACGGTACGACGGCGCTTCGGTGGTCTTGACTTGAAACGGGGCGGTGCGGGAGAGGTCGTAGATCCATCGCATCAGTTCTTCTCCGTGCTGCGGGGAGACGGGCTGCAGCGTCTTACCGCGGCCGACGGCGATCAGGAAGAAGAGACTCCAGCGCATCACCTTCATGGACTTCAGTAACTCGAAGATGGCGGGCAGATCGTCGGCAGTTTCCTCGGAAACCAGGGTGTTCACCTGAATGGGAAATCCTAATTCGCCGGCATCCTTCATGGCGCGGATGGTCCAGTCGAAGCAGCCGGGGACGCCGCGAACCGCCTCATGGCGCGCGGCGGTGGAACCGTCGAGACTGAGGCCGAGGCTGTCGATGCCGTGAGCTTTCAAGTTTTCCAATTTGTCGCGCGTGAGTTCCGGAGTGGCGCTGGGGGTGATGGAGACCGTGAGGCCAAGGCTGCGGGCTTCATCGATCAGGTCGAAAATGTCGGTGCGCTTCAGCGGATCTCCACCGGTCAGGATGAGATGCGGCTTATCGAAGGCGGCAATCTGGCGCAGCAGATCTTTGCTCTCCGCGTTCGTCAACTGATCCGGGTGAGGATCAGAAACGGCCTCGGCGCGACAGTGGCGACAGGCCAGGGCGCAGGCCTGGGTCATCTCCCAATAGACCAGCATGGGATTCTTTGAGTAGTCGTGGGCCGAAGGGCGATGGGATGGCCGGGGAGTCGTGGTAGCGAGCGTTCGAATATCGACGGAAGTCATAATTTGTCTTCTCCTTGAGAGAAACGGAGTCTGCGAGCGGCCCAGGTTCGTTTACCGACTCGGGATTGGTGAGTCTGTTGGCGATGTTGCTCGCGGTCTTGATGCCGCTGGTGATGCAGTCTGGAATTCCGGCGCCATGGTAGGCTGCGCCAGCTAGATGCAGTCCCGGATGCCACGCGACGATGCGTTCGATTTCTTCGATGCGCGCGCCGTGACCCACGTCATATTGTGGATTGGCTTTCGACCAGCGATAGGCTTTGGCGAACACCGGCTCGGCGTCGATGCACATGATGGCGCGCAGTTCTTCGCGAGCCAATTGAATCAGGGCAGCGTCATCCTGCTCCGCTAGGGATTCTGCGCGGGCGCCGCCAATGAAGACACGAATGAGTTCACAGTCGTCGGGCGCGCGATGGGAAAACTTTTGTGACGACCAGGAGCAGGCGGTGATCCGACGGTGGGCAGAATGAGGAACCAGAAAGCCGGTGCCATGCAGGGGCGTTTTCAAATCGCTGCGTTTGAAGGCGAGTGAAACCGTGGCGGTGGAGACATAGCGAATGGCGCGCAGCTTGAACGCGAGCACAGGTTCGATGCCGCGAACCAGGTCAGCGGTGACATCCGCGGGGGTAGCGAACACGATTTCGTCGGCCCAGAGCCGGGTGCCATCGTTCAGATCGATTTGGTAGCGATCCAGCACGCGGTTGACGCACACGACTTTGGAGTTGAGGCGGACTTTCTCCAGCGTGAGACGGGCGACAAGAGCTTCGACAAGCTGCTCCAGGCCACCCTTCAGTGTCATGAACATGGGAGAGGGCTTGGGCTTAGAGCCGGCGGGAACAGGATTGCGTGCTTTGGCGCGATTTCTTTTGAGAATGCCGCGCAGCAGGCTGCCGTGCTGCTTCTCCATCTCCAGAAACATGGGGAAGGTGCTTTCGAGGCCAAGCTTTTCAGGGTCCGCAGCGAAGATGCCTGCCATTAAAGGAGCCGCAATTTTTTCGAGCGCTTCCGCACCTAGACGACGGCGCGTAAAACTGGCCAGACTTTCGTCGCCGGAATCTTCGCGGCGCGGAATCAGCAACTCCATACCCATGCGCAATTTTCCGCGCCAGGAGATGAGCCGCGAGCGCAGGAAGGGAAGCATCATGGTGGGGGCCATGAGCATCATTCCTTCCGGAATGGGATGCAGATCGCCTCGATTCCAGACGTAGGTCGGTTTGCCGATGCTGGAACCAATGAGTTGATCCGTGAGGCCGAGATCGCGACAAAGTGTGATGGCTGCAGGTTTCTGTGTGATGAAGGAATCGGGGCCGCATTCAGCCGTAAAGCCGTCCTGATGGGCGGTGAGAATTTTCCCGCCGAGTCGCGGGGAGCTCTCAATCAACGTGGTCTGAATACCGGCGGGCGCATATTGCTGCAGGTAAAAAGCGGTGGCCAGCCCGGTAATCCCTCCGCCAATGATCACAATATTTTTCATGCCATCGCCTACTGTACTTGCGCTTGCAGATGCGGACCATTGCAGCCTGAGGTGATGCGGGGAGGCTGCATAAACCGCTTCTCTATCCATGACGGTAACGATTCAAACAGGGGGATGCAGTGATGAAGGTCACATCGCAGGTTTGGTCGGGAGGTGTTTGCTGGAGACAAGTGCAGGCGCAAGTTGGCGATGCGGCAACCGTGGTCTTGAAAATTACAAAAGTAAGACAGACTCTCCGGGCGCAGAGTGCAAGAATGGAGTCGCGATGAATACTTCTCCCCTGATCATTCAAGGCGGCATGGGCGCGGGCGTGTCGAACTGGCGCCTGGCAAATGTGGTCTCGCGGCTTGGACAACTTGGCGTTGTCTCCGGAACAGCGCTCGATCAAATTTTTGCGCGGCGCTTACAGGATGGCGATCCAGGCGGGCATATGCGTCGCGGCGTAGATGCGTTTCCTTTTCCGGCGATGGCGGATAGCGTTTGGCAGCGATTCTATATTGCAGGCGGCAAGGGCGAGCGGACACCATATCGAGCGGTGCCTCGACACGAGAAATGCAATTCGCGCGAATTGATTGAGCTGGATATTGTCAGCAATTTTGTCGAAGTGTTTCTGGCGCGCGAAGGCCACGACAATCCGGTGGGCATCAATTACCTGGAGAAAATTCAGACGGCGCACCTGGCGACGATTTATGGCGCCATGCTCGCGGGAGTGGGAACCGTCATTATGGGTGCGGGCATTCCGCTAAAAATCCCTGGTCTGCTGGATGGCTACGTCGAGCATCAACCCTCGGAGTACACAATCCATGTGACGGGCGCGGAGGAGGGTGACGACAATACGGCACACTTTGATCCGCGAGACTACATGGAGTGTGAAGTGGGCCCGCTCACGCGGCCGAACTTTTTCGCTATTGTGTCCTCCAACACACTGGCGACCACGATGGTGAAGAAAGCCAACGGCCGCGTTGACGGGTTGGTGGTGGAGATGAAAAGCGCGGGCGGCCATAACGCTCCGCCGCGGGGCAAGATGCAGTTGTCGAATGCCGGCGAACCGATGTACGGCGAGCGGGATGCGATCGACATTGCGAAGCTGTGCGAACTGGGAGTGCCGTTCTGGCTGGCCGGTGGCTATGGACATCCGGAGAAGCTGCGCGAGGCGCTGGCGCGGGGGGCGGCGGGAGTTCAGGTGGGAACTGCGTTTGAATTCTCTGAGGAGTCGGGCCTGCGGGAAGATTACAAGCACGCGCTGCTTCAGAAAGCGATTGTGGGCGAGGCGAAAGTTTTTACGGATCCGCTGGCATCGCCGACAAGATTTCCCTTCAAGGTGGCGCGCCTTGAGGGCACCGGCTCCGAGCCGGATGTCTACGCGGCGAGACCACGAATTTGCGATCTTGGATTTTTGCATGAGCCCTATCGAACTCCAGAAGGAACGATTGGATATCGCTGTGCCGCTGAGCCCCAGAGCGTGTATGTGGCGAAAGGCGGAAACGCGGAGGATGCGGCGGGAAGAAAGTGTCTTTGCAACGCGCTGCTGGCAAATATCGGTTATCCGCAGGTAAGAAATGGCAGTCGAACGGAGCAAGGAATTGTGACCGCCGGCGATGATTTGTGCAGCGTGCCCATGTTTCTTCCGCCGGGGCAATCCACGTATAGCGCCGCGGATGTGATTGCGAAATTGTTGGAGGGCGCGCCTGAATCCTACCGCCGCGCCGCTGCAACCAAGCGCAGCCTAAGTGACCGTTCGCGACTGGTCGAAAATCCGACGTGCGCGGAACTTGAAACCGTCTAAACTCTGTCGCCCGGTAGCCGGAAGATTGTCCGTTGCGATATTCGCCCTGGGCGGCAAATCGACGCTGTAATGGAATTCAAGCGCGCCCGCGCCTTCGCAAGAAAAGTGATTTTCATCACAGAGACATGTACTGGCCGTCACTGCCCGAGGACCATGAGGCGGTTCAGCCTTGTATCAGGGACTCTCCGTCGAGGGAGGCAGCTTATGGCACAGTCCGTGCACGCAGTGGCCGCAATTGGACCCAAGAAAGCTATTCCTGCTTTTGAGAAGCTCCTGGTCGCGACTGACTTTTCGAGATCGTCCATCGCGGCACTTTCTTATGCTGAAAATCTGGCCCACCTCTACGGAACGGAATTACTACTGACCCATGTGGTGAACTCCGGAAATGCGTCCCCTCCGGAACCGCTGGCAGTATTTGCCGCGCCCGAGATCGGGCAGGCGATGGCAGAAGACCTGGAGCAGCTGACGAACCAGTTGCGGCGTCGAGGAATTCAGGCCCGCGCCATCCTCGCTGAAGGTCCAGTTGCGGATGCGCTGGAGACGCTTGTGCAGGAGGAGAAGCCGAGTTTGCTGGTCATCGGCACGCACGGAGCGCACGGTCTGGAGCGGCTGATTCTGGGATCGACAGCGGAAGCGATTCTACGCAAAGTGTCTTGCCCGGTGCTGACGGTGGGACCCAGCTGCGCGAACATATCCCCCAAGAACCTTGCGTTGCAGACAATTGTGTACGCGACCGTGGTGCAGCATCCCTCCGAGGCGGCGCTCCTGTACGCCGCTTCCCTAGCGAAAGCGCTGCATGCGCACGTGCAACTGGTCTATGCCATCGATGAAATCAGGGAACTGCCCGGGAATTCGTTTGACAAAGAAGCGCAATCGCAGTCGGACCTGCTGACTGGGGCGCTGATGGGCACTGACAGTAAGGTGAGTGTGCATCGCGTCTACGGAGAACCGGTGGAAGCGATACTTCGCCGGGTGATCGCGACGCACGGGGATCTGATTGTGCTGGGGACCGAACGAGGCAGGAAACTTGCGGCGTTCATGCCTGCGGGCGTTGCGTATGGATTAATTCGCTTGGCGCCTTGTCCTGTGATTACATTCAAGCGGGAGGAACTGTATCATCGCGGGTAGGAAAACCCAGAGGGGGACTGCGTATGGTCAGGGTAGCGAAAGTCCACACCACGGTTTTAGTTGCTCAAGGGATTTTGATGATTGCGCTGGGTCTCGCATTATTCTGGGTGAGGTCCACCATGACCAACCTTGTGTTTGAGGCTACGGGCTGCGTGGTGGCGGTATTGTTGACTGCGGCCGGTCTGTTGCTGATCGGCGTCATCGATTGCATCGGCGGACTGGCGCTGCACCATGGGCATCGACGGGAGTTGCATTTCTATTTGTTTTTTGCGGCTCTGGCGATGGGCGCGGGATTGTTTTTCTGGATGAGCCCCTGGGGATCAGTGCAGCTGCTGGCGGTGCTTGCCGGACTGCAAGGATTGATCTGGGGAGGGTGGGACCTGCGCCTCGCATCGCATCTGCGCGATCACCCGAGGGAAAGAAAAGCGCTGCGGTTGCTGGGCGCCATCACTCTTGCACTTGGAGTGCTGTTGGTCATCGGAATGGAATTTACCAGCCGTGGCGCGCTGTTTCTATTGGGGACTTATGTGACCTACATTGGCATTCACATTCTGTTGATCGGAGTCTACATTTATCACCCATGGAAGAAAGTCCTGCCTCTGGGAAAACACGTTGATCCTTTACCGGAGACAAAACTGATCTGAGGCGTCCCCAGGAAAGGGGCACCGCAATCTTCAGCCGATTTCTTCGCCCGCGAGATATACGGTTTGGATTTCGAGCGCGCGAGGAGCGGGCTGGTGCGGCGACCAATCGAAAAGGACAAGGTCGGCAGGTGCGCCAATGTGCAGGGTTCCATTGCGACCGACAAAGTGACCCGGATTCTCCGTCGCCATTTGGATTGCGCCTCCCAGGGAGACGCCGTCAATGGAAGCGGCATGCGCGATGCCGACTGTGAGGGGGCGATACGCGCCCGCAAGAAAGCCGCCGCCGGAGGCGCTGATGACGCGGCCGTCCGATGTCACCTGAACCGCGCCGCCCACGTTTGCCTGATAGACGCCGACGGGCATGCCGCCCAGCGCTACAACATCTGAGACGAGAATGCTGCGACTGATTCCTTTGGCGCGCAACATCGACTTGAGTGTGTCGGTGGGTAGATGATGCCCGTCGGCGATGAAGGTGGCGGCGAGGCGGTCTTCCGCAAGCTGCGCCCATAGAAGATTTGGATGGCGCGGGAGCGGGCTGCCCAGTCCATTGCCGAGATGGGTGGAGAGAGTTGCGCCGGCGTCGGCGGCTGCATGGACCTGCGCTGGCGTTGCATGGCTGTGTCCGATGGCGACGACGATTCCTTGAGCGGCGAGCGCGGAGATGAACGTAAGAGTGTCGTCTGTGTGGGGCGACACTGTGACTATGCCAACAAGACCATCGCACGCTGCCTGCCACCGTTTAAACTCGGCGAGATTTGCCGGACGCACGTGCTCGCGATCGTGGGCTCCGCGAGGGCCGTCATCGGGGGAAATGAAGGGGCCCTCCACATGCGCAAAGGGAATTGCATGGGCGACGGTTGGATAGGCGCGTCTCGCGTCGGCAATGGCCCGCAGCGCGCGGACGATTTTCTCTTCTGAGGCGGTGATGATGGTGGGAAGAAATGTCGTCACTCCCAGCGCAAGCATTTTTTTCGTCAAAGAGAGGATGACATCGGGATCGACATCGTATGCATTCGCGTCGCTGCCAAGATAGCCATTTACCTGCAGGTCGATGAAGCCCGGAGAAAGCCATGGCGCCTCTTCCATAGGACTGGGTATGATGGCGCGAATGCGACCGTTCTCGATGATGACCTCGAGCACATTGCCGCTGGCGGGATCGCGTCCGGTGATCGATCGCGATTTCATTGTGACCTTCTGGGTGTCGCGGACGGATCGACTTCCTCAGGTGAATGGTCGATGACGATTGCGCGGCCCTGCCGGCAGGATTCGTAGATGCTGGTGACGGCTTCGAGCGCGCGGTATCCGTCAATCGCGGAAACCAGCGGAGCCCGGCCGGTGGCGCAGGCGTCGCCGAAGTCGAGAAACTGGCGCTCGAGCGTCAGGGTGGAAATTGCCATGGGATCGGAAGCACCGGAAGCAATTGCGCGATCAATGGGCGCCGGCTCGCCGGTGTCATTCTGAATATCCCAGTGGGTTAACTTGTCACCGGTGACGATGGCGGAGCCTTTGGTTCCGTGGATCTCGATGCGCTCGGGATATCCAGGCCAAAGGGCGGTGGAAGCTTGCAGGACGCCGGTGGCGCCGCTGGCATAGGTGAGCAGAGCGTTCACGACGTCTTCCGATTCGATCTGGTGCGCTGCGCCGAGCTGCCACGTGGCCGATACACGATCGAGCGGGCCCATCAAATACAAAAGTACGTCGAGCTGATGGATGGCCTGATTGATCAGCGCGCCGCCGCCTTCGCCGGTCCAGCTGCCCTTGATGGGGCGGCTGTAGTATTCCGCCGAACGATACCATTTGACGTACGCGTCGGCCTGGATGATTTTTCCAAGGCGTCCATCGGCAATTGCCTGCTTCAGGAATTTTGTGGAATCGTCGAAACGATGCTGGCTGACGACGCCGAGTTGGATACCTGCGCTGCGTGCGGCCTCCATCATGGCCTGCGCCGTTGCCAGCGTGGTGGCGATGGGCTTCTCGACGAGGACGTGCTTTTTCATTTTCGCGCTGAGTTCAACCGCGGGCAGACGAAAACCGGGCAGGGTGCAGATGTCGACAAGATCGATGCGAGGATGGCGGATGAGTTCTTCGTAGTTCGATACGAACTCTGCGCCGGTGGCCTGGGCGAAAGCGCGACCTTTTGCAGCGGTGGTATTGGTGCAGACCGTCAGTTGGTAGCCGATGTTTTGATAGGCTTGCGCGTGTTTGTGCGACATGGCGCCGGTGCCGATGATGCCTACTCGCAACGTGGTTTCCTTTCGGAGGCAGCCGAGATGATCATCGAAGCCACTGGTCGAGATGCTGCGCGACAAATGCATCGTCGTTCAAATGAGGGTAGGCGCGATAGACGCGATCGATCTCTTCGCCCTGACCAGGGGACATGCCTTCATTCGGGTCGAGGCACCAGATGCCCTCGAGCAGGCCCTGGCGGCGGAGCACCTCGTGAATGCCAGCGATGCAGCCGGCGAAGGTGTTGGCGGCGTCAAAGAAGGCGGCATTGGCATCCGTAATTTGTTGGGCGAGCGTGAGGTGATCGACGGGGATGGGGCCGCGTGACTTTTTTACAAGCTCGAGATGCGCGACCGCTGTCCTGGTCCAGACGGCCCAGTGTCCCAGCAAGCCGCCGACGATGCGAGCGCTGTTGCCGCCGAAATTAAATTCTGTGAGCAGATCGATCAGGATGTTGTCATCGTTGCCGGTGTACAGAGCGATGTCGTTTTCGCGACCGGCGTCGAGCACGGCACGGATCACATCGATGGTTTGATAGCGATTGAACGGCGCCATTTTGATGGCGACGATGTTTTCAATCTCGGCAAATTTGCGCCAGAAGCGATAGGGAAAAATCTGGCCTCCGGCGAGCGGCTGCAGATAGAAGCCGACGATGGGCAGAATGGAAGCGATGGTCTTGGCGCGATCCAGCTGCTCGTCCAGAGTGAGCGATTGCAGACCGCCCATGCTGAGCAGCGCAGCGTCATAGCCGAGCGAGCGGGCAAGTTCGGCTTCAGCAACGGCGGCGGCGAGAGGGCCGCAGACGCCGGCGATCTTCACGATTGCAGAGCCGCGAACTTCTTCCGCCGCTAGTTCCAAGACCGGCTGAAGCAAGCCAACGTTGCGAATGGCGAATTGGGTGGTGTGCACGCCGACTGCGATGCCACCGGCTCCAGCGGCTCGATAGTATCGCGTGAGCGCGCGCTGACGTCGCTCATCCAGTTTGCGCGCGCTGGTCAAAGCGAGTGGATGAGCAGGAATGACAAGACCACTTTTGAACTTCTCTCTTAGAGTCATTAGTACTTTCCGTCTCGCGTCTGAAAATGTGTGGGCTTGTTTAGATTTCTTTTGCCGCCTGCGATCCAGTGGGCGGTCCAGGCAATCATTTGATTCGGGGTGACGGTAGGATAGCCGAAGAGTTGATGTTGCTTTGCCGCGTTGCTCAGGTAAGCAGAGGAAGTCTCTTCGCCTACGAATATTGGCTCGTACCCGAAATGTTTGCCGAATTCTTCTGCGATCCAGCGAATGCTGAGAGTTTCGGGGCCGGTGAGATTCAATACAAACGGAGGCGACTGACAATACTCGAAAGTGCGAAAGCAGACAGAATTGGCGTCGCGCTGCCAGATGGCATTGAGAGCGGGCGTGCGGATGTCGAGAGGCTGGCGCTGAAATACGGCGGTGCCGATATCCGAGAGCACGCCATAGCGAAGATCGACAGCGTAGTTCAGGCGGAGCAGGGTGACTGGCGTGCCCCAACGATGCGAGCCGTACTCGAAGATGCGTTCGCGACCGAGAACGGATTGTGCGTATTCTCCGCGAGCATCGATGGGCGTCTCTTCGCTGGCCCCGCCAAGATGCAGCGGGCGAAGCGGGTAGATGTTTCCGCTCGAGAAGCAGACGATCCGCGAATCGCGATAGCGGCTGGCGACTAGAGCGGGGAGTTGCGTGTTCATCGCCCAGCTGAGGTACTCGGCGCCGGTGGTGCCAAATTTTCGCGCCGTCATAAAAATGACGTTGGGTACATTCGGCAGGCGATCGAGCGCGCCGTCGTCGAGCAGATCGGCCGTGATGGTTTCAATCCCATCTGCCCGCAGTGCGGCGGGCAACGCCGGGTCGGTAAAGCGCGCGACGGCAATGATTTTTTTCTGGACACCGGCTTCGTCGATAGCGCGTTGCATCAGACGCGCGAGGCTTGGCCCCATTTTTCCGCCGACACCCAGAACGAGGATATCGCCTTGTAGTGCGCGCATGGCAGCGACGTCATCGGGCGACGGCTGGGACAACTTGTCTTCAAGTTGCTCTTCGGTGTCGATCTGCATCGTCATTTAACCTCAAGCTATTTTAGGGTACGGGGTGGAACAGCGGGGGAGGGATCGGAATACTGGTTGACGAGGGTGTTGAGAAAATTTCTCAACGCTGTATGCCATCCTGACAGCGTATATGCGGGCCGAGTGGATGCTTCGGTGATGGACGCTTGCTGTTTAGGTGAGGCGGCACTGTCATATACCCGCGCGGTGCCGGAGGCATACGGACGCATGGCGGGTGTGGCGAGAATGAGCTTCGGCATCTTCAGCAAGGGCACGATGCCAGAGATATCGAATCGATCCTGAAAGACCAACCACATGGGCAGCAGATGGATGTGCTGCTCGCGCTTGACCTGGTGCGTGAGCGACGGTTGCGGATCTTCAAGGATGAGGCCGG
>JAJXZK010000079.1 GCA_021780095.1 Acidobacteriota bacterium | reverse complement strand
GTTCTGGCTTGCCAGCGGCCGCTCGCCCTGCAGGACGTGGACTTCCACTTCCGTCTGATTGTCCGCCGCCGTCGAAAACGTCTCCGTCTTTTTGGTCGGAATCGTCGTGTTGCGCGGAATCATCGGCGTCGCTACTCCGCCCAGCGTCTCAATCGCCAGCGTCAGAGGAGAGACGTCGAGCAGCAACAAATCTTTCACTTCGCCGCCCAGTACGCCCGCCTGCACCGCGGCTCCAATTGCGACCACTTCGTCGGGATTGACGCCCTTGTGCGGTTCCTTGCCGAACAGATCCTTCACGATCTGCTGAATCTTCGGCATGCGGGTCTGTCCGCCCACCAGGACCACTTCGTCGATCTTGCTGGCGTCCACCCCGGCGTCTTTCAGCGCCTGTTTGCAGGGTCCAACCGACCGCTGCAACAGGTCATCGACTAGCTGCTCCAGCTTGGCGCGCGTCAGCTTCTTCACCAGGTGCTTCGGACCGGTCGCGTCCGCCGTGATGAAAGGCAGATTGATCTCCGACTCGGTTGTGGTCGACAGCTCAATCTTGGCCTTTTCCGCGGCATCCTTCAGCCGCTGCAGCGCCATCTCGTTGCCCTTGGCGCGCAGGTCTAGACTCTCGTCTTTCTTAAACTCATCAATTAGCCAATCCACGATGCGCTGGTCGATATTGTCGCCGCCCAGGTGCGTATCGCCATTGGTGGACTTCACCTCGATGACACCTTCGCCCACTTCCAGCACGGAGACGTCGAACGTACCGCCGCCGAAGTCATAAACCACGATGGTCTCGTCCTTCTTCTTGTCCAGCCCATACGCCAGCGCTGCCGCCGTCGGCTCGTTGACGATTCTTTTGACGTCCAGACCGGCAATCTTGCCCGCATCCTTGGTGGCCTGCCGCTGCGCATCGTTAAAATACGCCGGAACCGTGATGACGGCCTCCGTAACGGACTGACCCAAATAGTCTTCCGCAGCCTTCCGCAGCTTTTGCAGGATCATTGCCGAAACCTCCGGCGGAGTGTAATCCTTGCCCTGCGCCTCGACAACGATGTGATCTCCCTGCTGCTTCACCTTGTAGGGAACCATCTTCATTTCGTCGTTGACTTCGTTGTACCGCCGACCCATAAAGCGCTTGATGGAATAGATTGTGCTTTCCGGGTTGGTGATCGCCTGCCGCTTGGCCACTTGGCCGACCAGACGCTCGCCGCCTTTCGTAAACGCGACCACGGATGGCGTCGTGCGACCGCCTTCCTCGTTGGGAATTACCTTCGGCTCCCCGCCTTCCATGACCGCGACGACCGAATTGGTGGTTCCCAGATCAATTCCTATAATTTTGCCCATGATGCCCTCTTTTGACTGATTCTTCGCTTAAGTCCGCTTCTTTAGTATGTCAGTTGAGTGACTTACTGTCAACTTAATTGATGCGGCCAATAGCTATAAGGATGCATTTCCATAAGTTGTTGAGGGAAAATGAGATGCATCGTGGAGAATGGGGCCAAATGGAAGGAAAATCCACGCCGGAGAGGGCTCGGTTGAGGATCGGGGTGGGGTCAGGTCTTTTTCTGGCGTGTTTAGTAACCGATGTGGTGCAGGTAACCGACCACGACGGCGGCCGCCAGACAGTAGATCCCGAACCAGTACCACCGACCGCTTTCCAGCCACTGGCTTAGCCATTTCAGAGCCAGAAGGCCGGCCAGGAACGCGAACACCATCCCCAGCAAGCTCGGCATCATAGCGTCGGCAATGGGTCCGGCACCCGCCAGGTGCTGCGTCTTCAGGAGTCGCCAAACTTCGCGAGCAATCGCAGGAGGTGTCAGGATGACGGCCAGCGCGAAGCTGAACTCCTCGGCCCGGGCTTTTGCGACGCCTAGCAGCATGCCGGTGGAGATGGTGGCACCGGAGCGGGAAAATCCACGAAAGGGAAGGCAGATTCCCTGGATGCCCCCGATCCAGCCCGCCTGGGTCATGTCGAGTCCGGTGGAACCGGAGCCTCGATCTTCCCGTGTCCCGGAGGCACTTTCCCGGCTATGGCGGAGGCCGGCGACCAGGATCAAAATGCCCACGGCGGCCAGCGCCGGAGCAATCAGGTCGAGGCGGCCAAACAGCTCTTCCACCTGAGCATGTTTCCCGTGGAGCACCAGCTTTTCGATCCCTTCAATCAGCCCGTAACCGATGATCGCGGTGACGAAGCTGGCGACAAACAGTTGGCCGACGATGGTTTTAAATGCAAGGGTGCCGCGGAAATAGGTCGCGCGCCATTGCTTCCAGAAGTAGACGATCACGGCAAACATGGTGCCGGTGTGCAGCATTACCAGCAGCAGCGTCATCGGTGGAGATGTCGGATCCATCCCCATCAGTTTTTCCGCGACTACAACATGCGCGGAACTGGAAACAGGCAGCAGTTCGGCCATTCCCTGGATGATGGCGAGGATGATGACGTGCAGCAAGGACATGTCGAAGCCCTAATTTCCTAGGAAGAGGATTGAATGAAAGAACTGCCAGGACCAGCAACAAAACGGCGCCGATCCAGTGAAGCGCAGATTGCAGGCATGGTCAATGGGCAATCGGCTCCGAAGTCTGGCGATTTTTTCCTGCGTCTGCCACTTGCTCGTCCGAATGCTTGCTGGCCAGCCGGTTGCGATAGCTGGCCCCGACAAACTCGCGAAACAGTGGATGCGGCTGCAGTGGTTTTGATTTGAACTCGGGGTGGAACTGGCACCCGAGGAAAAATGGGTGGTCAGGAATCTCCACAATTTCGACATAGGTCGCGTCCGGGGTGGTTCCGGTGATGCGAAGGCCCGCGCCGGTCAAGATGGCTTCATATTCCCGATTGAACTCGTAGCGATGGCGATGACGCTCGCTGATCTCGGTCTGTCCATAGGCGTGCGCGGCCAGCGAATCCGGCTGCAGCATGCAGGGCCAAGCGCCCAGGCGCATGGTGCCGCCCATCTCTTCCACTCCAGTCAGTTCGCGCAGCTTGTAAATGATGCGATGCGGTGTCGCCGGATCGAACTCGCTTGAATTTGCGTCCTCCAGCCCGCATACATTGCGGGCGTATTCAATGCAGGCCGTTTGCATTCCCAGGCATATGCCGAAGTAGGGAATCTCCTTCTCGCGGGCATAGCGGATGGCATTCAACATCCCTTCAATGCCGCGCTTGCCGAAGCCGCCGGGCACCAGAATGCCGTCGAATCCTGCCAGCTGGCATTCGTAGCCGCGATCACCGGCTTCCTTCGATTCCAAGCCCTCGGCTTCCACCCAGGTGACAGAGAGCTTCAGGTTATGGGCGAGGGCGCCATGTACCAGAGCTTCTTTCAGCGATTTATAGCTATCTTCATATTCGACATATTTTCCGACGATGCCGATCGATACCTCGTCCTTAGGGTTGTAGCAGCGGTCCACCAACTCCCGCCAGCTTTCCAGATTGGCTTCAACCGCCTGCAGGTGCAGATATCTCAACACCAGCGCGTCGACTTTTTCCTGTGCGAACACAAGCGGAACTTCGTAAATGGAAGGAACATCCTTGGCGGTGACGACCGCCTGTTCCTCCACATTGCAAAACAGGGCAATCTTCGACTTCATCTCGCGAGAAAGAAAGCGATCCGTGCGGCATAGCAGAATATCCGGCTGAATTCCAATGGAAAGCAGTTCCTTCACGGAGTGTTGCGTGGGCTTGGTCTTCAGCTCCTGTGCGGCGGCAATCCACGGAACCAGCGTGACGTGGACAAATAAAGTGTTCTCGCGGCCCAACTCCTGTCGCATTTGGCGGATAGCTTCAAGGAACGGCAGCGACTCGATGTCGCCGACGGTCCCGCCAATTTCAACCAGCACAATGTCGACGTCGGCTGCCACTTTGCGCATGGCGTTCTTGATTTCGTTGGTGACGTGAGGGATCACCTGAACAGTCTTGCCGAGGTAGTCGCCGCGCCGCTCCTTGGTGATGATCTGCTCATAAATGCGGCCAGTGGTCGTATTGTTGTCGCGCGACAGGTGCGCATGGGTGAAACGCTCGTAGTGACCCAGATCGAGATCGGTCTCGGCGCCGTCGTCGGTGACAAACACTTCGCCATGCTGGAAGGGCGACATGGTGCCCGGATCAACGTTCAAGTACGGATCGAGCTTCATCAGGTTGACGCGCAGGCCGCGGCTTTCCAGCAGACAGCCGAGGGAGGCCGCAGCCAGTCCCTTACCAAGGCTGGACACAACTCCACCGGTCACAAAGATGTATTTGGCAGACATGGGCGCGCTTCCTTGAAAAGCATGGGGGTGTGGATCGTACGAGGTAGGCACGTACCATTTTCGCAGAAGCGGCGACACGTGAACAGAAATTTTCGATCAATTTCAATTCATCGACAAAAAGAAATCGCCGTCGGATCAGGTTCGCAGCGTTCTGCGTTCATGGTGAGCGAAGTGGAAGGAAGAAACAGGCTTAGAGCGATTGGGCTGAAGGCAAAATGTAGGGGCAGAGTGGCAAACCACCTGCCCCTTGCTGTTCTGGGGAAGGACCCTCAGAAAAACAATGCCAAGATCAGCATACTAGAAATTGAAAACCGCTTGGCCTGTAATCATACGCGGCGGCACAAAATGTGTTCCGCTAAAGGTTGAAAGAAAATTGTAAAGCGCCACTTTGTTCGTGACATTCGTGATCGTCAGGCTGAGGTTGGTCTGATAGCGCTTGCGGTGCAAGACATTGTCCCAGCCCGCATCCATATCGAACAAATTGCGCGGGGCAACGCGCGGGGGATTCTTATCCGGCGATTCTGTGCCTGCCCGCGGAATCGTAACCAGCGGCGACTTCAGTTCTTCCGGCAGGCAACTGACCAGCGGAGCGGTCAACGTGGCCTCAACCCCGTTGCAGCTCAAGCGTATTTGCTGTTGCTGATCGGCCGTCAAATAGGTCAGGCTAATGGGTACACCGGGAGCGGTCCCGAACGGCACGTTGCCTGCGACCTGTCCGCTATCATAGCGCCAAGTCAGCCCATACCAGGGCCCATTTGGCTTGGGTTGATACTGCACGTGTGTGTTTTGCTCGAACGCCTGATCGTGATCGATCAAGAACGGCTCCAGCCCGGTGGCGCTGGTGTTGTCGTTGAAAATCAGTCCGCCAATCTCCGGCGGGTAGAACAGCGAATGAGAATGGCCCATGACCGAGAATGCAGAAATGCCGTGAATGGGAGTCAACGAAACCCGCAGGCCCCCGCCGCTGATATCGGATTTTTTCCATTGGATCGGAAAAGTCAGGGGCGTGTTCAAAATCACGTCGAAATCGTAGTCGCCCTTGGTGTACTTCCAGAAGTAGCTTCCGCTGACGACAACATACTTCCCCAAAGCCTGCTGAAATCCAATATCGTATTGGTTTCGCGAAGCTGGAGTGAGTGGATGAACTCCGTTGCCCCCGAGATTATTGGCAAGGCCGCCGCTGCCGACAGAACTCGAGAGAATCAGGTTTTCATTGTAGGGGGTCGGCATCAGCCGAGAATATCCGGCATTGATGACCGTGCCCGTTTTGCGGAGTTGATAGGTAGCGCCCGCGCGTGGCTCCAGCATGTACTTACTGCTGAGTCCGTTGTAGTTGTCGCCGCGCGCGCCGATCAGGAATTGCCAATTCTTCCATGAGATCGTGTCCTGGGCATAGAGCGACTCCTCTTTAATGTCCGTGTGACCCTTAAAGGCGAATTGCCTGCCAGCGCGGGTCAGATCGTATTGCAATTCACCCGGCAGAAAGTTCGGATTCGGCTCGTATCCCTCGGTTACGCACGCAGTTGGATTCGTAATGCCCGGAGCAACGACCGGGGTTCCATTGGCCTCTTGGCAGACAGCATTGTAGGTTGGACTGGTGATGCCGAAACCAAAGCCTTCATTCAGAAATGTGTGCTGGAAGACGGCACCAGCTTTGAAGTTGTGAATGCCCTTCACGTAGGAGTAGTCCGCCGTGATGCCCGCATTCTGCAGTCGGCGGCTTTGTTGCAGGGTGGCCGGAGTATCGGCGAATACGTCCGCGCTGGCGTAATAGTGGATGTTGTCCTGGCGGAGAAAAGGTGCGACGCTCAACAGCGCATCCGAACCAAACAAGTGAGTCCAGAACGCCGCCACGTTGTATGTCAGGTTTTCCTGACGCTGATCCTGGTACAGCCCTTGCGGATTGTATTGGCTCGGGGTTGGAAATTGCTGATCAAACTGATTTGGATTTTGAAACCACGAGCGAGCTGCGGTCATGTCCAGATGCAGCGTGTCTTTCGCCGTGGGATTGAAGTCGACTCGATCGAAGAAATTCTCGTTGTTTCCGTAGGCGTGCATCACTGTGAACTCGGGCGTATCGAGAAATCTGCCGCTGTTCACTCCGTTCAGATCCAGGAAATTCCCCCAGGTCTGGGTCCCGATCCCAAGATTGGCATCGGCCAGGACCGTGCCGAAACTGCCATAGCTGGCCGAGATATCGCCGGTGGGGTGCTTGTTGCCCAGGCCTGACTTGGTGGTCGTCTGCACCACGATGCTGGCCTTATCTCCGTACTCGGGCGGAATCATTCCGTTGATCACCTTGATCGACTGCACCGCGTTTGCCGTCAGCTGGTTGGAAAAATTGCGGCTTTGCTGGTCAGAGATCGGTTGGCCATCAATGCTGAAGGTGGTGTCCGAGTGCTCCCCCAGAGGATGGAACATGCCGTTGGAGTCGGCAGCGATGCCCGGAGTCGCCAAAGTGACGGCGGAACTGAGTCCGTTGGTCACATCGTCGGTGGGCAATGTCGGTAGTAGCGACATGTTCACGTCCGTATGTGTGGTTGGGCTGGCGTTCACCAGGTCGCCGCTGTCCGTGGTGACGGTGACGGTTGTGGTCTGTGCCAGCAGATTCATGGTCAGATCAACGGTCACCGGTACGCTTCCGACCACATCCACATCGTGGGCAACGGAGCTGAATCCCGTGGCCGTGACGGCCAGATGGTAGTTATTCAGCGGCACGTTCGAAAACGCGAAATGTCCTGCCGCATCGGTAGTTGTGTTCCGCTGAAATCCAGTCACTGGGTTCAAAATTTTCACGCTCGCCCCGGGAATGACAGCACCGGAAGGATCGGAAACAACACCGGAGATGTTTCCGCCAGTGCCCGCATTGGGGAGCGCCCAGGCTCGAGGTGCAGAAAAGCACAGCAGTTGCAATATAAAGCCGAGTGCCAGCAAGGTTGCCGCACGCCTCATATGGAAATTTCCTCTCACAAGGTTGAATAGCGCCGCGATTCGATCGTTTCGACCGTGGATTCAAGAATCAGCAGGCAGGGAGAGGTGGGGCGCGACTTGCGGCGAAGCGGGGTCCGACATTGGATTGGATCGGCAAGTCGGGAATGAGGATTTGACCGGTTTGGTACAGGCGTACGACGGGAGGCAGATGGACTCCCAGTGGCGGCGCAGCATGCAGCGTGATACAGATTGTGCAGTGATCGGGAGCTGACTTATCGAGCAGCGGATGCATGTGGCAAACAGGCAGCATCATGGCCAGCAGCAACAGGAGGACGCTAGTGGCAATGGTAGTTTTACTGACTCGGGTTTGAGACTTTGTCTGCATCGCTGCTTTGGGTGTTGCCAGGAGAGATTGCGAGAAACCAGCGCCTGTCGTCATTATAACGAGAGTTCCGTCCGGCCAAGTGATACCGACGAAGCTTAACGTGTTGGATGTCAATGGACTTGCGAGCGATGTGCGGCGGAACGAATCCGCCCATGCCCCCGGTTGATGCCCTAGCTAATCAGTCTCGCCGCGACCATTTCCTCGGCCAGGGCGCAGACCTGTTCCAGGGTCAGGCCGCTGGTATCCAGGTGGATGGCGTCTGGAGCTGGCTGCAGAGGGGATGCCGTTCGATTGCGGTCCCGGGAGTCGCGATCGCGGACCGCCGCCAAAACAGCCTCTGGAGTGGGGGCATCGTTCGATCCTGCGGTTTGCAGGTAACGGCGCTGGCCGCGGATTTCATCCTGCGCGTCGAGAAAAATCTTCAGTTCGGCATCGGGAAATACCTTGGTGCCGATATCGCGGCCTTCCATCACCACGCCACCTTGCTGCCCAAGGGCGCGCTGACGCTCTACCATCCAGGCACGCACCCGCGGATGCACGCTCACCTGCGAAGCAGCCTCTGAGACATCTTTCTCACGGATGCGCCTGGTCACATCGTTGCCGTCCAGCAAGACGAGGTTGGTATCGTTGGGGCGCGGCTCCAACGCGATCTGGGTGGCATCGGTCAACCGAACCAGCGCGGCTTCATCGTCCAACGCAGTCTCCGTGTTCAGCGCTTTCAGCGCAAGCGCGCGATACATGGCCCCGGTTTCAAGATTGAGAAATCCAAAACGGCGGGCCAGGTGTGCGGCCAGCGTGCTTTTGCCGGCACCCGCGGGTCCATCAATGGCAATCACCGGACGTAGGCGCCGCGACTCAGATGCGATCGTGCGCTGTGACGATGCGGTCATTTCTTCTTGCCGCTCTTTCTCGCCGTTTTCTTGCCCTGCGGACGATTGCTGCGGCCGGCCGCCGTCGAACCTTTTCCGCCTCGAGGATTCTTCGCCCAGAATGGCTTGCTGCCGCTCTTCTCTCGAAGCTCTGCCCCGGATACTTCTTTTCGCTCGTGACGTTTGGGCGCGGACTCTTCGCCGCCGGAGGCGACGGATCTCTTGGCCCACGGCTTCGCTCCTCCAGCCTTGGCGAAGGGTTTCCCAGCTGACCGGGCGGCGTAAGATTTCGCGCTGCCAATCCGCGAACTCGCACCTTTGGATGCCCAAGGTCTGGTTCCTCCGGGTCTGGATTCGGACTCTGCGAATCGCGCTTCAGAAGACCGCGTGCCGGCGGACTTGAATCCCGAGCGAGTAAAGCCGGACGCCTTAGATCCAGAGAACTTCCCATACGGTTTTCTTCCGGTGGGTCTGTCGCCTGCTTCGGCACGGTCGCGCTGCCATGGCTTGGGACGGTCACCTGATTCCCGAGGAGTGCGTGCGCGTGGGGAGAATTCGCCATCGCCGGACTTCGCCGCCCACGGCTTCGCGCCCCGTGGTTTGAATCCGGCGGATTTTGCAGCATAAGGTTTGCGGGCTCCTCCTCGCGCCTCGGACGTGGGCTCTCCCGCGCTTTCGAATTTCTTCCATGGCTTGGGACCATCTTCGCGGGCTCCGCCGGCAGACGTTCTGGATTGCCACGGCTTGGGGCTGCCCAATTTCGATCCCGGAGCCTTGGCACCGAACGGTTTTGCGCTGCGGAATTTTGATCCGCCTGGCTTGAATCCTGCAGACTTCGGAGCGAACGGAGTCCTGCCGGACGCGGGTGCTTCGGGAACTTCGCCGGCTTTCTCCCATCGCCGGGCGCGTTCTCCCATTCCATGGCCCTTGGCGGCGTAGCCTTTTCTCTCCTGCGTCTTCGGGCCCCGCTCGGCTCGATCACGAGAGAACGGGCCACGCGACGGTCCGGAATGACGATCGCGTCCAAACCGCGGCGGTCCAGATCGTCCGGGTGCAGACGGTCGCGGACGATCGGCCTCGGGACGTCCATCCGCGCTGGCAGCGATTCTGCCTGAACGTGGAACATACGCTCCCGCGGGACGAGAAAACCCACCGGCCCCGGAACGCGATCCTCCGCTGAACGGTCGTCGAGAGGGTCTATCCTCTCCGCCGGAACGCGGCTCGAATTTGCCGGATGCGGCAGGCCGCGAGCTCGCGGGTCGGTCGGCGAATTTCTTTGGGGTAAATTTTTTGATGGTCGAAGGAGCGGCCACGTCCGACTCTTCCAGAGGCTGGGATCGCCAGGGGCGCTGCGAAGGTGGCGGCACCGCTTCAATCTGGATGTCGGAATTGCTCTCGATCTCCGAATTGCTTTCGATCTCGGCCTCACTCTCAATCTCGGCTTCCATCGCAATTTCCCGCTCACCCACGATTGCATCCGCAATCGGCGGCGCAGCGAGCATTTCCTCTGAAAGCTGCCCCACCATCTCCGGCAGCAGGCCTCCTTGCAGCGCCACATGGGCACGTCCGCCAATATCCAGAATGTCGAGCTGGCGCATCGAACCCAACCCACGAATCACTTCGCGCAATTTGGATTGCGGAGCCAGCGGGGACAGGAACGAGAGAATCTCTTCTTCGCGAGCGGCCACCGAGGCCTGCAGATACAGCGAAATCATCGCCGACTGGGCTTCGGCGTGGCCCGTACTTGCGCCCGCGGCAACCGCCTTCGGAAAGCGGCGGTACATCAGCTCCCATCGTGCAGGCTCCCCCGCAGCACGAAGAATCGGGAAGATGTACATGCCCGACCAAAGCTCCTGGAGTGCCCGCGCAACCGCAGCCTCCGTAATATCGCGGCCCAGGATGGGCTGTAGGGCAGCGACTTCGAGCGGACCTTGTTGCTCGATCGCCTGCCAGCAATGCAACGAAAGCGGCGTCACCTTCTCATTGCCGACGGTCAGCGGGCCTGTTTTGAAATTGCGATCCCCGCGCAGTGCATAGACAAAGCGCAAGACCTCGGGACTGCATACGAAGTCCGGCTGCTCGCCCAGCGACGCGCCCAATTTCAGCGGTACGATGGCCGAATTTTCGATGACTCGAACCAGTAGCTCCAGGGCGCGCGAACGTTCTCCTGCGCTGGGAGTTTGCGCCGGTCGGCCGACGACCGCCTCAATAAAACTGGGAGCCGGTGCGCTGCCGGTCAGGCCCATGGGCACGTACGGGCAAAAGCCAATTTCGTCGATCCACTCCGACACTGCTTCCAATGTGAGTCGTGCTTCGCCGTTCTGGCTCCAGCGAGTCAGTCTTGCCGAGTTGAGTTGTTCCGCGTTCAAGATGTCCTTCTTCCTATGTTTGCAGGCAGGCGCGAACGCTCGTCTTTCTTCGGTACGAATCGCAACGTGCTAGATGCGCTGAAAGGCGCGCTGAATCTCTCTTAAAGAATACCGTAGGACGATGGGACGCCCGTGCGGGCAGCTGGTGGGATGCTCGGTTTTCGCCAACTCTTCCAGTAGCCACTCCATCTTTCCCATTTCCAGCGGCGTATGGATCTTGATGGCGGCGTGGCACGCGATGGAGGCAGCAATGCGCAGCCGCAGCGTATCCAGATTCTGCGCCTGCTGCTCGCGCTCGGTCTGTTCGAGCACTTCAGCCAGGGTGCGTTCCAATTCGCTTCCCACCAGTCCTACCGGCGTGGCTTTTACCGCCAACGTACGGGGACCAAAGGGCTCTGCTTCAAAGCCATTGCGCTCCAGTTCCGCGGCAATGGTTGCAAAAAGAGGCATCTGGTCAGGCTTCAGGTCGATCAACACCGGCATCAACAAGCGTTGGCGCTGTACCTGCTCCACGTCGCGATCGCGAACGATCTTTTCAAACAGCACGCGCTCGTGCGCGACATGCTGATCAATGATCCATAAACCTTCTTCATTCACGGCCAGGATGAAGGACTCTTCCAGTTGACCTAATGGGCGCAGACTGGCCAGTCCATTCAGCGTGGGCGGCGTGACGTCCTCCTCCTCCGGCGCCGGAATTGCCGGGTTCCCCGATAAAAACGGCAGCGATTGCGCAGCGGGAGAAATCGGCGGAGGCTGCAGCTCAAACCGCTCCGCATCCTCGGCAACCGGAGGTAGGTCAGAATCTTGAAACGCAATTGCCGCAGCGGAAGCCGTATCGCCAGACAGCGACTCGGGTGCCCCAGCCCTCGCTTCTGAGACCTGGGATTTCGCGTCGATTGAATCTCCGCCCCGCATCGCGCCATCGGTCGGCTCAGGCGCTCCTGGAAGCGGCGACAGATCAGGCACCAGCGCCGGCGTCATCACAGCATGATCACTCAACGCTGTCAGAAAGCTGGCAGCGGGACGCGTTTTGACCATCGAATTACGAACCGCGTCACGAACGAAATCATG
>JAJXZK010000032.1 GCA_021780095.1 Acidobacteriota bacterium | reverse complement strand
GAGGCGAAAACACACGTCTCCGTGCCTGTCACGCGCAAGTCCAAAAATACCATGCTGTCTCGCACATCGCAACCTGCATTGCACGATAGTTGACCGATCAGTTTGAATCCGGGTGTGAGGGGATGTTCCGGAGCGCCTCGACCGTAGTTGCCATATCGAGCCGGGTTGCGCCGTCCAAACCCATCAACTCATGAACTACCCAATAAAGGTAATCAGTCAGCTCTGCGTCAGATGCGTTATTGACGATCAATTCGTAAAGCCTGCCGACGTAGCTGTCATACTCATCCTGAGCGTTTGGGTTGTCCCTGACTCCAATTGGGTCCCAAGTGTTCAACAGAACGTAACGTATGCGCTCTCTGATCCTTCGCGATTCGCTTTCTTCGATCGTAGGGGTTGAAGGGTTCTCCGCCATACGAATTACACTCCCTACTTTCCACGCTTCCGCGCAATATATTCTTCCACCTCGCGCCGAGCACGCTCCAGTGCCCGCTCTACCGTCAGCCGAGATGCCTCGATCCCATCGTTCTCCTCCGCGGCGACAGACACAGGAACCGGCGGCTGCCAGCCAATCACAATCGTCGAAAACGGCTTCGGAATCAGAAATCCATCCCACGACTTCAACGTCCACTCCCGATCCGGCGCCGCATAAAAGATGCCGACCCCGCCGCCCACCTGCTGCGCCAGCTTCACCCCGCCCGGCTTGGCATGATAGACCGGCCCGCGCGGGCCATCGCTGGTAAACGCGGCATAGTCGCAGCGCGCTTCATTCGTCGCCTCCAGCGCCCGCTGCATCCCCAGCAATCCCGCCGCGCCGCCACGGGAGCTCGACCCGCGCACCGGCGTATACCCAACACGATGGATCATGGCCGCAATCAGCTCTCCGTCAAAACTCGGGCTAATCAGGATGGCGATCCTACGCTTGCGAAAGTGATGCGCAATCGAAAGCAGCGAGCGGTGCCACAGGCAGTAGACACGCGTCTCCGGATGATCGTCGGCATGCGTCCCCGGCGCGCCGATGTCCTCAAACTTGAGCGTCGCCCCCAGCAGTCGAAACGCAATCGCGCCGATCGGCGGCAAAACCGCCAGCGCCATCCGCTGCTTCCAATTGTGCTTATGCGCCACGCCCCATTCTAGCGATGCAGGAGGATCGGAGCCCCAAACGAAATCCAAAAGATAGGTAGGAGGAGAATCCGTTGTTAATTTCCATCCTGCTTTATCTTGCGCAAAATGAAATGGATGGACAGTTCCACTGCCGTGGCATTCGATGCACATGCGCCGCTACCTCTGCGGACGCCGAGGCGTTGGACGAAGAGAAACAGGAGATTAGACGCCATACAGTGCGGTGCGAACCAATGCGGAAATCTTGGAAAAAGTAAGCGTGGAACTTCAGAGTGCTACCGCCGCAAACTTTCGTATACAGGTTCGTACGTGAAATGCGCCATTCCCGAGAAAAGGTACGAGCACAGGGCGCGAGCCTGACCACCCACCACCTACAACCCCCGTTTACTCTCACCCTGGGCTGTGAAGATCGACTGGCAACCCCTTTTCCAGTGTTCCTCCGGATTGGCAGGCCGCTTGCATCCTAATAGGCGTAACCGCTCCATTGGGCGCGCAGGGGATTCCAACGTGGGGAAATTTCGGATGGGTTGGGGCGGAGCGCTCATGGTGAGCGCGGTCGTGTTGGCCGGAGTAGGCGCAATGCCGGAAAGCGTCACGGCAGGACTGCTGCTTGGGGCGCTCACAGTGGCAAGTCTGTTACTGCACGAATGCGGTCACATATGTGCAGCGCATGCTCTTGGAGTCAATGTCCGCGAAATAGGCGTTTGCCTGAAGGGTTCGTATATCCGGCGGGAGAAGGCGCATGTGCCGCTCGACGAGCTTGCAATCTCCCTGAGCGGACCACTGATAAATGCGCTCATTGCGACCGTACTTTGGACAACTCCGGGCGTGGGTCACTGGCTGGCGGTCTACAATCTCGTTCTCCTGGTAAGTAACCTCGTACCGCTGCCAGGGTCGGATGGTCGGAGAGCGATCAGTGCGTTGAGCCAGGCCGTGAATAGGCCGCAGAGAAGCTCGCTGTGAGCGGCCAAATTGAAATCTTCTCACAAATTGAAACCGCGCTTTCTGAGTATGGTTCAGTCCATACGAGTGTCGCTTGCCCGGCATTCGCGCTCAATCGATGCGATTGATTTGCATGAAAGGGATAAACTTTTTCCTCCCAGAAGGCGATTCGCGAACGTTGAAAGCGGCCCATTTCTGGGCGGAGCGCGGCATTACCAAGTTGCGGTAAATATCGGCGAATCTTCGATCGAATTTCTGCTTAATATCTGGCAAGCCCTGGTCTTTGCCCGACTGCACGGGTACACATCCCGGGCGATTCCCCGCGAATCGAAGCATGTTTCATAAAACATAAAGAATTTTCCTGGGGCCGTTTCGCTGCATCCAGCCCTCGCATCCTAGCAACGAGGCAGGTTCATTGACCGCAGTCAAACCTGCCACCGCGTCTCGGTAGGCGCGACAGAGGAGAACGAAATGGCACAAGCGAAGAAATGTAAACACGCAGCCTGTAACTGCATGACGACGGATGGAAAGGATTATTGCGGCGATCGCTGCAAAGATTCCAAGAAAATGACCGAGTTGACTTGCCAGTGCAATCATCCAGGCTGCAAAGGTGAAGCTCTCCGGTCTTAACGCGGTCGAATTGTCCGATGCTCCGCAGGGGCGAATGCATAGGGGAGAATACCGCCACCCGCAGTCGGGCCTCTCGTGAGCCCAGCCTGTTTGAAAATGTGAAACGCAGACGACCCTGCGGTAGTTCCATGCCTCGCAGGGGCGTTTTGCGAGCGACGGAAACTGACGCTCCGGTCGGGTCGACACCACCACCCCATGGGGGGCCATGTGTTGATTGAGGGCCAAGCCCTGTTCATAGCCAACGTCCAGCCGAATCACCAAGAGTCGGCTGTGGCGTTCGAACAATCCATTCAGATATTCCGCCAAGCTGACGACGTTGCTGCGATGTCCCCGGTTGAGGTTATCAACAG
>JAJXZK010000122.1 GCA_021780095.1 Acidobacteriota bacterium | reverse complement strand
TGGTGATGCGTCCGGAGCGCTCGGTTTCATTGGAGTTCTGCACTCGGGGCACCAGGCCGAGGTAGGCGGCCAGTTTGCCCGGATCGGCGAAGTCGCGGATGTCGCCGATTACGCTCAGCAGCACGGCGGCGCTGACCGGGCCGATGCCCTTGATGCTCATCAGGTTGCGGTGGCCGGCGAGCTTAGGCCCTTCCTCTTCGATCAACTCCTCCAGTTCGGCGATGCTCTGGTTGAGGCTGCGGATCTGGCCGACCAGCACGCGGGCTTCGGCCAGCATCAGCGGTGTCAGCGGTAAAGCCAGCACCCGCTCCAGCGCCTTGTTGCTGGACAACGACTCGCGCTTCAGGTTGATCCCCTCGGCCGAGAGCAGGTTGTTAATCTTGGTCTTCAGCGCCGAGCGCTGTTTGACCAGCAGGTCGCGCGTCTGCGCGAGATGGCTGATTTCTCGTTGGTCGCGTTCCTTCATCCGCACCTCCGGCAACAGGTCTTTTGACAGATAAAGCGCCAGCAGTTCGGCATCGTTCTTGTCGGTCTTCTTCACCGACTGGCTGATCACCTTGAACTGGCCCGGGTTGACCACGGCAACGCGGGCCACATGCTGGACCACGGCATCGTGGAACAGCCGCGTGTTTCCCGTCGCCTCCACGGCCACCTCGTCTTCCTTCTTCAACTGTGCGGCGAACAGCTTCAACTCCCGCATCGGCCACTGCCGCAGATACGTCCGTCCGTTCTCCAGTCGCGTGCACACGGTAAACTGCGTCCGGTGCAGGTCCACTCCCAGGTATCGTTTCATCGCTTCTCTCCTCGCGCTGTGGAGTAGACGCGCTCTGCGGCGATCACCACTCTCCCATCCAAGGTCCTCGCGGCCTTACGGTGACGCTTCGGTTGCAGGTCTGACTAATCTCCTTTACGAGGTCCGATGGCCTCAGAAAGCATATCCAGCCCGCAACCTGCCTGCTCCTCAGCTCTGCCAAGGAGCTTACCGCCTCAGAATCTGCTCGTACTATTCATGCCATCTCCTTCTGAGTGTTGCTCAGCATCGAACTCATGCAGTTCCCCCGAACTCTTCGTCCAGCAGTCCCATCTCACGAAAGGTTTCGAGCGTCCGATGGGCCGATTCCTCGTCCACCTTTGAGATTGCGAAGCCGACATGAACGATGGTGTAATCGCCTACCGCGAGGTCGGGCAGATACGCGAGGCAAACTTCCTTGACAACGCCGCCGAAGTTGACCCGGCCCATGCGCGTCCCCATCGCTTCATAAATTTCTTTCACTTGTCCTGGAACCGCAAGACACATTAGATTTCTCCTGCTCCGTAAGAGACCAGCATTTCCTCTTTTTCCGTAGAACTGCGGGTGTCTTCGATCTCCCATAGCGTAACGCGATTGTTGCCTGAATCCGCCACGACGAGCGTCCGTTGAAATAAAGCCAGTCCATAGGGCCAGCAAAGGGTGTCGGGTAAAACGGCCTTCCAGCGGTTCTCGCCGTTTCCTTGAAAGTCCACCTGCCCGATTACCTCGTTGGCTGGCACTCCCGCTCCCCGGCGGGGTAAATTGTGCCAGAACAGAACGCGGTTGTTTGCCGTATCGGCCACGGCAAGCGTTCCATACTGGAGCGCAATGCTATACGGGAAGCGCATGGCCGCGGGCCCCTGAGCGGCGTAAGGCCACTCCACTGCAGAAGTAAAGTCTTTCTGCCCGAGCACCAGATCGGCATCACGATCGGACTCGGGCAGCCCATCCCAACCGAGCACGCGATGGTTGCCTGCATCGGCAACGTAGAGAACGTCGTCATTGCCGGCAATGGCGTGAGGCCAGCGGAAGGACTTTGGCGAAACGGGACCGCCGCGGTTCTCGTCTTTACTGCGACCATCTGGCTGGCCGAGAATGACATGCGGCGGTTGCCCCGGAAGCGGGAAACCCTGCCAGCCGAGGACACGGCGGTTACCTGTGTCCGCTATATAGAACCATTTGCCGGCGAAGCCGAAGGCATAGGGCCAATAGAGAGTATCGCTCCTTGTATCGCCGCCCTGATTCGGCGCGGTCGATTCCAGGTCCGGCTGGCCAAGCGCATAGTCGGGGGGAGTATCGCTTGCCGTGGGCACGTTCTCCCAGACCAGAATGCGATGGTGCCATGGATCGGCGACCAGCAGACGCCCGTGATGGATTGCCACTCCTGTAGGCAGATGCAGCCCGTTTGCCGGGCCTCGTCCATTTGCACTGGGACCCTCAGCAAAGAAATCTCGCTGGCACAGCACGACGTCCGCGGGTTGACCATCTTGCGCCGGCAGTCCGCGCCATAGCAGGATGCGATGATTCCCAGAGTCGGCGACCACCAACCATTCTTCGTTGAGGAACACTCCGCGTGGAGCATAGAGCTGACTCGGCGTCGGCGCGGCGTCGGGAAGCGCGAGCCCTCCCGGCGAAGCTGCGCCGAGTCTGCATCTTGCGGTCGCCTTCATCAAGCCTTTACCCATGCATGGCCGTCCTTAATGCGTACCGGTAAGGTTTCCAATTGCGCCTGCGGTGCGGTCAGGCATTCCCCGGTCTGGCAATCGAAGCGAAATCCATGCCACGGACATGTAATGGTGCGCGCTTCAATATCGACGATGCCTCCGTCGAGCGGCAACCCCTGATGTGCGCAGGCGTTCCGAAATGCCTGCAACCTGCCGTCAAACCTGAGCAGGAGCACGCTGGAGTCGCCCATGTCCCAACGGAACGGCCTCGCATTGTGCAACTCTCCCGTTTCCGGCCCTCTCATCCATCCCTGATCTTCGCTGCTCGCAAGGCTGGCGATCTGCACAAGAACCGGCTCCGGCTCATCTGCGATCACCTCGATCTTTTCGATCTCGGGAACGTGCTGATGGATGGCTTCCTCAACCTCGCTCTTCAATCTGTGCATCGTCGAATTACAGCCATGCCCGGTGCCGTGAATCCGCACAAAAGCTACCTTGGCCTCAACGGAATCGAGCTCAACTTCGCCGCCCTGTGACTGGATGTGCGGGCGAACCATTTCAATCACCCGGCTGACGCGGGTCGAGAGATCAGCCCGGATAAGACCGTGCATCGAGAAGAGAGCGTACACCGCAGGCTCGGCAGCCAACTCCAGCAAAAGCTCGCGGCCCCGGGCATCGGACTTCAAACCTTGCACGATCTTGGTAAGCCCAATTTTATGGAAGGCCTCGATCGCGCTCTTGAGGGCGTTGGCTTTGGCCTGTGCGCCGGCATCGAGTGTTTGCAGGGCAGCAATGGCTTCGTCCACGCGGCCCGCGAGAAGCTCAAAGTCATCAACAGCGATCGTCTGTATGCTTGCAGCCATTCCCATGCTCCTATCTGGCAGACGCAGGAGCTACGGCTTGATAGCCCGTCCTGCGCTCCAATTCTTCTTCGGTCTTCTGCCGCAGCAACTCGCCGAAGGCGCTTACCGACATCGCGCGGAGCATCGCTTCGATCGTCCCGGCAGCAGGCGCAGCAATCTTGCGCTGCGGCAGGGCGCGCAGCACAAACGCTGCGCCATCCGGCGTGTTCAGGATGAAGTCCTCAAAGACTGCGTCGACAAACTGGCCAAGCCAGATTCCTTCTCCCTGGGGGTCGGTGCGAATACGTAGGAGAGCGTTTACAGCTCCTTCGTTGCGCTGCTCCAGGCGTTCGACATAGCGCTGGACCGCAAGCTGGAGCAGCAGGTCGAATTGCTGGCGCTCATGCAGATCCATGCTCAACCCTCCCTCTGGATGTTCCGAACTGCTCATGGATCTGGCCGACAAGCTCAAGTGTGCCCGCGGCAAGCTCCGGCTCGTTATGCCACTCGAAAAGCTTGCGTGCCTCCTGCAGCTTCTCAAGCGCCGGCGAAAAGATACCGAGGTGGGCCAGAGCGTTTGCCTGGTTAGATAGAAGCCGTCCATAGCCTATGGGATCGAAGGCTTTTTTATGATCCGTAATCAGCTCCTCATAGAGATCTACGGCTTGTACGAGATTTTCTTCAGGATGGGAGGAGGGCATATATTGCAGTGCATTGGCTAGATTGAGCTGAATGCTGGCCCAAAGATCCGGATGCGCTTCACGATCGCATATGCGCAGCCCTTCGCGGAATGACTGGACGGCGATCGCAAGGCGCAGCTGGTTTCCACTTTCGCTCATCGGCATGGAGACATAGAGCAGTCCGAGGTTGTTATGGGCCAATGCGAAGAGCTCCCGATGCTGCTCCGGTATAAGACCACTGCGCAAGACTTCCCGATAGGCGCCTATGGCCTCCGTCATCCGGTCAGGACGGCCTTCTGCGCTCTCCTGGCACATCACTCCGAGCTGCATCCAGAGGTCGCAGCGCAGCTCCGGCATGTGCGTTTCCCCCAGAAGAGCGATCGCTCCCTTGTAACAGGCGAGCGCCCGTGAAGGTCCCGGCTCCGGTTGAGCACGGTAAAGACTGGCCAGTTGCGCAAGAAGCTGCACGGCAAACAGCGGCGAGACCGTCCGCCCCGCTGAGACTGCCTGTTCCAGCAGCGCGATTGCGGACGAGGACGACCCGCGTTCGATCTCGGCCGCTGCCTGGGTCATGAGCGCCAGGGCCAATAATTCACCGTCGAGATCTTCTGCGCAGGGCGCCTCGTCAGCAAGGCCAAAGGCATAGGCGGCAATGTCCGTGAGTTTGCGAAGGTCTCCGTCGAGCGAGGCGCGGAGCACATGCAGGTCATCGACGGTCGGACTCAGAACAAAGCGGTTGTAACTGGCAATTGGGTCGTCCAGGCTGTTGAGCTGCTCAAGTGCGGATGACCACTCTTCCCGTCGTGCATGGTGGTAGAAGGACCATGAAGTCGGCAGCAGCTCAGAAGGAGATTCTTCGTCCATGCACTGCGCAAGGCGTTGAGAGTCTAGTGGGCCGGGAAGCACTAAAAGGCCGGCCGGAATGGGAAGGATGCCTACGGGCTGCGGGCGCGAAAGTTTTACCGAATCGATCATCGATGTATTCATAGACCCAGGGGTGGATGGGGCAGATCCCTTGCGGCCGCCCTCACCATAAAGTTTGCCGCGATCTCCGCGCGTCCCCGCGTCGGATAGGTAGTTATACTCCTGCGCACGGTCTTGACTGGCGAGTCCGCTGAATTCTCATTCCAGAAGGAGATGTCGAGAAAGACGGCCCAATGCCCGTTCTCCGGCTGGATCGTCGCGACGACCCCGATCGACCTCTCGACAGAGCCATCGGAGCTAGACATGAGATGCCTCCAGGGCGACACGCAGCGCTCCTTGCGCCTCATCCCAGAAAGCGATGCGCGGGCCGGCGACGGCTCGTCTGTGCAGGACCTCCCAGATCAGGACAGTCCTATCTCCGCGGCCATTGCGCTGCTTCAACAGAAGTCCACCTGAGGCGCTGTTGTGGGTGGGCAACAGCCACATCTCCGGTCCGCGAACCATGGCGACGACTCCATCCCCCGGGAAAAATCGAGCGGCTACCTCTCCAGTAAGATGCAGGTAACCGTTCGCGGTAAATTCAACCTGAATGGGCATGGGCAAACCCCATCTCGTCGAGTTGTTTTCCTGCCGTCCGTTGGGAAAGATCGGACAAAAGTTTCTTCGCCAGCTTACGCATCGCAGCTTCGACAGGTTCTGATAGAGGCTCGCCGACGATGAGGCTCTTTGCCTCGATCAGGTATACGGAAATCTGGCTGGGATAGTCGTCTTTGAGGAGCCAGCGCGCAAAGCTCAAAGCATGGTCCCAACGGAAGGCGTGAAGATTGATGCCTGCAAGCGGAGGAAGGTGTTCCACCTCTTCGCCGGGCAAACAGAAGAGCGATCCCGGCTCCGAACCGCTGACACAGGCGTCTACGAGAATGACATGCCGGACTCCGCGCATCTGGAAGGCAACGTCCATGCCGCCCGTGCCTCCGTCGGCACAGTAAACATCGCCGGGCAGGCCCAGTTCCCAAAGATGACGAATCAATACCGGGCCTGCCGCGTCGTCGCCACGCAGCAGGTTACCGCATCCAATGATGAGTGTATCGACGATGGGTGTCCTGACCGAGCCCGCGATCTCCGTCATGCTCTCCACTCCGCGGCGCGGCTACGCGCCTTCCCCAATCCTGAACCGGGACAATTCCTTTCCGGTCTTTTCGTCATACGCGTGTACCGTGCAGACCAAGCAGGAGTCAAAGGAGCGGGCGACGTGCCCCATCTCGACCGGATCGGTTGGATCGACGATCTCCGCGCCGATAAAGGCCTTCTCCATCGGTCCGAGGCTGCCCGAGTTGTCGCGCGGCCCGATATTCCACGCAGTCGGAGTCACGACCTGATAATTCTCGATCTTGTTGTCCTTGATGACGATCCAGTCCGAGAGCGATCCTCTTGCCGCTTCGGTCGAACCGAATCCCTTGCCTTCGGCCAGCTCCGCCGGCTTGGTGTAGAACTTGTCGTGAAGCTTCATGGCATCGAGCCAGCCACGTGTCAACTGATAGTATTTGCAGGCTTCGTGCATCCGTGCCATAACCCGCACCACAACGCTTGGTCCGACGGTATTGATAGCATCCAGAAACAGCGGGTCGAAATCCTGATGGGCCGCCGCGCCCGGACGCCCGGCAATCACCTGCCGCGCAAGAGGACCCGCTTCAAGGGGAACGGAACTGCCCTTGCCGGGGACCAGGTAGCGCGGGGACTTCGCCCAGCTGTACTTGCCTTGCTTGTGTCCCTCGAGAGGATCAATCGGCTCTGTCCGGCCCTCCCACGGATGGAGAGAGGTCTCACCGCGATAGAAAGAGTGTGCCGTGTCCTCGCGCACATTCAGGTGATCGAAGTCGTAAAACTGACTGCCGTCGTACACACCTGAGCGGCTGATCAGTGCGGCATTGCGCCCATCGACAGTTGGGTTTTCATACAAATCGGGCTGGAAATAGGTTCCAGTTGCGAGATAGGAACCGTATCCACGCCCGAATTGGTCCAACCCTGCTTTCAGAGAGAAACGAATGAAGAGACCGCAATCCGAATTGTGCTGGGCCTCGTTCTCATCGCACCAGGCAAGCACATCTGCCCAAGTCTTGTTTTGCATCCAGCGCTCGATCGAACATCCCAGCCACGTCGTCTCCAGCCACTCACGCTTCCAGTAATCCAGGATGGAGATTGCGCGCGTTACATCCGACAACGTTGGAGCACACATCACTCCGCCGGGAATCATGAAGCTGGAATGTGGCCACTGCCCGCCAAAAATGGCGTAGACTTCGACCGGCTTTCCGGAGAGGGTCACGCCTTTTTCATAGCTGGTGCCGACGAAGGGAGTGAAGCGGCGCACGCACTCGTCGTACTCCGGCACCTTGGCGTAGTTCTTGTTCGTCAGATCGATCGCAAACAAAGCATAGAACCAGCGCGGGATGGATTGCAGCGTCTCGCAGGCCTGGGCGATATTGCGAACCAGCGTGGCGTTTTGCGGAACATGGGTCTTCCATGCCGTATCAAGCGCATACGCAGCCTTATAGAGATGGCTGCCGCCGCAGATGCCGCAGATGCGCGGCGTGACAATCAGGCCCGCCTGAGGGTCTTTCCCCTTCAGGATGATCTCAAATCCACGGAACATGCTGGCTTCCGTCCATGCGTCCGTAACTACATTGTCCCGCAGTGTTACCCGAAGATCCAGGTCGCCCTCGACACGGCCCAGCGGGCTGATTCTCATTTCCTGCCCTTGTACGACTGTCGCCATTCCGTTACTCCTTGTTTCGATCCGGTATCAAATATCGAGCTGTTTGAAGATGCGATTGATTTACTGCGCTGACTTGCTATACCACGAACATGTCTTCCTTGGCCCATTTGGGGGCTGCAATCCGGGCCGCCGCTGCCTGCGCCATGTAGGTAACGTGATCCGTCCCATTTGGAATTTCCTTGGGAATGACTCCACTGATCTTCTGCGTCTTGAAAACGGTACCCGGCTTGAGATCGTGGAAAGGAAATTCAGGTTCGGTGCATCCTGTGCATGGCATGCCTGCGCGAGTCTTCGACGACTGCCGGTTCCAGAGGATGCGATTGCATGGGGAGTGGGTCATCGGTCCGCGGCAGCCGAACTCATAAAACAGGCAGCCTGTGCGCGTTCCCTGCCCGAACTCAACCGGAGATTGCTTGTACTCGAAAAACTGGACGCGGGTGCATCCAGTCTGGGTAAAAGTCTTGAAAAAGGTTTGGGGCCGCTGCAGGTCGTCCAGCGCAATATCGCCCGCGCGTCCCGAAGCCACGGCCACGAGGATTTGCGTGACCCAGTCAGGATGGGCTGGACAACCAGGGATATTGATTACCGGCAATCCCCATTTCGAGCGGAAATCCGCACCGAGAAATCCGCCATGTTTCCGCTTGAGGTATTGCAGGCCGATGTTGTCGACCGGGTTCGGCTCCGTGGCGGGAATGCCGCCCCAACAGGCGCAATCGCCGAGCGCAACGACGGCGCCAGCCTGCGCGCACAACTCCTTCACCCAGTCCTTCATGGGGCGGTCGGCGAACATGTTGAACCTGCCCGTGCCGCTTGGCCCCTGAATGACCGTCCCTTCAAACACAAAAATGTCCAGAGGCGTTTTGCCGCTCGCGCAGTCTTTAAAGACGCGCTTGGCATTATCTCCCATTTCAAGGCCCAGGGAGGGATGCCAGAGCACATTGATGCCGAAATCGGTCACCAGATCACACACACTGGGCTCCTCGGCGTTGAGAAACGACATCGTGTTGCCGCTACAGGCGCCACCTTGAAACCAAAGCAACGAGGCCATGGATCGAACTCCTTATCGATACGTTGACGTTAGCCAAACAAATCGATTTGACTCGTCCCTTGTCTGCTGTGGCAATAGCAAGAATTAGCTAATTTTTACCGGATCGCGTCCCGACGTAACCACCAGCCCCCGGGATATGGCGGCGCGCAGCAATTCCATTTGATTGTGCGCGCGCAGCTTTTCCATCAGATTGGCCCGATGGCGGGTGACGGTATGCGGACTGAGGTTCAAAATCTCCGCCACAGCCTGTGTCGTGTGGCCATCCGCGACCAGCTGCAGGACTTCCCGCTCACGCGTCGTCAGTCCGGTTTTGTCCTGGTCTTGAGCCCGGACAAGAGCCATGTCGATCGCCGGGGTGACATAACGCTCTTCCTTCAGCACCATTCCAAGGGCTTCGAACAACTCATCATCCATGGCGTGTTTGAGCAGGTAGCCGCGCGCTCCGGCCCGCAGAGTCTGCGCCACAAACTGCTCATCGTTGTGCATCGACAGCACAATGACAGCGAGCCGGGGCCATTGCTTATGAATGCGCCGCATCGTCTCCAGCCCATCGAGCCTGGGCATGGCCAGATCGAGAAGGACAATGGCCGGGGGCTCCGAGGCGAATTGCTCCGAGAGCTGCCGAAGGGCTTCTTCACCATTATCCGCTTCGCCAATGACCTCGTACCGCCCGTCCATGCGCAGCAGGGCCGCCACACCGCGCCGGACCAGGGCGTGATCGTCAACAAGCAGAACTCGCGGCCGCTTTGCACGGTTCATAGGAGAGGCACCCTTACGAGAATCTCAGTCCCTTGTCCCGGACTGGAATGGATCGACAAGCGGGCGGGAAGCATATCAGCGCGTTCCTTCATCCCTCGCAAACCCAGGCCGGTATGCTGCGCGGAATCGTCGAAGCCTTTTCCATCATCGCGCACGGAAAAGAATATTTCATTATCCTCCTGCGCGAGTGTCACATCGACGCGGGTCGCTCCTGCATACTTTGCCGTGTTCGTCAGCGCCTCCTGGGCAATACGGTACAGCGCTAGCTCCACTGGTTCCGGGAGACGATCGCACGAGTTGGAGAGATCGAGAACGATCTGGATATCAAGCCGCTGCTCGTAATCGAGAGCAAGCTGCCGTAACGCGCCATGCAGGCCCAGGCGATCGAGGGTCGGCGGCCGCAGGTGCCGAGCCAGATTGCCCAACAGCTTTGTCGAGCGGCCAACCTGTATCCCCAACTGCGCGACATCGGCGCGAAGATCGGAAGGGACCTGCCGCGACAGAACCTGGAGCCCAAGCTGGATGGCGATGAGCGCTTGGCCCGCCTCATCATGGAGTTCGCGCGCGATGTGTTTGCGCTCGTTCTCCAGCCGGAGCAGGTTATGCGCGGACAGCGCCTGCACCTGCTGGCTCTTGATCTCGAGGGATTTCATCAGTTGCGCATTGCGAATCGCCACGGCAGTGGTGTTTGCGAGCGATTCGACAAACGCGGCGTCCTGCCAGGTAAATGCGGGCTGGTTGTCTCCTTTGTGCAATTCGAAAAATCCGATCACTCGTTCGTCCACGTCCTTGATGGGCACGCAAAGGGCGCGCTGGACATCAAACCGAGCCACCAGCTCCGGGTCGGAGAGCCGGTCGTCGGGATACTCGTTCGATAGATAAGGAAATTCATTTTCCAGCACATGTCCGGGAATCCCTTCCAGCGGCCCCCAGGCGCGCGGCCATTCGTGCCAGGAGCCGCGATTCCAGTAGGACTCCGAGGACATTCCCATCGCCCCGGACGGCGATGCCGGCAGGGCCAGGCCGGCCAGTCCGCCATCCGCCTTCAGGAAGCGCGCCGCATGTTCGACCAGTCTGCGCACCAGCTCGGACGGATTCAGGTGCTGGTTGACCGCTGCATTGAACGCCAGCAGAATCTCCAGTGACTGGGTCCACTCCTGCATGCGGTCGAAGAGTCGCGTTCGTTCAAGACCGATCGTTGCCTGAACGGCCAGCGTCTCTGCGATTGCCAGATCCTGCTGAACAAAATGGGCGCCCGTTCGATGATTTTGTACCTGCAGGACTCCGACCACCAATCCCTGATGATTCAACATCGGCACACAGAGAGCATTCCTGGTTCCGGATTCAACGAGGTCGGCGCAGGGTACTCGAAGGCTGGGAGACGAAGCGTCGAAAAGATAGGATTGGCGATGGCGCAGGACCCAGTGCGAAAGGGAGTTCACCGTGTCCAATTCGGTGCCCAGGTCACGGGTCGACTCGACATTGTGATGGGTATGCGAGGTACGGAAGGACGGAAGGTCCTGGTCGTAGAGCTCGACGATCGCATACTCCGCATTCAGCAGATGGGCGGCCTGGCGGGCAACGGCGCGCGCCAGCATTCCTGTATCCAGTTCATGGAGAACCGAAGCAGCGCCGCTTCGTAAGGCCTCAACCTGTGCGGCCAGATGCCGCGTCTCCGATTTCAGGCTGGCGATTTGGCTCTTTAACTCAAGGATCTCCTGTGAAGCCGGAACACTCTGAGAATCAGACGCCTTTTCTCTCAAGCCATAGGACACACGGCTATGATAGCTCTCCTCAACGCGGAGAGCTCGAATCGATGTCACACGCTCACGCATCGCGCCTGCTTTTCCTCGACAAGGCAGCGAAGCCATTCGTGCATGCCAGCGCCGCTCTTTGCAGAGGTTGGAACAATGCGCATGCCCGGGCGGACCGCTTCGATATTGGCACGGGCGGCCTCGATCCTGAACTCGCACGCCTCGGACAAATCCATCTTCGTGAGCACAGCCACGTCGGCCGAGTTGAAGATATTCGGATACTTCAACGGTTTGTCTTCCCCCTCCGTAACGGAAAGCAGGACGACGCGAATGTCCTCACCCAGGTCGTAACTTGAGGGGCAGACCAGATTGCCGACGTTCTCGATGAACAGATAATCCAGCTGATTCAGGTCCCAGCCGGACAGATGATCGGAGATCATCTGCGCTTCCAGATGGCACCGCCCATCCGTATTGATCTGCTTCACGGGCACACCCGCCTCTGCCAGCCGTCGCGCATCATTATCCGTCGCCAGGTCTCCCACCAGCGCAGCGACGGAGTGTCCCTGGTCGCGCAATTCGCGCAATGTCCGCTGCAAAAGCGCGGTCTTTCCTGTACCGGGACTGGAGACGACGTTCACGGTCAGCACCCCGGACGCATGAAGCCGGGTCCGCAGATTGCGCGCGATTTCGTCATTCTTATTCAAAACCCCTTTGCGAATCTCCAGAACCCGTGTGTTCATCATTTTGTCCT
>JAJXZK010000229.1 GCA_021780095.1 Acidobacteriota bacterium | reverse complement strand
GGGCCGCACAAAGCAAGGTTGTAAGGATGATGGTTCCGAATCTGGGTGAAACGCAGGATGAAAAACACCCACAGATCGCGGGGTAAGGTGCTTATTGCACCCATATCAAACCCGAGACCTCTGTCTTTTTGGGGTCACCCATCATCCTAAGTGATTTAGAATGATGGCGGGGACGACGGGGCTCGAACCCGCGACCTCTGCCGTGACAGGGCAGCGCTCTAACCAACTGAGCTACGTCCCCAGATACGCATCCCGCGGTGGTTACGGTTGGCGATCTGCGTTGCAGCGTTAGTGTACCAGAGCAGTTGCAGAGATGAAAAGGAACGGCCCATCGCTAGGTGTACGTTTGGCTCTGGAAGAGAAGCCGGTTCCCTGTGATCGGCGGCTGTTCGGCAACGCTTTGATTCGCCTTCGAAAATGTAGTTGCCTTAGCAACCACTTTTGCACATATCGTTGCCTTGGCAACTATTATTTGGGCTAGCTGGCCAGCAGCGGAAGTGTCTGCTGATTGGTGTAGGCAAGGTCCTCAATGACCACCGAATTATCGTTCACCTGGATCACTTTGTACCGGCCGTTCACAATATCTCCCGAACCCGCGATAAAAATATCCTCGCCGTGCATCAGGAACACCAGCTTGCGGCCATTCTGTTGTTTGGCGAAACCGTAAAACTTCAAATCAATTGGCGGCGGGGGAGGTGGTCCCGATGGGGCCACAAGGCCGGTGCGCGCTGAGGCGACGGGCTTCTCGATGGTGGCGGCCTCCTGCACCGGCGGCAGCGAATCTTTTGAGAAAATATTGCGACTCGTTCCCGTGTACACGGTATTTTCCGCTTTCGCCATCACTTCCGGATGCAGGGTGGGATCGAGACTGGTCGCGCTCTCAAGATGCTGCGCAACTCCGCCGGTTCCCCCGCTGACGCGGTTCGAAGTGCCAGCCGGCATTGTCGCGGTCGCTTGGGTTGCGGTGGGTGGCGGGGCGGACGGCGGCCCGCTGGCCAGCTGCCAGACCGTGTGGGCGATCAGCGTTAATGCCAGCGACACAGAGATGGTGGCAATCAAACGCTTCTTCTTATCCTCGGTACCAAGTCGAATCGCCATGGCTTCCCTACTGCTCCGTGGAGGTGGTATCGGTGGTGGTAAACGGCAACGGAGCGCCAGCGTTCGCCGTGTCTGCCCGCAGGTAGGTGGTTAGGCGCATACGCAAACTGACCACGCCGCTTTGTTGCCCATTCAATGCAACGCCGTCAATCAGAAAAAAAAGCTTGTCTCGTTCCAATCCGTTAATAAAACGCACGATGGGAGCGTAATCGCCGCTCAAGCTGGCTTCCATACGCAATTCCACCAGGCCCTGCTGCGGTTTGCCGTGAGCATATTGGCCACGTGCCAGCAAAACATTATTCTTCACGGCCAACGCACCCAACTCGGTCAAGACCTCAGAGTCGGTGGCAGGAAACCGCTTATCATAGAAGGCCTCCTGGTCCAGTTTGGCCTGCTTAATCTTCTTGTCCAGCCCGCGCAGCGGTGTTGTCTTCAACTTCATAGCGCGGTATTGCGACTGGCTCTCTGCGATGCGCGCCGCATCTCCCTGCTTGGCGCGGTTCCATGCAAATATCAGTCGCACGGCCAAGGTCAAATTCAGTAACAGCAGCAAGATAATTGCGCCGTAGTGCCAATGCTGCGCGGTCATGCGAATGTTGCTCCAGTTGGGGCGGGTCAGTTTCATCTCACACCTCGATTCCCCGCCCGACGGGTGCTAGCTGTCGCGGGATGACGAAGGGCAACGCCCCCGTCCTGGCGCGATTTGTTTTCACGCCGTGTGAGATGCGTCCCCGACTTTTCCGCTTCCGCATTTACGTCGGTCGAAGCCAGGTCCCCAGCATTGAACCCGGCGATAATATCGACGTTGACGTCGGTTGTTTCCGACATTGTCGGACGGAATCCAGCCTGCCCCTGCCCTTGTATGTCGGCCGTCTCTCCGGCCACTAGCGGGGCAATAAAATGGGGTGATTTTTCAAGATTGCTGACCAACGTCACGACCTTGTCGCGAGGACCGTTGACTCGCAGGCGCATCATCACGCGACCTTCTTTCGTCATGCGTGGATCGATACTGGTGACTTGAACGCCCTGGGGCAGCACCCGCTCCAGGTCCATCATGGCGGTGGTCCAGGAAAACGATTTGCGCAGAAAAGTCTGATTCAGAAATTCCGACCGCTGCAGTGTCGCCGCATTCACAGGCTGTTTCATCAATGCCTGATCCTGCTGCCATTCCTGTTGCAGTTGCTGGGTGGCGACATTCCATTTATGGGCAACAGCTTCCGCCCGATCGGCCTTGATCTCTGCCTGGCGCAGCAAAAGAAAAAGAACCAGCGCCAGAACAATCAGCGCACCTGCGAGCACGCGCAGCCGCAGCAGGACCGGGCGAAGCTCAAAAAAAGGTCGAGAAGCGAGATTGAGAGTGATCCGCATTAGCCTCGCAGCGCCCCCACCACGCTGGTGAAGCGGCCAGGATCAACCTGGCTGGGAATGCCGTTTGCGGAAAACGATTGCGAATTCACGAGCGCGCGCAAGGGGATTTGCCAGGCGCCATCGGCAGCCAGATGTTGCCGCAACACGTCGGTCGATTCGAGCCCCGCCACCCAGACTTCCTGCAATGGCACATGCAATGCGTCTTCGAAATAGGCCGCAGCCACCAGGACAGCCTGCGCCATCTCTCCCGGATCGGTAGTTGCGCGATCCGTGGAGCGGTACAGCAACAACTCCCCGTTGTGGGTGATGGCGGTCGTCATTGAATCTTTTTCTGTGTGCACGAATAGGTGCGAGCCGGTATCCGGCAGCGCGGCCAGCGCGGCCAACGTCGCTGGCAGTAAGACGCCGGGCTCCCGTTGCAGGCTGCGCGCCATGGACTCGACTTCGTCTCGGACTTCCGCCGGTATGGCTGCCACAATCAACTGCACCGGAGCCTCTTTGCGGATCGGATCTGGAGAACTCAAGAGTTGGTAAGAGACACCCGCCAGCTCGGCATCGAAGGGCAACATACGACGCAATCGAAAACGAACCAGCGGCAGAATTTCCTGCGGCTTCGTCGGCAATGTGTCAAAGTCGAGAATATGCACGCGGGTGCAGGCATCGGGAACAATAAACGTCCAGTCGCGACCCCGGCTATCGAATGAGTCGAGCACGTCTTTCAGCGCTGTCCTTACCGCACTACTGTCGTGAAACACGGGCGCGGTCACCCCGGTTAAGACAGAGCCTTCCGCCAGCGGTACAAACACAGCCTGATCCAGCGGTGATTCCACCCCGGCCGATCGGGCCGCAAGAATCCCATCCGGCGCGATTTCGCAGGCTAACCTTGGACGCACTGCGGTTTGCAGTGAAGTGGG
Source organism: Acidobacteriota bacterium (assembly GCA_021780095.1). Next base: position 8,670 of record JAJXZK010000229.1, on the reverse strand, counting down.
AAAAAGACGCATCTAAATTAAGCTTACCGTGAAGCTTCAATAAACGTAACTTTGTTGATCTCTTTCAGCGTCGTCAGGCCCAATCGAACCCGCTGTAACGCCGACTCCCGCAAAAACGACATGCCTTCTGCCCGCGCGGCTTTGCGTACTTCCGAGCTAGGCCTTTTCTCCAGAATAATTTCGCGGATTCTATCGTTTAGCTCCAGAAGTTCATGGATGGCTGTACGGCCGCGATAGCCTGTGCCGCCGCACTCAATACATCCGGCGCCTTCCTGAAATTCAAAATCTGCCCATTCGCTGGTATCCAGTCCGCTGAGTTGCAGCGTCTCGCGATCATAATGGACCGGCCGCTTGCAATCCTCGCAAATCACTCGAACCAGGCGCTGGGCAAGAATGCAGTTCAACGCGGACACGAAATTGTAGGGTTCGACGCCCATGTTCAAAAATCGTCCGAGCACATCCACCACGTTGTTGGCGTGGACGGTGGTGAATACAAGGTGACCGGTCAATGCCGAGTTGATGGCGATCTGCGCGGTTTCCTGGTCACGGATTTCACCGACGAGAATTTTGTCGGGATCGTGACGCAGAATCGAACGCAGCCCACGCGCGAAGGTCAGACCCTTTTTCTCATTCACCGGAATTTGCGTAATGCCGCGAATCTGATATTCCACCGGATCTTCAATGGTAATGATCTTGTCTTCGTCACTTTTAATTTCGTTTAACGCGGCGTACAGCGTGGTGGTCTTGCCCGATCCTGTGGGGCCGGTGACGAGCACCATGCCGTAGGGTTCGCGGATGTAGCGACGAAAACGGCGAAGATCGTTCTCTTCAAACCCAACGACGTTCAGCGTCAGAGAGCGGAAGGTCTCGCTCATCGACTCCTTATCCAGAACGCGGAGCACGGCATTTTCGCCATGTACGGTCGGCATGATGGAGACGCGAAAGTCGATCAGGCGGCCTTTATAGCGCACGCGGAAACGTCCGTCCTGAGGAACGCGGCGCTCGGCGATGTCAAGCTCGCTCATGACCTTGATGCGGGAAAGGATAGTTTGGTGATGCTCTCGCGCAATCGGCGCCATGGCGTGTTGCAGCACACCGTCGATGCGGTATTTCACCAGCAAGCTGTCGTCGAATGTTTCCAGATGAATATCGCTCGCTCGCCGCTCAAGCGCCGTGAACACCATAGTATCGACGAGTCGAATGATAGGGCTGATGTCTTCTTCTGATGTCAACTTCTCGATGGAAAGCGTCTCGTCCTGATTATCTTCAGAGGAAAGAACGTCAAACGTCAGCCCTTCGGTGGCTTCGTCGAGTACGCGCTGCGACTGCTCCGTCTTCTTCAACAAATCTGTGATCTGGCTGAGCGTGGCCACTTTGACGCCGATTTTTTGCCCCAGCAGGCTCGAAATTTCATCCATCATCATCAACCGGCTGGGGTCGCTGACTGCAATGATCAGCTTGTTTTCCATCTGCTCCAGCGGGACGAAGTTGTAACGGAACATCATGTCGACCGGCACGGTGCGGAACAACTCATGCTGAATGCGAAAATTTCTCAGGTCGACAAATTCACACCGGTAGCGCGCCGCGAGCACTTGCGCCTGCGCAGTCTCGTCGCTGACGAGAGCCTTTCCGTTGGGAACAATCGCAATATCCGCCATAGTACATCTCCTTCTAGTGTTGCATTGCGCCGGCCGCGCCCAAGCTGAAAATCGGCAGGTAGAGTGCGATCAAAATGGTCACCACGACGCCGCCCATCACAATCAAAATTGCGGGCTCAATCAACGACAGCGCCGCGGTCAGCGCCGTCTGCACATCTTCTTCAAAAAATTCCGCCACTGAATTCAGCATTCCCGGCAAGGCTCCCGTCGCTTCGCCGACCTCAATCATTTCAACGGACAGCTCGGGAAAAATCTTGGTGCCATTCAGGCTGGTCGCCAATCCCTTGCCCTCTCGCACGCTTGTGACCGATTGCGACACGGCCTGACTGAGACGCCGACTTCCGATCGATCGGGCGGCTGTCTCCAGCGATGGAACCAGCGGCAAGCCGCCTGAAAGCAATGTTGACAGTGTGCGTGAGAATAACGCTACTTGATACTTGACCCAGATGCCGCCAAAAACTGGGGTTTTAATGCGAAGGGTATCGATTTGGTTGGCACCTCGATCGGTACGGCTCCAGCGAATCAAACCGAAGACGATGGCCGCGAATGCGATCAATATATAAGGCAGATAGGATTGGAAGTCTTTGCCCATCGCCAGCATGAAGACAGTGATGCCCGGCAGTTTGGTGCCGATTTGATCGTAGAGAGCGGCAAAGCGCGGCACAACAAAACTGATCAGGAAGATGAAGAGGCCGGTGACCATAAAAACCAGCAGTACCGGATAGAAAAGCGAAGCGATCAGCTTCTTGCGGAAGGTGAGCGAAATCCGCTGAAAGGCCAAATAGCGCGTGAGCACTTCTTCCAGGTTACCGGAACGTTCGCCCGCCAGCAGCGAGGTCGTATAGATCACGGGAAATCCGCCCTGGGATTCAAAGGCAGCCGAGAGCGATTGCCCGGTACGAACGCGCACGGCAACATCTTCCAACTGGGCTCGCAGGGTGGCGGCTTTTTGCCGCTTGGCCAGCAACTCGACGGAGGACAGGATGGGAAGGCCTGCGCGAATCAGCGTGAGGAATTGCTGATTAAAAATCAGGAATGGCTCCAGTTTGACGCGCTTGCCGGCACCCGCCTTGCCGGCGAGGCCTTTCGCTTTGACCCAGTACACGTAATGTCCGGATTGAGCGAAGCGCTGGCGAAGCTCTTCGGCGGAGCTTGCAATGTGCACGTTCTCCTGCACATGTCCCCGTTCATCCGCAGTTTTGACAATATATTCCAATGGGTTCCTAGTCCTTCAACGGTCCCGCTATAGCGGCAGCCGGAGCTTCGTTGATTACGCGTAGCTGACCCCAAGATATCAGTCTTGCAATGCGGCCGTCTGGCCCAACGGCGAAGGGCAGGCTGAGGGCGTTCCAATTAGCGTCGTCGAGTGGCTGCCAGGTGTTGCCGTTGTCGTGGGAGATGTCGCTGCCCGTCGATCCGGCGGTAATCCAGCTCGCGTCGGTTGGGTTCCACGCTACGGTCGAGCGATATCCAGCGGGCGGATGGGCCGCGAGGCGCCAGTGAACGCCATCCGTGGTGAAGGCAGAGGTTTTGCCGCCGTTGTGCGGTTGAGCGTAATCTCCGCCAACGACGACTCCGTTGGTCCTGCCGTGAAAGGCGACAGCAAAAATTCCCGCAGAATCCTTTGATCCAACCGGCAGTGCACGGAGGTGAGTGCAGCCATTGGGGGCGACATTTCCGCCCGCAGCGGAGATTAATTCCAGCGGCTCCAATCCAAACCCGTATAGCCATCCGCCGCTGGCGCCGAACCACATTTGATGATTGGTTGCGGTCCCCGGTGCGGAGTTTGCATCCTGCAACGGAACCACTGCCAATGATTGATTGCTGGCGGCGAAAGCCCCTTGCTTGGGCTCCATGGTGCGCAGGCAGGGATCCACTTGTCGCGTCCACTGGACGCCGCCGTCATAGGTCACGAACATGGTGAAGCTTCCCTGCACCGGATCTCCAAGGATCACGCCGAATCGTATTCCGTCGAATTGCAAGCTATCCCAAAACCCGTCCGCATCGGGATTGGTGAACACCAGTTTCCAGGTGCGACAGCCGTCATGGGTGGAATAGAGCCTGGATTCGCCGCCCGGACCGCTTGACATCACCATGGCGTGGTCCGCATCCCAGGCCCACACGCTGCGAAAATCTAATTCCTCAGCGCTCGCAGGGACCGAGCACGAGCGCCAGCTTTGCCCTCCGTTCAGCGTGCGAAGAACGGTACCGTTGGTTCCGCTCGCCCAGGCTATGTCGGCGGTAACAGCGTGGATTCCGCGCAAGCTGGCGGTCGTTCCGCTGCGTTCGATCTGCCACTGGGCACGCGCCGGCAAAGTTGCGCCAAGACAGACACCCAGCACAAGTCCACACAAGCCTGTCCGTGAGAATTGAGACTGCAAGCCATCGCTCCAGAACATTCGATTCCGCGTTAGATCGGAGCCATTCCCTTGACCACCGTGACGCCCGGGGGTGGCTGAAAAGAGAACGTGTCTGCGACAAGGGGCGGATTGGACAGCTCGTTGGCGAGCTGAAACTCCGTGATCGCGCCATCGGTTTCTTTCCACTGGATGGCGTCAATCCTGCCTTCCGGCGTCACCGTCAGCGTGACTTCCGCCACTTTCTGCTCCATGCCTTTCGGGACGCCTCGCAAACGATATCCCGTCCCCTCAGGAGTCAGCGTCAAATCGGTCAATTCCTTTTCTATGCGTGTATGGCCTAACAAGAAGCGAAGTGGCGAACGAAAGTCCTGCAGTTGCTTGGCCGGGTAGCGCTCCGCCTGCGCATCTCCCGGGGTGTAGGAGTAGCCGTATTTTTCATCGATGACAAATACCTTGCCTGCCGGGTTGGAATAATCCCACCGCATGCGACCGGGCTTTTCCAGCAGCAGCGTTCCCGTCTCCGTGCGTTGCATCCCCATACCCTGGTAGGTTTCTGTGAATTGGACGCGCAGCGAGCGCAGTCGGTTATAGTGCTGATCCACGCGCTTGCAGATTTGCGAAAGGCTCGGTGTTGCCGGAGGCACGGGCGTGGCAGCCGCGCACCATGACGGCGCTGCGAAAACGAGGTACACCACCTGCAGCAGCAACCTAGCGAGCCACCGTCTGGCAGTTCGTTTGCGAAGTCTCGTGCTAAAAAAGATATCTGTGCCTATCAAAAAATGTATGAGCCGTCCGCTATCTTCGACCTACGAAATAGGCTGCGTACAGTTCGTGCCGCCGGCCGGGTCTGCCTTCACTTCGCCCGTCTGGTCCATGCAGAACCCACGATGCCCCGTCTTGCCCACCGCCTGCGGAACTGCCGTCACCTCAAAGGAGGTGTAGACATCCTGATTGTTGACATTCACCTTGGTGCAATTGGTGATGGCAAACAGGTAGCCGCTCTTGTACCCGCTGGCGAGATCCGCTGGAATCAGCTGGGCTGCCTGAGCACTTGGCGCGCCAGATTTAGGATCGCCACCCAATTGCGCCAACGTGCAGGAGAATCCATTCGCCGGATAGTTGGTCTGATATTGGATTTCTGCGCTGTTCAACGTGCGCAACTCTTCCATGGCCGCCGTCTCATTGGCCTGGCTGCGCATGTTCATATAGTTTGGGATCGCCACAGCCATCAGGATCAGGATGACGGACATCACAATCAGCAACTCCATCAGCGTGAAACCAGACTGACGCAGCTGTGTTCTGCTATTTTCAAGCACTTCATTTTTCATTTTCAACACCCTGCATTGGAAGCAATGCGAATATATTCCCTACTGTATCAGCAGGCAAGGTGTTCGCGCGTGATCTTCAGGCCATTCAGGTTGCCCAGCAGCGCAACGGCAACCGACTCAGGAACAAACATTTGCCCGGCCATTCGCCTCAGATCCTCGCTGGTGACCTGAGCCACTTGTTCCAGGACCTCCGGAACTGCATAGAAACGCTGGAAGTACATTTCCTGTCGCGCCAAATTTGACATCAGCGCACCGGAGCTTTCCAGGCTCATCAGAATATTGCCCTTCAACTGGTCCTTGGCCCGCTGCAATTCCTCTTCCGGCACCAGCTCATCTTTCAGACGCCGAAATTCATCCACCGTCAGGCGAATCACCTGCTCCGCATTCTGTGCCGAAGTCCCGGCGTAGACACATAGCGACCCCGTATCGCGAAACGAGTTTACCTCGCTGAAAATGGAGTAGGCCAGTCCACGGTCCTCGCGGACGTTCTGAAACAGGCGGGAGCTCATGCCGCCGCCGAGAATTGTATTCAGCAGAGCGACGGTATAACGCTGTTCATCGTTCACAGCCGGAGCGGGAACACCCAGGCAGAGCTGCAGCTGTTCCAGCGACTTCTTCTGCTTGGAGACGATCCGGGCATGCACTTTCGGTGTGGCTGCGAACGGCAGAATCAATTCGCTGTCGACCGGCGGGGAGGGTGGCAGATGGGCCAGCTTCTCCGCGACCAACGTCACAAACGCATCGTGATCCAAGTTTCCTGCGGCGGAGAAGATCATGTTTTTCCCCTGGAATCGCCCGCCATAGAAATCAAACAGCATTCCCTGATCGAAGCGCTTCACCGTTTCCCGCGTGCCCAGGATTGGCTTGCCCAACGGATGATCTTTCCAGAAGCTCTGGGTGAAGATTTCATGCACCAGCATGTCTGGGTTATCTTCATCCATCTTGATTTCTTCCAGGATGACTTTGCATTCGCGTCCAATATCATCCGGAGCAAAGAGAGGTTGCGTCACAAGGTCCGTCAGCACATCCAGGGCCTTCGGTACGTGCTCGTCGAGCACTTTAATGTTGAAGCAGATGGTTTCCTTGCTGGTGAAAGCGTCCAGGTTTCCGCCGATGGCATCGACCTCTCTGGCGATATTTTGGGCGGACCGGGACTTGGTGCCCTTGAAGACCATGTGTTCAACAAAGTGGGACACGCCGTTGATCTCCGGCAATTCGTCTCGCGAACCGGTCTTGACCCATACACCCATCGAGACGGAACGAACATGCTCCATTCTCTCGGTCAGGATCACAAGGCCATTCGATAATTCTGTACGGCGAATATTGCGACTTTGGGCGCTGTCGGGCGAGCTTCCAAGGGAGCTAAAATGAGAAGTGTCTTGCGGGCTGTCGATCGGTTTCATCTGTATATAATTTTTTCACATACCAGGGTGGAATGCTGTCGGGCCCGGAAGCGGCTAGGCTGCAACTAGTTATCCACATTAGATGCAAGTTTTTCCACAATTCGACCCTCTTCCACCGAAGAATATTAAAAATTCTTTTGAAGCCCTATTTTCTCTTTCCTTACAGCAACTTGAGAAACTAATTGAAAGTTTAGGTTTAGAGTCATATCGCTCCCGGCAAATTTGGCACGCACTTTATCAACAGTGTGTTTCCTCCCTGGAAGAGATGACCGCCTTACCGAAATCAGTTCGGGAATTGCTGACTCAATCCGGCTTCGAGGTGGGGATGCCACGCATCGCGCAGGCTTTCGTTTCGACGGATGGAACCGAGCGATATCTTGTCGCATGCGCTGACGGGGAGACCGTCGAAACCGTCTGGATGCCCAACGGGGATGACGGCGAGCTGGGCGACGGCTCCGACGCTGCCACCGAAGAGGCCCAGGCTGGTTCCACAACCGTGGGCGAGCAGACCGAGCCTGCAATTCCCTACCGTCGCGCAACGATTTGTGTTTCGAGCCAGGTGGGGTGTGCGGTGAATTGCCAATTTTGCCTGACCGCAAAGCTGGGCGTGAAACGCAACCTGACTGCGGGGGAAATCGCCGGACAAGTCGCTGCAGTATTGAATCGCCACCAAGTGCGCGTTGGCCGGGACCGAATCAACCTGGTGTTTATGGGGATGGGCGAACCGTTTCTGAACTACGACAATTTCATGGCAGCGGTTCATTTGCTAGTCGAAGGCATGGGGATTCCCGAATCGCGCATGACGGTCTCGACCTCTGGGATTCTGCCGGGCATCGAGCGGTTCGCAAAGGAGAAGCTGCGGCCCAAGCTGGCGCTGAGCCTGAATGCGCCCAATAATTCCATTCGCGAAAGCATCATGCCGGTAACGCGCAAATGGAAGATTGAGGATCTGCTGTCGGCGCTGCGAGAAGTTCCTCTGCGACCGCGGGAACGGATGACCTTCGAGTACGTCTTGCTGGGCGGCGTCAACGATTCGTTGCAAGATGCGCGCGAGTTGAACGCTCTGCTGGGGCGCTCCCGATTGCCCGTCAAAGTGAACCTAATCGTCTGGAATCCCGGCCCCAATATTCCCTATCGCATGCCCAAGCCGGAAGACGTCGCCGCGTTTCAGCAGCATTTAATTGCGGGCGGCGTGCCGGCATTTCTGCGTCGTCCACGCGGGGGCGACATTTACGCGGCCTGCGGTCAGTTGAAGCGAACGATCGAATAGCCTGCGATCAGCTACCACTTATGTCGATGTTTCTCGAGCAGGAACATTTCTGCGCCGTGCGGGCCCACGGATGCATGAAACTCATGATCGAATTTGCCGACATCCTTCTGACGCCAAAGATCGCGAACGGTGCGTTTGCCGTGAATGCCAAGGTCGGACCACAGAGCGATAACCTCCGCTGCCTGATCGCCACGATTGAATAGCCCAACGGCGATTGAGCCGTCTTCCATTGGCTTCGTCCAGACTTCGAGGGTTCCATGCTGCGAAGCCGGCGCAGCCAGTTTGCCTAACGCATCCTGATTAACATCGATCACTTCATCGTTGGTGAGAAGGCTCAACGTAAAGGGATCCAACTGCGTCATGTCCCCGCCAAAGACCAGCGGAGCATCCATCAGCGACCACAGCGTCATATAGGTGTACTGTTCGTTGTGAGTCAGCGGGGTGGGCATCAGTTGACCGTCCCACAGAATCTTTCCGACCAGCAGATTGTCCGGGTCGTTCCAGCCGCCGGGGCCCGCCCACTTTTCGATGCCGGCCTGCCCGAAGCCGTAGGCAGCGAGATTCTTCCAGAGCGTACTTTGCGGCGTATCCAGGTAACCCACGTCGCCGGTGGTTCGCCAGAAATTGCCGCCAACGTCGCGGCCCCACTTC
>JAJXZK010000185.1 GCA_021780095.1 Acidobacteriota bacterium | reverse complement strand
CGTTCCAGAGTTCGGCGCATGACATCAAAGTGGGCTTGTTTTCTCTTCGCGATTTTCCTGCTGATAGCAGCGCACAGATCGGGAAACTTCTGCTGTATATATCCATCGTTTGAATACCCAAGGCGACCGGCTATGTGGTGAACAGATGCGGGCTCTTTCGATTTGAGGGATTCTTCGAGGATCGCCGGATTCACGAAATCTGCAGTGGTCACGGAACTGAGTCGCAGAAAATCCTCCAGGAACTGGAGATTTCGATGAAGGATCCAGTTGACTTGCGCCGCCGACCAAACCTCGTAGACCAAGCCAACCGTCGCCGCGTAATTCTCGCCAGGAATGCATCGCCACTTCTTCCCATCGTCGCGAGAATAACGATTGGGACTCCGTCTTGCGAGGGCTTCGAGGTCCTCCTCTGTCTTGCATTCGATCCAGCCGGCAGATCCGTCTCGAAGCACAAAATAGTCGGAAGTGTGCATGAGCGAAAGGCGTCTGCCATTTGCCGCGCAATAGGAGAGTGGAATCGATGGCGGCTGGTCGTAGTACTCGAGAACCGCAGAATCGTGTTCCGCCTCGTAAATGAAGGGCAACTCGACGCGGTGGCTCTCAAACTGAATGGTAACGCCCATTTCCCGGCTCGGAAAACGCCCGGCGACATTCCGGCGACCGCCTCCGACGCAGCGCGTGGGCCGCCCAGACCGGATCGCGGCAATCGCCTCACGCGCGGCCTGGGTCAATCTGAGCCGGGAGCACCAGTCGCAAAAATCAGCGTCGTCGAGCGATTTCCCTCCTTGACCGGAGGATATGAGAACCCGTGAACCTAATTTCGGGCCCGTGAATTACGCTCGTTTTTCCGCGCCAACGTGTATCTGCGGCCGGCTTCAGACAATAGCTTCTGGAAAGCACGGCCATTATGGATTGCCCTTTCCACGTCTTCTGCCAGGCTTTCAGGAACGTAAACTGCGAACCGACGGCTTCCCTTGCGTCCATACAATGCGTAGCTGGAATGCCTCTGACCGGATTCACAGAGCTGACAGCGCTCCCGAATGCAAGGGCTCTTCCGCAGGGACAGCGATCCAAGCGCCACTGGCCAGAGCTTTCGAACCTCCGCTTGGAACCAAGTCCTGACTTGCTCCGCTGTCTCCACGCGCTTCATGTATGGGTGCATATTCTCACACATGCATAGGCTATGCAAGAACGCCCAACGCAGGGGAAACGATTTGGTTACAAGTGTGAGACTCAAAGAAGCGCCGGGAGAGCTACCGTCTGCTCGATCGTATACCCGATGGTGCTGTACCCCTTCAATCTGCGCTCATACATTCTTGCCAGCATCGGAACGCCGTTGTCCACGTAATCATAAACTTGGACCACGCATTTGTTGTCGTGGAGCCGATGCAGGCGGCCAACGTACTGCTGCAGGGTGCCCTTCCATGAGATCGGCACAGCGAGGAACAATGTGTCCAGGCGCGCATCATCGAACCCCTCTCCGATATAGCTTCCCGTAGCCAGTATCACGCGCGATTCAACGTCTGGTACGGCCGCCATGGCCTGCGCGATCTGCCGGCGTTGCTTTTTGCCCATGCCGCCCTTCAAGACAAATACGTGTTTGACGGTGCCGTAGAGCTTCGCTGCGAAATACTGTAGATGTTCCGTCCTGCCGGTCAAGAGCAGCGGCGACCGCCCCGCCTCTATGGCTCTTACAATGTCGCGTGCGATCATTTCGTTGCGACATGCATCATTTGACAGCGCACCGTAGACATCCTGAATTGTCACCTCGGCAAGTTCGGGCGGCATCTTAAACTCGGTGTGGCGAGGAATGACCCTGTGCTCGAATGGGTTCGTTTTCGTCATTGCCTTGGCGCTCATGCCGAACCGGACAGGACCACACTGCATGTAAATGATCGGATGATGCCCATCTTTCCTTGTTGGCGTAGCGGTGAGGCCAACGACATATTTGGCTTTCACCTGCCTCATCACCTGCTCAAATGTGAATGCAGAGATGTGGTGGCACTCATCGACGATAACCTGGCCGTATTCGGCAACGAGGTCTTTTACAGCATCCTTCTGGTACAGGCTCTGAATGACCGCAACATCGATGTGGCGCGTCCGGTGCATCTTGCCGCCGCCAATGTGCCCAATCGAGTTTGCAGGAGTGTTCAGAAACATGGCCAGCCGCTCCTGCCATTGATCGAGAAGTTGCTGACGATGAACAAGAATCAAGGTATTGACCTTGCGCTTTGCAATTAACCACGCGGCCACGGCAGTCTTTCCAAAGGCCGTCGGAGCAAAGAGGATTCCCTCGTCTAGGCGCCGATCCCTCGAACGGCCTCCTCCTGGATTGGCCGAAGTTGACCATCGAATTCCGCTGAGATCGGAGTACCTGCGAACCGTTCGTCACGAACTTCAGGACGTACGTTGTGCGCCTGCAGAAGGGCCAATACCTCCGTCAAGCATCCGCGCGGCACGGCAATGTACTGCGGGAAATCCTGGCCGCACGCGATCACGCGCGGCTTGGCATATGTCGGAAGCCGCATTGCCTGCGCTTTGTAGAATTCCGGATTCTGAAATGCTGCCAGCCTGAGCAGACGATTCAGCATCGCTGGCGGCAGGCCTTGCTTCTCCACGTAAAGAAGATTTGCGCAGACGATCTGCACTCTTTCAGGCAGTGGCCCTTCAATTGGCCGCTCCATCCGTTTTCGTGAAGGCGGCAGCGTCCACGGATCTTGTGCATATTCGTCATCGGCAATGCTGATGCGAACTCCGATCAGATCGCCGTTGCGTTGGGCATCGGCGATGACTTCTTCGGCGGCGACAACAGACATCCGTCGAATCGTAGAAAGAAACTCCCACTGATCGGGATATGGGCGGAGATCCGTGTCGACGAAGACGCTATTGCCAGATCTGCGTGGCGCAAACTGCAAGGGGAGGGCAATCAGGTTTCCGAACCCGCCTTTCGGCATTGTGTCCTGGTTCGGAAATAGGCGGTCATAGGAATCGAGACCGAGTTGATGCCGGCGTTCCATGGTCCGCGTCAGAACCGCGCATCCGAGCTTGCGCGCGATGTTTGCGGGAAGCGC
>JAJXZK010000402.1 GCA_021780095.1 Acidobacteriota bacterium | reverse complement strand
CCGTAAGGATGCGGGAGTGACTCGAGGATACACCCATGAAATTCGATGAAAATCAGGTAGGTTCCTGGTTGACGTTTTGCGGCCCCTGTGAGTCGAATTTCCGTGCTACTGTGATGTTCTGGAGGTCCGCGAACATGTCCCCCAACTGGCTAGTTCGTAAACCAGCCGCCAAGGCGGTGTTGGTTGTTCCCTTGCTTCTCACGGTCGCCGGCTGCAGCAGCGGCGTATACGGCCCTGTGGGGCCTCCTCCCGCTGACTCGGTGACCTTTCCCGCAGCCTCCACGCAGGGATGGCTGCAGCAGTACGGTACCGGCTACGTGGGCACCCACGCACGCAACGGAGATACCGCCTACGGCATCGCCACTGACGTGCAAGGCAATGTAGTCGTGCTGGATCAAACGTATGGCGCGTTTCCCGGGTTCGCCAATAACGGATCTGCTCAAATTGCGGCGGTGAAGTTCGATCGTTCCGGCAATCGCGTGTGGGCGCAGCAGTTTGGCACTGGAAACGGCGATTTTCCGAACGCGATTACGACCGATCCCCAGGGGAACATCTACATTGCCGGCTTCACCAACGGGGCATTCTCTGGCTTCACCCAGAGCGGACAGCCGCAGAGCGTCGTGATCAAGCTGAATCCATCCGGTCAAACCATTTGGATTCAGCAATTTGCCTCGTATGGACCCAGCCAGGCGACAAGTCTGGCGGTGGATCCCCAAGGCAACTTGATTGTGGGCGGCGTGAACGTGGCGCAGGGCTCGAATGGAGGTCAGGTCCAGCTGGGCTATGTCAGCAAGCTGTCCGGCGCCACTGGCTCTGTTATTTGGACCCAGGGAAACAGCTCCAGCGGCGTGTATTACTTTGTCACAGGCCTCGCGGCGGACCCGTCCGGCAATGTGGTCGTAGTCGGCGATTTCCAAGGCACCAGCAATACCAGCGGTACCACCTACATGATCGCAAAACTCAGCGGAACGGATGGCACCATCCAGTGGCAGCAGGCACCGGTGACGTTCTCCCGGTACGGGTTCCAAAACCTTACTTACACTCAGGTCTCTATGGATTCGCAGGGGGACATCTTTCTGGGAGGGCTGGACGCCAGCTCCGGATATAACCAGTGCACGGTCGCAGAATTGGCGAATGCCACCGGCGTACAGCAATGGCGGCAGCAATTTGGGGCGTCGCAGGCGTGTATTCCAGGCAATGTGGCTGTGGATTCGACCGGCAACGTGGTCATGGCCGGCAGCATGTATCATCCCTTTTTTGCAAGCACCAACCCTGCGGCATCGAACGATGTGTTTGTTGCGAAGGTAAACTCGACTGGAGCTGCGATATGGTTGCAGCAATTCGGCAACGGGAACGACATTCCCTGGGGAACGTCGTTCGCCTCGGCGCTGGTCTATGTCGCGACCGATATGCAGAACCATACCTACGTGGCCGGAACTACGACAGGAGCCTTCCCGAGCTTTACCAATCCAAGTAATGTAAATTTGTTGTTTGTGACTCAGTTCGGGCCGTAACCGGAAGCGCCGCGCAAGAAAATCAGGCCTGCAGCAAACGCTGCAGGCCTGAAGCTTTTTGCGAATTGATTTCGTAGGAGAGCTATCCAGCTTTCTCCAGCAGGGTGACGGAAAGATCGCGCTTCTGCACCATGTCGGCGGTGATCTCGATCTCGCGCACCTTCTTGTTGCTGGGCAAGTGATACATCAGGTCGAGCATCAGCTCCTCCAGGATCATACGCAGACCGCGGGCGCCTACCTTGCGATGCAAGGCCTCGCGCGCAATCGCTCCGACGGCTTCCGGGCTGAACGTAAGACGCACATTTTCATACTCGAACATGCGTTGATACTGCTTCATGATGGCGTTGCGCGGCTTCACCAGAATTTCCACCAGCGCCGCCTCATCCAGCTCGTCCAGAATTCCAATCACTGGCAAGCGTCCGACAAACTCCGGAATCAATCCGAACTTGATCAAATCCTGTGGCTCGGTCTGGCGTAGCAATTCGGTATCGCGCAAAGAAGGAATCATATTGGCCGGCTGACCGTCGCGGTCGGAAATCGCCTTGAAGCCCAGCGCCTTCTTGCCGGCGCGGCGGCCAATTACGCGTTCCAGGCCCACAAAGGCTCCGCCACAGATAAACAGAATATTTGTGGTATCGACTGGCGTGAACTCCTGGTGGGGATGCTTGCGTCCGCCTTGCGGGGGAACATTAGCGACAGTACCCTCGAGAATCTTGAGCAGCGCCTGCTGCACACCTTCACCAGAGACGTCACGGGTGATGGAAGGATTTTCGTCCTTGCGCCCGATCTTGTCGATTTCGTCGATGTAGATGATGCCGGTCTGGGCGCGGGCCACGTCTCCGTCGGCAGCCTGCAACAGCTTGAGGATGATATTTTCGACGTCTTCACCCACATACCCGGCTTCGGTCAGGGTGGTCGCGTCGACGATGGCGAACGGAACATCGAGGGTACGCGCCAGGGTCTGCGCCATCAGGGTTTTGCCGCTGCCGGTTGGTCCAATCAAGAGAATATTCGACTTGGTCAGTTCCACGTCGTTGGTGCGGGCGCGATTCATCTGGATGCGCTTGTAGTGGTTGTAGACGGCGACAGCCAGCTTCTTTTTGGTCGTCTCCTGCCCAATCACATACTCATCCATGAAGGCTTTTACTTCCTGGGGTTTGGGCAAATGAGCCGGAGCGGCGGCAGGGCGTGCCTCGTTCTTATCGTCTTCCAGAATGGAGTTGCAAACAGCAACGCATTCGTCGCAGATATAAGCCCGCGGATAATCACTGGGCGAGGAAATCAGCTTGGCTACGGCGTCCTGCGATTTATGGCAGAACGAGCAACGCAGAACATCGTCGGAACCCGCGCGTGTCTTCATCTTTGCGTCTCCTTACTGCGACCGGTTCCTGCCCCTATTCGAGCTCAGAGCCAGTTTACGTCCTTGGCCTGTCAATTATTTCGTCGATAATGCCATATTCCTTGGATTGCGGCGCGTTCATAATAAAGTCGCGCTCTACATCCCGTTCAATCCGCTCAATCGGCTGACCGGTGTGCTTGGACATCAAGCGATTGGTAATTTCACGGATG
>JAJXZK010000023.1 GCA_021780095.1 Acidobacteriota bacterium | reverse complement strand
AACATTACAACCTGATCTCTGCGCTGCATAAGTCGATTCGCAACAGCGATCCGGATGCGGCGCTCTACTGGCTGGCGCGCATGCTGCGCAGCGGCGAAGACCCGATGTACCTGGCGCGCCGACTGGTGCGCATGGCGTCGGAAGACATTGGACTGGCCGCACCGGAGGCGTTGAACCTGACACTTTCCGCGCGCGATTCGATGGATTTTTTAGGCAGTCCAGAGGGAGATCTGGCGCTGGCGCAAGCCGTTGTCTACCTGGCGCTCGCACCCAAGTCGAACGCGCTGTATACGGCGTACGGAGCAGTCACGCGCGATGTGGAACAAACGCGCGCCGAGCCGGTGCCGTTGCACCTGCGCAACGCGCCCACGCGGCTGATGGAATCGCTCGACTATGGCAAAGGCTATCGCTATGCGCACGATGAAGAAGGCGCGGTATCCGATATGGATTGCCTTCCGCCCGGATTGATCGGCCGCAAATATTATCAGCCGACCGATCGCGGCCGCGAGAAAATGCTGCAACACCGCCTGGAAGAAATCGAGCAGCTGCGAAAGAAGAATCGCAAATAGAGTTGTGGAGTGCCTCCGAACGGAGCCAGGACCAGTGGGTGGCCATGCTAACCAAGTCAGGGAGGGATAGGACGAAGCCCGCGCTACGGTAAGTGCTGAAATGCTTTAACGCTTGTGCTGCACATTCTTTAGCGCATCCATCACAATTCCCGTCGTCAGCACTTCCGGTAACAGCATGGGTGCGGATTGCGATCCACCGGAATAGAGCGCATACGTCGGGACTCCACTGCGCCCGAGCTGCGCGAGCGCTGCGGTGATGGTGTCATCGTGATTTGTCCAGTCGGCGCGCATCATGACCACGCCGCTTTTGCGGAAGGCTTCTTCCACATCCGGCCGATCGAGCACCACGCGCTCATTCACCTGACAACTGAGACACCAGGCCGCGGAGAAATCGACAAACACCGGCTTGCCTTGGGCGCGATAGAAGGCCACTCGTCGTGCACTAAACGGCTGCCATACATCTGCGCTGCTGAAAACCTCACCCCGTGCGATTGTTCTTTTCCCCAAATGTCTAGCCGCGTACACGGGAAGTGCAATCGCCGAAGCCAGTAACACGATGGCCGCCACTGTCGACAGACGTTTCGCCGGCCAACGATCCAGCACCCATCCGGCAATCGCAGTCAGCAGCATCCCGCCAAGCAAAGATGCAACTCCATTACTGCCGGCGACCTGAGCAAACACCCACACCATCCAGATGACCGCGAGAAAGATCGGGATAGAGACGGCTTGCTTCAGAGATTCCATCCACGCGCCCGGCTTGGGCAGCAGGCGTATCCACGCGGGCTGAAGCGTCAGCAACACGTAGGGCGCAGCCAGTCCCAGGGCGATCAGGGTGAACACCGCAAACGTAATCAGGGCGCTCTGCGAAAGCGCAAAACCGATCGCCGCTCCCATGAATGGCGCGGTACATGGCGTGGCAACCACGGTTGCCAGCACTCCGGTAAAAAAGCTGCCAGAGTAGCCGCCCTTCTGCGCGAGTTCTCCGCCGACGCTGGTAACGGACAAGCCAATTTCAAACTGGCCCGCCAGGCTGAGTCCAAGAAAGAAAAATAACAGCGCCATGCAGGCGACAAAGTAGGGCGATTGAAATTGAAATCCCCAGCCAAGATGATGACCGCCGGCGCGCAACAGCAACAGCAACGCCACAATCGCCCAAAAGGAAACAAGAATTCCCATCGCGTACATGACGCCGTGGGCGCGCATCCGCTGGCGCTCCTGGCCGGACGATTGCACCAGCGCCAGCCCCTTGATGAACAGCACCGGAAACACGCATGGCATCAGGTTCAGAATCAGTCCGCCAAGAAACGCTAGCCCCAGGATGCGCAGCAGGCCGCCAGTTCGGTGTGCGGGGGTGAAGCTCCCCGTAGAATATCCCGTCGTGATGGGCGAAGTGAATTGGTACGACGTGCCGTCAGGAAATTTCAGCAGTCCATGCATCTGCGCCGGCACCTGCTGCAACCCCTGCGCTTTTTCAACCGTGATCCACACGCCATCGGGTTGCGGCCGCACGGGCTGCGGGGCTGCATTGGCGATCAGATTCGCGTCATACGGATACAATTCCGCACTTGCCGCGCTCTTCCCGGTAACGCGAATGACAAACGCCGTCTTCGTCTGCTGTACCTGAACGAACACATGCACCGGCAATGCTCGCGGCAAAGCCCTCTCCGCAGCGATGAATAGCGGCTCCGTAGCTGGATCGTTCGCGCCCGGTTGCGCGGTGACCGGAACCGTCTGCTCGACCTCCGCTTTGCCGGGAATACAAACATTGCTGCACACCAGAAAATGCACCTGCCCGCGAAGAATTGCGTTGGTCCCGGCGTGAAGGCTGGCATCGGCGCGCATGGGTATCGGCAGCAAAACCTCATGCTGATACCCGAAATCCATGAGCGGTCCCAGCGGCAACCGCGCCGGCGCAGGAAATTGCAGATCGCCCGCGATGATTCCCGCAGGCAACTGCCAATCCACGCGCGGCGGCTCCCCTGCATCGCCGGCGTTGATCCAGTAAATGTGCCAGCCCGGGTCCAGTACAAAATGGAGGCCGGCGAGAAAATCATGGTTCGGCGCAATGCTGGCGGTTTCCGTCACCAGTTCCACAGTCAAATGCGAGGCTCGCACCGGCACAGCCAAGCCGCGGCCAGACAGGAAAAGCAAACACGCAAGCGCCGCCATCAGGACAAGCGGTCTACGGCGCAGGCGCGTCCCTTCCCTCTTCACCCGCGGACTGGGACGCATTTTCAACGCCCACCCTTTTCCGCAGTCCAGAGAAGATGTTCCTTGTACATGCATCGATCTGCCACCACTTTGATGCCGCTGGCTTCGGCGTGCGCGATCGCTTCCGGATGCATGACGCCTTCCTGCAGCCATAAATACTTGGCTCCGATCGCGATCGTTTCCTCCACGATCTTCGGCACAAATTCCGATGCCCGAAACACGTCGACTACGTCGACGGGAAAAGGAATTTCCGCCAGCGTCGGATAGCAATCTTCGCCCAACACGCTGGTCAACATCGGGTTGAC
>JAJXZK010000195.1 GCA_021780095.1 Acidobacteriota bacterium | reverse complement strand
TGAACGTGATAAGACGGAGCCCTTGGCGAACGCATCTGAGATACCGGCAACGTGGCAGGCGCACGAACTATTCCGCCGCTGGAGGGGGCTGACGCCGGATCCGGATTTTAAATCAGTTCATCGAGAAGGGTGCCACCTCGCGAGGATGCGCTATGGAGAAAACATCTTCCGCTAGCCCCGGGCGGTTTGAATGGGCGGCGTTTGGCTCGGCGTTTCTGGTGCAGGAGGCGTTCGTAGGTCCAATCATGGTTGTATTCTATATCAACTATATTGGATTGGCGTTTTCGGAGATGACGCTATTCTTTTCGATCATCATTGGATCCAAGCTTCTGTGTTCGTTTCCGGCTGGTTATATAGCCGACAAGATCGGCCGGAAACGACTCCTTTTGATTGGTCAGGCGCTGGGCGTCATGACCATGAGCGCAATTTTCCTGCTTCGCTTCCATCGATCGATGCCGCTGCTGTTCGGACTGGGGCTGAGTTGGGGGGCTGCGCGAGCAATCGATAGCGTGACATTCATGCCCACGCTGTTCGACATGGCGCATCGCTACGGCGTCGAACGAGATCTCGGAGAAATACTTGCACGTCGAACCGGGATCGGTGCCAGTGTGACCGGCCTGGCGGTCGTAGGCTCGGGCTTCATCGCGACGCGCGGAGTTCAGTACAGCTTCACCGTCGACATCGCAATCGCCGCGACCGCGCTCCTGTTCTTCGCTGCATTTCTTGACGAGTCAACCGACGCGAGTGGGGCAAAGGGGCGGTGGAGAAATCATCAGACGAACAGCGCGGTCGCGCTAGATCAACACCGTGGCGGGACCGTATTTCTCAAGATATTTCCGACTGCGGTCTTTGCTGGGTTGTTTCTCGCGTCCCAGCGAGCGGCGTTCAACTATTTGCAGCCCGCCCTCAGCTTCAATGGTGTTCCTTTGCCGGCGTGGGGCTTTATATCTGCGCTGCTTTTTTTTATATCGTACTGGGCTTCGCTGTTCTACAGAGGCAGGGATGGCGGAGTGTCAGTAGATAGGCTATTTATCCTTGCCTGCATTGGTCTCGCCGCAGCATGTGTCGGCTCACTTCAATCCCGAAATCCTTGCTTTGCCGTTTTGTTCTTCATTTCCGCCAACGCTCTCGCGCCAGCTCTCGTAGCGCGATCGACGCAGTTTGTGATGCACCACCTTGAATGCGTGAAAGGGCATCAGTCGAGCTATCTGGCCACCGTAGCCATCGTTCAGACGTCAATGATGGCGGCAGCCCTTGGTGTGACGGGCTATGTCATGCCGCCGCAGGCATATGACCGGGCGATCGCTGTTGCGTCTGCCTTTGCGATTGGTGCTGTGGTCATGGTGCGATCTTGCTGGAGATATTGAGATGTTTCCGCCGTTGGTCACGATTTACAATACGAACCATTGCCAGCACGCGTGCGCGCATTGCTTTCTAACGGTGTCGAGGATGTTGAACAAAGGGGAGATGCGGTTTGATCATTTTGTGTCGCTGGTGAATTCCCTTCGCGGGCGCGGCGTCTTTATCATTTCGCTGTCCGGGGGTGATCCTTTTCTGCATCCTCGCGCATATGACATGATACGGGCAATCGATGAAGCTGGCTTCAAGCCATTCATCGCATGCAATCCATCGCCGGAAATTGAATTCAACCGCCTTTTGCGCATGAACGTGACGTCGCTGCAGTTTAGTTTGGATCGAGTCGACGCGAATACGCATGACGTGGTGCGTGGGGTGGGGTCGTTTCGCGGCACCTGTGCAATGATCGCGGCGGCCATCCGCCACGGAATCAAAGTGAATCTTTCTGTGTGTCTCCATGCAGGAAACTTCGATGAAGTCGCGGAATTTATTTCGCTCGCGCGCCGGCTCGAGATATTCCGCTTGAAATTTGTTTTCTTGAAAGGCTTTCTCGGAGCCCCGCCGGCTCCGAGCCTGACGCTGCACGAGGAGGCGCGCGGGCAGGTGCGCGACTTGCTTGTTCGACTGGATGGCGAAGCATCAATCGCCGAATGGGTGGTGCTCTCCGGGTTCGATATCCGGCGCGCGCGGCCGTTGACCCCACGCTGGTTGGATGTATCGATCGCAGTCGATGGCGATGTGCTTGTGGGGCCTGAATCGCGACGGATGTTCAATTGTTTCCATGACAGCGACTGGATCGAGAAATATGACGACGCCTGCCGCCAGAGCGCGTTGGCCACGGACGATGGCGTCTGTGTGGCGAAGCGCGCCAGGAGCCTGAAATGAAATATCGCGTTTTGAGTGTGATCGATCGACAGTCCGACAGGTGCGTATTCGATCGGAGAACATCGAAGGCATACTTCATGGACCCGGCGACGTATCGGGTGTTTTCCTTGCTGGCAACTTTGGGTGAGTTTGATGACCTCGTGCTGGCGGCTAGCATCGGATCGCATGAGGCGCAGGGGAATTTCCAATGCGTGATCGACGCACTCGCGGCGCGTGGGCTGATCGTGCCGTGCCGGCGTGGCGGTGAGACGTCCACGCGAAGTGAGGGATGAAGGACGCCTGCAGCTACGTGGTCTTTGTTCCACAGCCCGGTTGATGCGGCGCAACAGTCGGCACATGGCCTCCAGGTGTTTGCGCGCGATCTCGATGGCGGCGCGCGGGTCGTCTGCGTCTTCTTCAGGAACACATGCAGCACGGTCCGGGTGCGGCGGTGCTGGGCGACGTAGACCGTGCGTGCGATGCCGTACCGACCCCGCGCCCGCATCTCCCATAGCTTGTCCTCCAGCGGGCGAACATGGGGCATTCCGACGCGCTGCGGCCCGAAGGTCTCCAGCATGTCAGTGGCGCGCGTCCGGGGGCCGATTCCACGCGACTTGCAGTCGACGTGCGGTCTCCTCGAAGCGGGGCTGGAATGTCCAAAATAATAGACAATTTTATGGGTGTGCCATGGATCTTTCCAGCATGGGTGCCATCGTCCGTGAGCGACGCGAGACGCTGGGGCTGACGCAGTCCAGGCTCGCTCAGCTGAGCGATCTATCGCGGCAGACTGTGGTTGGCCTGGAGGCTGGCACGCTGACCGACCTGGGCTTCAATCGGTTAGCCCACCTCCTGTCCGTGCTGGGGCTG
>JAJXZK010000364.1 GCA_021780095.1 Acidobacteriota bacterium | reverse complement strand
ATCGGCGCTACAGTTGCGCGGCCTGATGGCGGACGCGGGGCGCATGCCGGAAGATCCATCCTATTACCGGCGCGCCATCGATTTCTGCCGCGAGTGGAACCTGAACGCCTACCTGATTTCCCTGGCGGACGATCAGGGTTGCGCGTTTCGCTTCAAAAGCCATCCTGAACTCATCACTCATAAAAACGCCCTCACGCACGATCAAGCCAGGGAACTGGCCGACTACGCAAAACAGCACGGAGTGGAACTGATTCCTGAAATCGAATCATTCGGCCACACGCACTTTATCACCGACGTCCCGCAATACGCGCACCTGCAGGATGCGATACAGGGTGGCCGCAACAACTTTTCCGCGGTCTCTCCGGTCGCGCCCGAAACCCTGAAGCTGTTCGCGGACCTTTACCGTGAAGTCGCGGAAGTCTTCCCTTCGCGTTATTTCCATGGCGGCTGCGATGAAGTCAACTGGGGCGGATCGGAGATTTCGCGCGAGGCCTTGAAAAAGAAAACCCGGGACGAAATCTGGGCCGAGTACGTGAATTCGCTGGACGAGATCACGCGCGGGCTGGGCAAGGAACTGATCGTGTGGGGCGATTTCGTTCTGCACAAGCAGCCCGGCGTTCTGCCGCGTCTCAACAAGGACATCATCATCATGGACTGGCAGTACTACGTCACGGACTCGAGGCCCCTCGAGCAGGCGGCGCGCAAGGTGGTTGACGCTGGACTGCGAGCGATCGGTGCCCCGGCCATTATCTCCTGCCGATGGGGACCGCGCGCCGGCGTCAATGCCCTGGACAACATCGACGCCTACGCCGACGCCTATAGCCGCATTGACAGCCCGCGGTCGCTGGGCGTGATTGTCACCAACTGGGACCCGCCGCGCTATATCCAGCGGTCGCTCTGGGACACCTACGCCTACGTGGCTGTGGCATTGAACGAGGGCAGTTCCGTGGCGCGCGCGTCGGCATTCCGGCGCTTTGTCGAAAAACACTACCAGGCGGAATGGAATGAAAACTGGTCCGACATCTTCACCACGCTTTATGAGATCACGCCGAACCAGCGTTCATGCTCACCTCCATGGATGCAGCCCGTTCTGCCCCTGCCCTGGAGCAGCGATGACGCGCTGAATGCGGCAGCCCAATCCGGCATGTTGAATGCCCCACCCTTCCGGCGGCTGCTCAGCCAGCTCGTTTTCAGCGAAGCCCAGGTGCGGAACAACCTGGACGACTTTCTCACCTTCCGGCTTTCCGTGGAGTACCTGGAACACATCTTCTGGCGCATCACGGTGCTGACCGAGGAAGCCGCCAAACCGCAGCGGACACCTGAAGCGGCGACAGCTCTAATCCGAACCATCGCCGAACGCGACCAGCGGCTGCTGGAAAAGCTTGACGCCTCATGGGACAAGGGACGGGCCCCCGATGCAGCGGCAAAGACCGAGGCCGTCTTTGATCTCGGGCCCAGGAACCAGTTGCTGTATGCGTTCCGTCTGGCGGCAACTTATTCACAACAGTTGGCGGGCGATCCGCAACGCTTCGCTCGATTGCTTGGCGTGTCGAGTTAAGACCATCCCGACAGCAGTCGTTCTTGCTTGAAACGCGGTGCAGAGCGGAATGTTCCGCAGGCTCTCCGCGCCGCGTTTCAAGCCTGCGCCTTCATGGTCGTCGCGGTTTTGGACTAGCCACAGACGGCCGCGGCGGGTTAGAATTAACGCACAAATCGTCGGAGAGGTGGCCGAGCGGCTTAAGGCGGCGGTTTGCTAAACCGTTGTACGGGCGAAAACCTGTACCCAGGGTTCAAATCCCTGCCTCTCCGCCAACCATTCAATCTCAATCACTTAGTAGCCGCCTGATGCAAGATATTTCTTGGGAAGCCCAATTAGTGTCCTCAAGATGTCGCATTGGTATGACAGCTGCGTAACTCCCCTGATGATTGATAGTAGCAATTTCGCACTACGTCTGCTTTAGTCCTTCGGACGTGAATCATGTGAAAAAAGCAATTTTGTATTGCTCCCTGGGTCTGAGTTGGATAAGAATATCGCACAATGTTATTAGATCTTAAAGCAAGGCGCGACCTGGCAGAGATCGTTATCGGCATGGTTTGCGCAGTCGGCTCAAGGCTCGGGGACGTTCAAAAAGTCTTACAGTCCGAATTCACCGCAGCAGGATATAAGGTCGAGACAGTCCACTTAATCGAACTGCTCCATGAAATAGATAGATGGGAGAACCTCCATGAGACGCCCGAAGACGTCAGACTAGAGGAGCACATGGACGCTGGCGATGATTTCCGAGAGTTGATCTCAAGCGATGATGCTCTTGCAATTCTAGGGTTAGGCGAGATCCGAAAACTGCGGCAAAAAGCCACAGGAAACGCTAAGGAACCCGCAAATAGAACTGTTTACATTTTAAAGTCCCTCAAGCACCCGGAAGAGGTATCAGCATTGCGAGAAGTATACGGTCCGAGCTTTTTCCTTGGCGCGGCATATTCGCCCAGGGAAATTAGAATACAGCACCTAGCAAAGAAGATCGCACGTAGCCACAACTCATATCATGAAGAGCCGTTTCGAGCGAATGCGGAACAATTGGTTACTCGTGATCAGAAGGATTCGACAAAGAACTCCGGACAGAATGTTCGCCATAGCTTTCCGATGGCCGACGTTTTCCTAGACTCAACCGATGAGTTAAAGCTACAAAAGGATGTCAATCGCTTTGTTCGTCTTGTACTCGGGGATAATTCAGAGACTCCGAGCAAGGATGAATGTGCAATGGCTCACGCCTTCATTGCTGCATTGCGATCCGGCGCTCTTGGCCGACAGGTCGGAGCGGCAATCGCCAGCAGCCTTGGGGAGATACTTGTAGTAGGCACAAATGAAGTGCCAAAGTTCACTGGAGGTCAGTATTGGTCGGAGGATACCCCAGATAACCGTGATATCAGAAAGCCGTTCGACAGTAGTGATCACCTCAAGCAAATCAATGTTGGTGAAGTACTTGATGAATTGGCGGAAAAGGGATGGTTAGAGCATTCAAAAACCGAGATGTCGTCTGAGGATCGAGTCAAAGAAGCCCTGCGCATACTCAAGGAGACGCGAATCATGCAGC
>JAJXZK010000258.1 GCA_021780095.1 Acidobacteriota bacterium | reverse complement strand
CCCCTGTCGGACCTCCAGGATATTTCTTCGGCAATACAGAGATCTTCGCTTCGCTCAGAGTGACGAATCTCGCCTGCTCCCAAATTCCTATTGCATCGCCGCGGCGGCGATCAACGCATCCAGCGCGGAGGTTTGGCGAGTCGCGTCAGCGGAATCGAACGGTCCCTGCCAGACGCCGCCAAATTCATGATTGCGGCCTTGATCGTTCTTCCAGATGCTGTTCGCATCCGTATCGACAAACGTCTTGTACTGGGGATGGGGAGCGGCGGCATACAGGACCATCAGATTGCGGACGAACACGCCCTTGAACTGCGGCGTATCGCCGCCGGAAACCGTAGGATCCACCAAAATGCCATTCACGGTGAGGTGGGTGATGGACGCGTTGGCGATTGCCTCTGCCTGCGCCAGCAGGGCCGGATCATGGTCGGCTTTGTAGAGTTCCACCAGGGCACCGAGAATGACTCCCTGGTTATAGGACCATGTTGTTCTCCGGTTATTGGTGCAGGCGCTTGGATTGGTGGAAGTCAACCCGTCGTTGATCAGGTTTTGCGAGTTGATCATGCCCGAAGCCTTGAACCATGTCCACTCCTTCTGGGACCACGCCAGGTAAGACGCGGATGAGGTCCCGGTGGTTCGGTTGGCCAGGGAAGCGGCGACCGCGAGAAAGAGTTCGTTGGCGATGGCGTTCTTGTAGTCTGCGGGTTTTTTCCACCAGATGCCGCCGCCGCAGGTGGTGGTATCCCATTGGCTGGCCATGTTCGCGAAGATGGTTTCAGCCATGGTGAGATAGGCGCGTTTGCCGGTCAGGTCATAGGCGTCGATCCATGCTAGCGACCACCAGCCTTCGTCGTCGTCGTAGGAGTTGAGAAAGTTGGTGGTGTTCTGTGCAGCGCTCGCTCGCTTGAATGTATTGGCGAGTACTGGCAGATAACGTCTGCTGCCTGTGACCCGGGAATAGTTGGCCAACACTGAAATCGAGTTGGCGGCATTCCACCAGCCCGATGGGGCGGCATAGAGGCCCGTACTCCGCACATACCACTGCTGCAGCGTTTGGACACCGTAAGTGGCTTGCTGACGATAACTGGTTGGCGCGGAAGAACGGCTGCCGCCATGGGTTGTCGCACAGAAGATACATAATCCACACAGAAAGCCGGCCGTTCTTTTCATTATGTTTTGACCTCTCGTTTTCCGGTAGATTCATCCATGCAGAGTTGCTGCAGCAATTGCGCCCAGCGGTCGCCGTAATCGTTCCATCCTCCCAGGTGATGAACACGATCCAAGGCGGCAGCGCTCATCCGCTGTTGCAGGGCTGGGTCGTCGGCGAGCTGTTGCAGCCGGTCGGCGAGCGCGACGGCATCCCGCGGCGGCAAGATGAAACCTTCTTTGCCATCCGTAAATAGATCTTCACTTCCAGTATTCGGCGTGGCGATCACGGGGCAGCCGCAGGCCATGGCCTCGCCCTGCACCAGCGCCAACCCTTCTTCCAGCGAGGGCAGCACCATCGCATGGCTGCGGCTGAAATAGCGGATGAGTTCCGCGCGGGAGACAGCCCCGACGATCTCGACGTTTTCCATGGGCAGCTTTGGAAACAATGGCTTCATGTGCGGAAACATTGGACCTAGAATGCGCAGGTGTTTGCGTGGATGCCGCACTTTAGCGAACGCCTCCAGCAGATACGGCACGCCTTTGCGCAGACTAACCTGGCCGACAAAGAGGACATCGAACGTGTCTGTCGGGCGCGATATGTCGGCGGCGGACTGGAAGGAATCCAGCCGAACGCCATAGGGGATGACGTGCAGCTTTTCTGGCGAAATACCTTCGGCGACGAAACTGCGAGCGGCAAAACTGGAAGGAACGACGATGCAGTCGGCCTGGTCATATTGTTTCTCTTCGCGTTCCGTGTCGCGCGGGTCGTAGATGTCGAGGGGAGCGCCCCAGTGGTGATGCTCTTCACTGAGCAAGCGCCATTGATAGCGGGCGTGGGTGGAGCCGCGATCGCAAATATATTTGCCGCCGCGGGACTGGACGACGGCTCCGGCTGCCAGCCCGGCGCCGGAGATGCCAATGAGCGCGTCAAGATTTGTTTTCGATCGAGCGATCCGCCGCGTCATCCATCTGTCGAAGGCGAGTCCGTTCCAATAATCCAGGCTCTCCGTCCAGGGTGAAGGGTAGAGGCCAAATCGCGCCAGTCCCGCCAGTGCCCCATGAATCCATGGAAATGTCTGGACGTATTGGTGCGGCAGGCGCTCCCGCTGCAGCCGGCGCCAGGGATAGGTGGAATAGACGGTGTCGAGATAGTCGTAGCGGCGGAGTTGATGCGCGAGTTCGAAATGGTGGAAGACACCAAAAACAGCTTGAGATACGCGCACTGCCTCTCCATCCTGAAAACGCTTCTTGTATCTCTTTCAGCGTACTGTAAGCCATTTCGTAAACGAAGGAAGAATCCAGTCGGATGGCAGTGTTTTTTTCGCGAAGGTTCTCTGGATTCTTCGCTGCGCTCAGGATGACTCCTCACATTTCCGAATGCATTCTTTGTACATTCGCCATCAGTGGGCGACCGCGTAGTAGCCTTGCCGGGCCTGCACCTTGAGCGGCTGGCCATTCTGCTGACACGCGACGCGAATATGCCGATAGCTGCCATCCTGCACGGGATTGGAAGGCGTATAGGTCGCCTGGTATTCGGTGCGAAGCTGGCTCTCGATGGTGTCGAAGGCAGCCGGGAGCTTCTTTCCGTTTTTTCCGATGGGAAACACTGCGCCGCCCGTCGCTTCCACCAGTTTGCGCATGGCGCCGTCGCTGGAAAAATCGAGCGTACCGTAGAATCCTGGATCGCTGATCAGCAAAACGTATACGACAGCGTCGGCCTTCTGTGCAGCTTCAATCGCGGACTGCAACTTTTCGTCGCTGCCTTCGTCCTGGCCGTCCGTCAGCAACACCATCGCCTTGCGGCCCGACTCCTTTCGCAGCTTGTCATTCGAGGCGAGATACACGGCGTCGTAGAGCAACGTGCCTTTCGGTTTGGTGATCGAGGGCAGCGTGCCGTTGGCATAGTTGCCGGAACTGGAGTTGATTTGCGCTGCGTCGAGCGCCCT
>JAJXZK010000192.1 GCA_021780095.1 Acidobacteriota bacterium | reverse complement strand
ACCATTCTGCCGGCCAGCGAATTGACTCTGGACCACGTGGTGCCGCGCTCGCGGGGAGGACTCTCCACCTGGGAAAACCTGGTGGCGTGCTGTCACACCTGCAACCGCACCAAGGGCAACCAGATGATTCATGAGCTGGAAGGGATGCGCTTGATGCGCGAACCGCGCCCGTTTTCTTTGCATACCAGCCGACATATCATGCGCATGATCGGCAGCAGCGATCTTCGCTGGAGAAAATATTTGTACTATTAGTTTCTTGATAACGAATATTCGGCCATGATTGGAGCTAAAGATGAGTATGACCAATGGACTGCCGAAGACTGCAATGATTGCAACGTGGACGCTCGCGTGCTTTTTGGGCGTTGGGCTTGCGCTCTACGAATTCAGCAGCTTAAGGGCTTGGTATTCTGCGCGCCAGCTTGGAGAGAATAATCCGAATCTTTCGTTGACGCCGGTTCCCCTGCCAGATTCGCGTTTAGCGAATCTGGCAGGAGGGCGAATTGAGCGGGCTGGCATCTCGATGCAGTCCCCTTGGAAAGTGGTGGAGAAAGAACGTAACATTTTGTCTATGGGATACACGGATTTGAATTTCACGGAGGGGCAAATCGTAATCTTCGCCCCGCAGCCCATTCCTCAGGAACGCGCGATACGTCGAGTGCCGGATAGCGTGAGACGAATCATGACGAGGCTTTTCAAGGGCGACGGATTCAAATCAGATTACGATCGGACGGCAGCCGAAATGGACGCCACCCCAGCACAATCAAAATGGTGGGAAACCTGCAGCTCTAATGCTCGCAACACGTTTCTTCTCAGGGTAAAGTCGTCACGCCTCGGCTATCTGCCAACGGCTGTTTACTCGTTGCGTTTCGGTGTTTTCCGAGGATTTCAGGTCGGCAATCCTGCGGTCAGGCCGTTCATTGTAAGGCTTGCCCTGTTTGACCAGAATAATCGCCAGTACGATTTTGCCTTCTCCGGGCGTGATCGCGAGCATCCGGTGCTATCGCAAGCGCAAGTTAACGCATTTGTGGCCTCGATCAAACCGATTGCGATGACAACCGATTTACAGTCGCCAAATTGATACCGACGAAGAGCCGTGATTGAATACGGTATTTTTGCCCCTGGTTTCGCGCCCCTTATACTGGCCTTCGAGCCGCAAAGCGATTCAATCGGACTTTGAACCGATCTTCTTCCATGACAGAGATAGAAACCCAGGCAACAACTGAGGATCAGCGACGGCGAGACCCGCGTTGGCTGGATATTTTTTTTGCGCTGCTGACCGCGGCGTACGCTGTGTTGTTCATTCGCCAGCCCAGCCCCTTCTTCGCGGATGACAGCTTTTTCTACCTGCAGGTGGGACGCAATTTTGCGCTGGGCTACGGCAGCACCTTCAATCGCCTGATGCAGACCAATGGCTACCATCCCATCTGGATGTTGATGTGCGCGGCTGTCTATAAGGTATTCCCGAATCGCATCGTCGGCCTGCACATGATTGCAGCGCTAATTGTGTTGCTGAACATTGTGGTTCTGGTAGTCGCGGCGCGATTGCTGCGTCGACTTCGAGCGCCAGCCTGGGTTGCGTGGACGATTCTGATCCCGTTTCTTTTTGGCCTGCAATTGGGGACCGAGTCTTCTTTGAGCGCGGCCATGCTGGCCGGAACACTCCTCGCACTCTACAAGTTTTTTGAGCGTCCGGATTGGAAGAGCGGACTCGCGTTCAATGTTCTGGCTGCGTTTTCTGTTCTGAGCCGCCTGGACTCCATCTTTGTCATCGCGTGCCTATGGATCGCGGTGCTTCTGTGGTGCCTGCAGCCACAACAGGCGAACGGCAAGCGCGCATTGCGAATTCATCTTGCATGGATTCCGCTGTATGCGGTGTTGTGGGGCGCGTACCTGGGCAGCAATCTGTTCTGGTTCGACATCCTGATGCCGATCAGCGGGCTGCTAAAGTCGAGCAACGGCGGCGACCATGCGTTCGGCCACAACCTTCCGCACACGGCTTTGATTTCTCTCATCCTCTGCGCAATTTCGATTGCAATTCTGTGGCGCAGGCAGCGCGATCGCTGGTTCCTGTTCGCGGAATTGCCGTTCTTTCTCGGCATCCTGATGCATGCCGCGTACATCACCCTGCGCATGACGGGCGAGACGCGCTGGACGTGGTACTACGTCAGTTGGGCGTTGCTGGCTGCGCTGACCGCTTCTCGCGCGACGGCGTCAATCCTGCGTGCCGCTCCGGTGACGACGACTGCGCGAACACGTTCTGTCGCGGCGACGCTCTGCTCGGTTGGAATGCTGCTGGCGATCGTTTTTTCCGCATTGCTCTGGTACAAAATGGGCTGGAAACACAGTCGCGAACAGGTTGCGGAAAACACCACGATCCCTGCGCTGCGGCAAGTGCTGGACGATGACCATATGTACCGCTTGCTGGCCTACGATCAGCCGGGCGGGATGGCGTACTTTACCGATGCCGCAGTGGTGCCGCTGGATGGCCTGATGGCCGATCGCGAATTTCAAACCGAGCTGGCTCAAAAAGGCATTGGAGAATTTATTCGCAGGGACAATATTGACGGATTTGCCGGTCCTACGGTGCCGTTCGATCAGTGGGGCAAGGATACGTATTGCGGCCATCTCTTTTTGGAGAGCACGAAATATACCTGCGAGCCGTGGATGGCAGCCCCGGACGGCAAACTACAGTGGATGATCACGGGCGTCGAGGTCTATTCGCGGATACCGCTCGCGCCGGCGGGATACATTTCCCTGCCGCCATCGCACATCGTTTGGACGGGCAAGAATTATGTGACGATCTGGAAAGTCTCCCCCGCGGACAGTCAGATGAAGGCGGAAGCTTCGAATCCCGCGCGTTGAGAGTCACCGCAGCGCCTGAAGGCGTATTGCGGCGGCCACTTATTCCTGGACTAAAGTCCAGGGTCTGCCTCACATCATGGCTGAACCCCGGAGTCTAGCTCAGGCCGGTTCATCCTTCGTGGCAGGTACAATAGAGAGTGGCATTCGCAGCACATTCACCCCATGTCGACCACTCCTGAGTTGATCCAGATCGATGTTTTGCCAAAGCGACCGCAGCCCAAGCCGGAGTGGCT
>JAJXZK010000338.1 GCA_021780095.1 Acidobacteriota bacterium | reverse complement strand
TCTAACTGAAGAACTCATCCCATGCCCTCTCGATCCTGTCCTTGTTGAGTTCGACCACTTCCAGTAGTTCCCGAAGGGTCCGAGCATCGCAGCCGTCATTATAGGCCACTCGCACTTCCGGTTCCTGCCAGAATTTTGCCTCCATCTCATCCTTCTCAACATGGATATGAACTGGCTCACGCGACAAGCCTCCGTTTGAATAGAAGAAAAATCTGAAATCGCGAGCAGACCGAGCCCGCACGGAATCGCCGGTAAGGTGTATCGCAGCAATTCCAAGCAATTCCGAGATACGGAGCCGAACGCTGGATCCATATCGGCAGCCCGCAGGCCGGAAGGCGTATCGCTGCCATCGTGTTCGTCATCGAAAGCTGCCGCCGGCTCCGTGTTCCGGTGCGCGACTACCTCGCCGCCATCTTGCCCGGACTCGCCGACATGACCTTGCCCCCGCAAAACGTACCTCATATAGCGCTCTGAGAAGATATCGAAGGAGCCGGGAAGATGGAGCGTTTACCGAGGAAGATCTACACGTACGAGTTCAAGCTTGAAGCGGTTCGTCTGGTGGAGTCGGGCCAGAGGGTGGCGGAGGCGGCGCGGTCACTGGGTGTGGTCGAGGAGACGGGTGTCGAACTGGATTAAGGCGCACAAGGCCGGCAAGCTGACGGCCAACGGGCGGGGCTCGAAGTTGACGGCCGAGCAGATCGAGATTCGCCAGTTGCGGGCGGAGTTGGCACGAGTCAAGATGGAGCGCGACATACTGGGAAAAGCGGCGGCATACAAGTGTAGGGGAAATTGTAGCGGGTGCCCGTCTTTTTTCATTCAACGGCTGTGATTGGCTGCGTCTGTTTCCTGATGCGATCTGCTGCTTCGCAACGTACAAGGGCCATCTTCTCCATTGCTTTCGTCTGGTGCTCCTGCGTCGGATGAGCGTAGCGCATCACCATATTGATCTTCGAGTGCCCGAGCATGGATACCAGCGTCACGAGGTCAATTCCCTACATGGCTGCTCTGGTGGTCCAGGTATGGCGGAGGTCATACAGGCGGAGGGCGCAACCTTGCTGTCCCTCGCGGCTCTGTTAGTTTCTGGGCGAAGCCCCGGATCCGCAATGCGACGGTACATCTATAAAAATCCGTTGCGGGATGTTCGATTGATGCCACCAAATTTCGCTTGGCAGCATTCCGAATCCCGACACATCTCAACGCCACGCGTTGTCGGCGCAATTTCTGGCCTCAACTCAATTTATAGAACACAAGTCGCTCCATCCCATTAGGGCAAATGCAATAAGGGAGCCGGACGTTCGAGTGTAGATCGGCGGACTGATTTTTGCGAAGCGACTCGAACATTCGCACGAAAACTTTTTTCATGCTTAGTATTAGTAGTAGCTATAGCTGGAGTTTTGCAGCTGCGAGGCAGATCTCCCGCAAGCCTAACGTGTACGTCCAGGACACTTTCAAACCAGACAGCAAGATCGCCGACTAAAATGCCTTGATGCCTCAGCCGGATGAAGCCGTGTGGGTTCGCTGACTGATCCATTGAAAAAGGGCGGAGCATCCAGTGCGACCAGGTCGCGTTCGAGCGCGGGTTGCGATCATCACCACGAGAGGGGATCAAACGAATGAAGTTCAAGCAGGGAACTGTTGTTGGGCGCACGATACTGGGCGCAATGTTCTGCGTCGCGTTGACCATGCAGGCTCAGACTGGAGGAGACCATTCCACGGCGGCGCCGGCATCGCCCTCATCGACATATCAGGAAAATCCCTCCCCTGTCAGCGCCAATGCCTATCAGCAACAAGGCCCTCCGGGACCGGGCGGATGCCGGGGCTGTTTTCCGGTAAAGGCTGCGGGGCAAGGGCCGAATCAGGAAGCCGGACTTCCGCAACCGGTTCAGTCGCAGCCGGGCGGCGTCAACGCGCAGTTGCGCCGCGTGGGACCGCCCCCGACGCTGCCCAACCCTTTGCCCTACGATCTACTTTTGCAGCACGGACATGTCATCGACGCGAGGAACAACATCGATCGCGTGATGGACGTCGCGATCAAAGACGGCAAAGTGGCCGCAGTCGGTGAGAACCTTAACCCCAAAGACGCGGTCAAGACCATCGACGTGACCGGCTACTACGTGACGCCGGGACTGATCGACATTCACACCCATGACTATGCGTCGACGGGCGAAGCACACTCCTACGCGGGCGACAACGGCCTCTGGCCGGATGGCTTCACCTTCCGCAATGGCGTGACGACGGTGTGCGACGCGGGCAGTTCCGGCTGGCGCAACTTCGAGGATTTCAAGGAGCACGTCATCGACCGCGAGCAGACGCGGGTGCTGGCGTTCATCAACATCGTCGGCGCCGGCATGCGCGGCACGCGGTTTGAAGACAACCTTGACGATATGCAGATGGTGCCGACGGCGTGGATGGCGATGCGCTATCCGGATACGATCATCGGGATCAAAAGCGCGCACTTCTCCGGGCCGGACTGGTGGCCTTACATCCAAGCCGTCGGTGCAGGCAATATCGCGCACATCCCGGTGATGATCGATTACGGCGCAAATCGCGTTGAGCGCCCCCTCTACGACCTGCTGACCCAGTATTTGCGTCCCGGCGATATCTACACCCACATGTACTCCGGTTTGCGAGGCGAACAAGACGTTATGACACTGGGCCCGTCGAAGGCGATGATAGAGGGACGCAAGCGCGGCATCTACTTCGATGCGGGAACGGGTGGCGGCAGCTTCCGCTTCCGCGTGGCGGTTCCGATGATTCAAGCCGGCTTCCTGCCGGACTCCCTATCGACGGATCTGCACGTCGATAGTATGAATTCCAGCACCAAAGGCATGCTCAACGTGATGGGCAAGTTCATGGCGATGGGATTGACGCTGCAACAGGTGGTTGCCGATACAACATGGCATCCGGCGACAGAAATCCAGCGTCCCAATCTCGGAAATCTCTCGGTCGGAGCACCGGCAGATGTGGCCGTGTTGAGCGAGGAGCACGGAAAATTCGGCTACCTTGATATGGACAACACCAAGCTGATGGGCAACACGCGGCTGATTGCCCAGTTGACGATCCGTGCGGGACGAGTGGTCTACGACCTGAACGGC
>JAJXZK010000104.1 GCA_021780095.1 Acidobacteriota bacterium | reverse complement strand
ATGCCGATCAGCATCCCCTGCCACACGAAGATTCGCCGCACCTGCGAGGGCCGCACTCCGTAGGACATCAGTACGGCGATGTCGCGCGTCTTCTCCATCACCATCATGGTCAGCGCGATCAGGATATTCAATGCCGCCACGCATACGATGAGCCCGATCACGATAAACGTGACCGCCTGTTCCTCGCCCAGCGCGTGGAACAGTTCCTGATTCTGCTCCATCCAGTTGGTGGTCATAAAACCGCTGCCCGCGGCCGTCTCAATCTCCTTTCCGATGCGGTCGGCGCGATAAAGATCGTCGACCTTGAAGCTGATGATCGAGACGATATTTGGCTCGCCAAACAAATGTTGAATGTCCGTCAGCCGCGCCAGCGCGAACGATGAGTCGTACTGATAGAAGCCGGAATGGAAAATTCCGACAACTTGAAACCGTTCATACTTCGGTACCAGGCCAAAGGGAGTCAACTCGCCCTGCGGACTGGTGACCAGGACGCTGTCGCCGACGCCTGCGCCGATCTGGTCGGCAAGGTCGGAGCCGAGAACCAGCGGCGGAAGCGTGCCCGTCGAATCTCGACTGGTCGCCGCGGCGACGGGCGCAAGCGGTGCGGCAGTTCCTTGCTTGATGTCGTCCAGCAGGCTGCTGACGGTGCGTTCTTCCGCGGGCAGAATGCCTTTGACCAGCGCGCCCCCGGATCGGGCTCCGCGCGAAATGAGTACCTGTCCGTACAGAGCCGGAGCAGCCGCAGCGACGTGGGGAAGAACTCGCAGCCGATCGGTCAGCACGCGCCAATCTTCGATGCCATCGCTGGCGGTGCGCATCAATTGAACTTGCGCGGTTGAACTCAGCAGGCCCTTTTGCAGATCGCGCTGCATTCCATTTGTAATCGCCAGCGCCAGAATCAGAGAGGCTACTCCCGCCGTCACTCCGATGATTGAAATTGTCGTGATAACGCCGACGACTGCCTGGCGACGCTTGGCCCTCAGGTAGCGACTGGCGACAAACAGTTCAAAGCGCATTCGATGACTCGCTCATAGATAGAGGCACACTTATTGCACAACCGCTTTTCCCGTAGCCGAAATGCCGGCGCGATTCAGCACTCGCACTGCAACCACATGCTGCTGCGGAGAGCCGGGCCGCACGGCCGTCGAAACATCGTTGCCTTCCGCGCGCTTCGGTATCGGGATGGTGAAGTCATAATGCTCATGCAAGGCATCGCTGAGACTGCCGACCGGGTCGATGTACTGCCAGGCGCCGGAGTCCACCGAATAATACGCGCGGGAGATGGTAGATAGCTTGTCCTGCGCATCGAACACCACGTGCAGTGCGCCAGCAGGTTGCGAAGTCAGGGTCGCCTGCAATGGAGAAACCACCGGCGGCATGGTGTCGAGCAGGAACGGATCGCTGTCTTTGTATCCTGTCAGTGCGTTTCCCGCCAGATGCGAGGGGGCATCTGTGGCAACGATCCTCAGCTTGTAATAACCGTCCGGAATCCGATTCACATCGAAGGAAAGAAAAGTCTGCGACACATTCTGTTCGAGTGGCAGCCAGTTAGCCTCATTCGCACCGCGGTAATAGACCGAGTAGTGCAGCTGATCGCCATTGTCATCGTGCGCCTTCCAGCGAACGGTAATCCAATCGCGGGTCCGCATCGCCATCAGCGGCTGCGAAGCCTGCGCTGTTTCGTAGACCACCCCATCGGTCGACTCAGCAGGGAAATTGATCTGCACCGGGGTGACTTGCGCTTCCTGGTTCAGGCCCGGGACCACGCGGGCATGCAGCTCCACAACGATGTCATCGACAACCGGCGCGACATTCTGCGGCAGGTAGTAAAAACCAACCTGACGCAAGCTTGCAGTACCATGCAGCACGGCTTTCCACTGCAGGTATCGGGCGCGGGGGAATTTGGGAGCTTCGCCAGCGGGATTGATTGGCTGCCAGTCGCTCCAGCCTTCGGTGGG
This sequence comes from Acidobacteriota bacterium, assembly GCA_021780095.1. The sequence goes on along the minus strand of JAJXZK010000104.1, from coordinate 10,245 downwards.
TTGCTCAATATTGCCGACGCGCGCGAACAAGTCATAATGTCCGCTACCTCGAACCGCCGGACGTCCCCAGGCAGAACTGAATTTCGCGTCCGCGACAGGACTCACATACGTGGAGTTGTCGCCGGATCCCGCGCTGGTTGCCGACAGCCGGTAGAGCTTGCCGGTGTTGCTGGTGGCCACATAGAGGTTTTTGTCCGACTGCGCGAACGCGGTGGCGTCGGTGGCTTCCAGATGCGCCAGGTCGGCATACGTCCCGTCGAGAGAAATTCGGTAGAGATGCCCTTGATTGCCGCTGCCCGCCAGCAACCCGCTCTGTTTCGGATCGGAATTCTGCTGCCATGCCAGGGCATAGACCACATCATGCGGCGAAGCCCACAGCTGGCGCGGCGCGCCGTCAGGAGAGATCTGATAAATGACAGTGCCTTTTGGGACCAGCGTGCTGTCATGCGAAGAGGCGATGGAGCCCGGCAGAAGAATCGTGATGCTGGCCGTCATTGTGGCGGCGCTGTGAACATTCAGCGGCGGCAGCGTGGATTTGCCTTTCTCGCCCAGCGCAGCCACATACAGGTTGCCTGCAGGGTCGAGCGCCATTGCCGGAATCTCCTGGTTTGGCGCCCCAAACAACACGAAGCCTTTGCCGGTGGGATCGATGCGATACACCAATCCGCGGCCATCGGTGCCCGCATAGAGCGTGCCGTCCTTGGCGAACAGAAGGCAGCGGATGTGTTGTTCGCTGCTGGAGAAAAACTTTTCAGGCACCGCCCCGGGCTTCTTCAAGTCGACGCGATAAATATTCGCCGCACCCCCTGTCGCAACGTACATCCTTCCAGCCGCATCGAAGGCCAGGTCCCAGATATACGTCACCCTTGGAGTCAACGCGCTGGAATCGAAAACAATATTCCCAGCGGCTCCAGTTTTTGCCGGGGCCGGCTCGTCCTGCTTGTACACCGGACGCGGCGCGTTATCGATCTTGACTTCAGGTCCGTTGGGATCGATGCGATAGACTTTGCCGTTCGGCAGCGTAGCCGCATACAGCATTCCATCGGGACCAATCTTCACCACCTGGACGGAGACATCCGTCGTTTCCAGTAGTGGCGTGGATTTGCCGTCCGGCGTCACCTTCAGCACCATTGCAGGCGAACCCGTGCCCAGGTATGCATTGCCGCGCTGATCCACCGCGACCGACCACACTGCCGAAGCGGCAGTCGTCAGTACCTCTGTGGCAACGGGGGAGCTTTCCAACTCGCCATCACTGCGAATTGCGACGCCGTGCGGCGTTCCTGTTTCAAATGTTTCAAAGCTCGACTGTTGCCAGAGCTGCGTGCCCTGCGCCTGCGCAAGAACTGAGATGGAGAGAATCGCACTACCAACAAAAAGACGGGTCCACATGCTGTGTTGAGTGTACCGAATGCCGCCGCGTTTCAGCGCATCGCGCGTCAAGCGAGAACGGTTTGCGAGGGGTCCTCGCAATGGAATTCAGACGCCCCGCTTGTCCAGTACACCCGAAATATCAGCTCCTCGGTTCGATGACAATCCTTCAACTCATCAGTGTTCTAATCGCGATTGCAGCGCTGTTCGGTTGGATCAGCGCGCGCCGGCTCAAGCTGCCAACCACCATCGGAACCATGTTCCTGACTGTCGTTTGCTCCTTGCTTCTGGTGAGCATTGGCGAGTATGCGCACGGTCTGCGGCCATGGGCCATCGGCATGGCACGGCAAATCGATTTTGAACGCTTGATCCTGCACGGAATGTTGCCACTGCTGTTATTTGCCGGCGCATTTTTGATGGATATCGAGTCGCACGCTGGCCCTGGCGCTACCGTTGGCTGACGGGCACACCTGGATACTTGCGACAACCTACATTGTCGTGGTGTTCTCGATGGTGCTGCAGGGCGGTTCGCTGGGAATGTTTCTGCGCCGCTTCAAGCCTGCGGAAACTCATCCGCCTGCCGAAAAGCGGCAGGAACTGTGACGTTGCGGACGAGGTCCGGAAGATTCACGGCATCTCCGTGCAGTGAAATTTAATTTCCCAGGACGGCGCGGTAGCGGACTTGGTTTTTCTTTAGCTTTGCGACGGCATCATTCACCTTCGCCATGGGAAATGCTTCGGTGATCGCTTTTACGCCATGCCGCGCCGCTACCGTCAGCATTTCCTGCAACATGCTGGGGCTGCCGCTGGGGCTTCCAGAGATGCTGCGCTGGCCGGCGATCAGTGGAAACGCTTGAGCAGAAATCGGGCTGGGCGGCACGCCCACGATGGCCAGGGTTCCCCGCGGACGCAGCGCGGCGATCAGCGTGTTCCAGTCAGGATCCTGATTGATGGTCGACAAAATCAGATCGAACGAGCCGGCGAGCTTCTTCATGGCTTCGTTCTCGCGCGAGTTGACGAAATGATGCGCTCCCATCGATTTGGCTTCGGCCTCCTTGTTTGGTGAAGTCGAAATGGCCGTCACTTCCGCGCCAAACACGCGGGCGAATTGCAGCCCTAGATGGCCGAGTCCTCCAATCCCGACGACAGCCACGCGCGATCCAGGAAAAACACCGGCGGTGCGAATCGGATTGTAGACCGTAATTCCGCCGCACATCATCGGAGCCGTGCCCTCGCTTGGCAGCGCATCGGGCACGGGAATGGCGAAGCGCGCATTGACGCGGGTTTTCTCTGCGAATCCGCCGTGGCGATGCACGCAGGTCGCCACACTCTGGGCGCAAAGGTTCTCATCGCCGCGCAAACACCACTCGCACGTGCCGCAGGAGTCCGCCTGCCAGCCCACAGCGACGCGCTGACCCAGCGTGCGATCTTTCACCTGGCTGCCCATGGCGGAAACGGCGCCCACAATTTCATGGCCCGGAATGAAGGGGTACTGCGTGATTCCCCAATCGTTGTTGATCAGGTGCAGATCACTGTGGCAGATGCCGCAATGCGTGATCGCAATCTCTACTTCGTTCGGCTTCAATTCCGGTGCTTCAAACTTGAAAGGAAGAAGTTCAGCGCCTGCGGCGTGTGTGGCGTAACCATGGATCGTACTCATCGAAGTCGGTTCTCTTCTTTCCTGGGTTGGGTCAAAGCGAAAAAGGTTTACTCCCTAAAGTACATCACAACCGTCCACTGGGCGTTTAGGGTTGAACGTCCATAGTGACAACCTGCGAGCCGGTGACTGTCATGTCGAGATGTTCAGAGGCCAGCGCGATGGCGGTTTCGCCGTCAATCGAGAAGCTGCCGTTGTTTTCCACAGGCTGTAGAACATTCGCCATGGAAAGCGGAACCGCCGGGAGATCCTGGCCCTGCACCATGGCTTGTGGTACCGGTGCCAGCAGCGTTGCGTACAACAGATTGTTCGGATGCATTCGGTTCAGCCGCGCGATAGTCGCGCCGAGTCCCAACGGCGGCGCGGAAGGATTGGGGATCAGATGCAGCGTATGGTCGAGCGTGGCGCCATCGCTGATCAGCAGGCGAACCTGGCCCGGCGGCAGCGTGGCCGGCAAGGCAACCGTCCATCGCAGTATGCGCTGTGGCGCGCGGTACGGATGTAGCGTCGCTTCCACGGTGACATGATCGCCGGCATGAACGCGGCTTTCCAGCACGCGGGCGCCGTCAAGTCGAGCAGACTGTCTACCCGGCGATGTATCCAGCGTCAAGGAGACCTGCCGAATGGAAGGCATTTCGCGCGGGTTGCTGTAGAGGCTTTCGAAGCGCTGCGCCACTGCAATCGCGACGGCTAGACTGGCCGGCTGCTGATTCGTGGCCGCAAACCAGTCGTCAATGTGCACGTCCGGAAATCCTGCAATAGAGATGGCGCCGCGCAGTTCATCGGTGGAAGGATCGTTATAGTCGTTGGTATCCTGCATCGCCTGATACACCGTTGCGAGCAGTGCCGCCGAAGTGAGGCGCGGATGCTCGACGACGGAGAAGTGATACGTGCGCGGCTGCGCACGCCGCGACGGGCCGCCGAGCGTCAGAGTCACTGGAATCATGCTGGCTTTTTTTCCGAACACGCCGAGAATGCCGGATTCACGATCTTGGGTAAACGATCCCACTGTCTCTGTGGTGTTGATAATCTTCATCGGCTCCAGCGAAGAAGCTACCGTGGCGACAACCTGGGCCTTCGTCATCGGCAAGGAAACATCGCCGAAGCGCGTGATGGGATGTCCGCAGGCCAGCAGCCGTTTGGGATCGACGTAGGTGACGGTGCAGGTCGCCGCCATGTCGAAGTCACCCGACACGATGATGGCACTGATTGCGGAGCCCGGCACTATCGGGGCAGGATCGACCGCATTGGGCGTGGCGCTCCCTAATCCGGAAACTGGAGTGAGGCCGTAGGATTGAAAGCGCTGCTGAAACATCTGAATGGCTTGCGGCGAAAATCCATCGAAAACCAGCGGAGTTTCAATGGGGTGCACTACCGAGTCGTTGGCGGATGACCAGGGCATCGCCGCAGAAGCGCTTGCGGGCTGGTTCGCAGCCAGTGCAGGCGCGGCGTTCGCCGAATCCGGTGACGTGTCCGGCGTCGATGCGGCTGCGGAAGTCATCGCGGAGGGTCGGTCGTCCTGTTTCGCAACTTCCAGCATTTGCGCAATGGGCGTGATGCCCGCGATGGGCTCTTTGGTGAACTGGCCGATGCGGAATCCAATGGCTCCGACCAATTTGCCGTCTATGTAGACGGGGCTGCCGCTCATGCCGGCGACCACTCCGTCGTATTCTGCCTTGGTGCCGAGCAGTCGCGCCAAAATCATATCTTTGCCTGGACCAATGGCGTCCCGAAGTACACCGAGAATCTCCAGATCGATGCCTTCCGGTTTGCTTCCGACCAGAACCGTGTACGCCGTGCCGCGCTGGCCGGCAAGCACCTGAGACAAGGGATACATCCGTTGGGTGGCGAGCGACACCGCAGGTCCCGGCGTAGAAGCGCCGGCGGGCGAATTCTGCGCCACCATGGACGAAGCGCAGGTCGCGATGATCAGGAAGGCGGCCGGACGGAAAAGCATTCGAAGAAAGATAGGCACATTACCAGAGTAGAGGGGAAGTGGCTGGGAAGGAAGTGGGCAGCCCGTGGAAGCCCAGTGTAAGATTCGAATTTGCTGCGCCGTTTCGGTATCAGGACCGAGCGAGGCATGCCGCGCTGCGCACCTCGAGGATTGATTTGTGTTGACTGCTTCCACGCTGGCCATCGGCCTGAAAACAAATCTGACCGCGATCGACTGGCTGATTATGCTGGTTTATTTCGCCTTTGTGCTGGGCATCGGCTTTCTGCTGAAACGCCACATGCGCACCAGCACGGACTTTTTTTTGGCCGGCCGAGCGCTGCCGGCCTGGGTGTGCGGGCTGGCCTTCATCTCCGCCAACCTGGGCGCGCAGGAAGTCATTGGCATGGGCGCCTCGGGCGCGAAGTATGGTATCGCGACCAGCCAGTTTTACTGGATCGGCGCCATTCCGGCGATGGTATTTGTCGGCCTGTTCATGATGCCTTTCTATTACGGGTCCAAAGCGCGGTCGGTGCCGGAATATCTGAAGCTGCGCTACGACGAAAAAACGCGCGCGTGGAATGCCGGTTCATTTGCCATCATGACAGTGTTTTCCTCCGGAATTTCCATGTACGCCATGGCCAAGCTGATCCAGGTGCTGCATATTTTCGATGGGTTGTTCCTGCATTTTGGCCTGCCTCTGAGCTGGATTTTTCACTTCTCCATATTTCTGTCCGCGGTGATTGTGCTTGGCTATATCTCGCTGGGTGGCCTGACCAGCGCGATTTATAACGAAGTGCTGCAATTCTTTTTGATTGTCGCTGGCTTTATGCCGCTGGTCTGGATTGGACTGAAGAACGTGGGCGGCTGGCATGGCATTCAACGCGCGTTGGGACCGGCGTATACGCACTCCTGGCGCGGCATGGCCCACGCCAGTACCAACCCGCTCGGCACGGAATGGTATGCGCTTGTCTTTGGACTCGGCTTCGTGCTTTCCTTCGGATATTGGTGTACGGATTTTCTGGTGATTCAGAGTGCGATGGCCGCCGAATCGCACCTGGCTGCGCGGCGTGTGCCGTTGATCGCCGCCATTCCGAAAATGTTCTTTCCATTCCTGGTGATCCTGCCGGGACTGATCGCCCTCTCGGTTCCAACGGTGTCACAGCGAATGATGGGGCAGACGCAATCTGCGCCGAATCAAGCGGGCGTGCGGGGCGCGGCCGTGGCTTCTGACGCGACATCGGCTCCCATTGGCAGGGGATTGATCCCGGTGAAGGTCGATCCGGTAAATGGGCGCGTGCTGACGGATAACAAGGGCAAGCCGCTACTCGATTACGATCTGGCGACACCGAACATGCTGCTGCATTTTTTCCCCACCGGAATGCTGGGATTGGGACTGACAGCACTGCTCGCCAGTTTCATGTCCGGCATGGCAGGCAATGTGACTGCCTTCAACACCGTGTGGACCTACGACATTTATCAGTCGTACATCCACAAGCACGGCACCGATGCGCATTACCTTTGGATGGGGCGGATGGCGACGATCGGAGGGGTCGCGCTGTCGATAGGTGCGGCCTATTTTGTTACCTCATTCAACAACATTATGGATGCGCTGCAGTTGGTCTTTTCGTTTGTGAATGCGCCCTTGCTGGCGACATTTCTGCTGGGCATGTTCTGGAAGCGTACCACCGGCCACGGCGCTTTCTGGGGATTGCTGTCGGGTACCTGCGGGGCGGCGCTGCATACGGGGCTGACGTTGCCCGCGGATGTTTCCGGCGTCGGCATCCACGGCGGATGGATCGCGGTGCTGCACGTGTATCCCAGTACCATGGCGCAAACCTTCTGGACAGCGATCTGGGCCTTCGCCGTTTGCTTCGTCATGACCATCGGATTAAGCCTGATGACAAAGCCGCGCGAGGAAAAAGATCTGGTTGGCCTTGTCTATTCGCTGACGCCTAAGCCCGCGGAAGGGCATCTGCTGTGGTATCAGCGGCCGGCGTCGCTCGCGATTCTGGTGCTGGCGATGGTGGTGGTATTGAACCTGGTGTTTTTGTAGTCGGGACGGGAAGGGAATTGCGATGGGACTCGACATTCGGCTACCGCTGGGGCTGCTGTTCGTTGTGACCGGGGGAATGATGGCGGTCTATGGACTGATCACCCACGGCAGCGCGATCTATCAAAAATCGCAGGGCATTGACATCAATCTTGTCTGGGGAGTGGTGCTGTCGCTGTTCGGTCTGGCGATGCTGTTGCTGGCGTATCGCGATCGCCGCCGCGTGGCGAATGCGCCGCCCGTCATTTTGGCGAAAGATGAAGCGCCGCCAACTCGTCTTCAAAGGCACTGATAGATGCCTCGGGGCGCGCCGCCGACGCTACTTCGCGGCGATTGACGCCTGACAATGTGCGGTCAGCTCGTTAAGGAGGGATTCCAACTTTTCCAGCGGGACAGAGCCCTGCGCCATATCTTTCGATCCACCGCCGCGCCCACCGTGGGTCGCTAACGCAGTCCGCAACACGGTTCCGCAATCGAGCTCAAGATCGCCACTCCTCGACAACACCACGGTTGCCGGTGCAGAGGCATCTTCCGGCTTCCAGCCTAGGAGCGAAACCGTTTGATTTGCCTGCGCCGCAATTTTGCTGGCCAGCATTTTCGCATAGGACGCATCGACCTGGTTTGCTGCCGTCAGTTGCAATTGAATCATTCGCAATCCAGATTCGATGGGCGTCTGCGCAACCAGCTCCGCCGCCTGATATTGTGCCAATTCATTGGTCAATTTCAACGTGTGTTTGGCTGAATGTTTCGCGTCCGACTGCAGGCGCTGAATGGCTTGCGGCACTTCCTCCAATCCCACGGAAAGCTGTCGCGCCGCCTCCGTCAATCGGTTGAAATCATTCCGCGCCATGCGGGCGGCACGAGCCCCGCAGACAAATTCCACTCGCAGCCCCTGCTTTACTTTTTCGAGTCCGCGCAGATGCAGTCCACCAATTTGCCCGGTCGAACTAACATGGGTGCCACCGCAGGCATTACGGTCAAAGTCCGCTATGGTGATGATACGCAGGTCGCCCTGACGCGGCGGCAACTTGCGCAATTCGCCCGCGGCCAGCAAGCTTTCGGCGTGTTCGCGCGGCACAATGCTCATCGTGACCGGTCGATCTTCCGCGATGATCTGGTTAGCTCGATCTTCCACCTGCTCCAGCGTGCTCGCCGTCAAGTTATCGACCTCGAGATCGATGGTCGAACTGGCTTCGCCAAGGTGAAAAGAAACCGTCCGCGCTCCGCAAATTTCAATGAACGCCGCCGATAGCAAATGCTGGCCAGAATGTTGCTGCACGTGATCGAGCCGCCGCGCCGCATCGATAGTGCCGCGCACCGCAGTGCCGGCGATCAGCGGCTTCGCCGTGTGGTGCCATACCTCGCCATGCTCGTCCTCTTCTACATCGACAATTTCTGCGGTCAATTCGGCTCCGCTGCGGGAAGTGGCTATCAAAGTGCCAACGTCATAGGGCTGGCCGCCGCCAGTGGGATAAAACGCCGAACGATCGAGTGCCACCCGCCACAAGGATTGTCCGCTGGCACGCGAAACCTCCTGGATGTCCGTGACGACGGCATCGAAAGTCGTCAGCAATGAGTCATTGGAGTAGAGGCGTTCTGTCATGATCTCCTAAATGTGCGGCGGCGATTACTGCGGCATGATGATGCCGCCGACGCGCGTGCGCCTGGGCATCACAACGCCGCGATGATCGATTTCCGGATATTCTTCCTTATTCTTCGAAGCGGAGGGTTCCGTCGGTCTTGGCTGCTTCTTTTCCCTCGGCGCACCGCAGGTCGGGCAACGCGAATCCGGCTGTGTCATCTCGCCACTCCCTTCGTACCCTGAAATCTCATTGTCGCCGATTCGACGGGGAGTATGCCACCTCGCCCGCGTGACGATCCAATTTTGCGTGGACCATGCTCGCCCAGCTCGGCCTCGCCGTCATACGGGACGGGCTCGCCGTTTTGGACGCGGTGACTGCGGAGGCGGAGGATTTGCGACAGATAATTTCGATCCACCGAGGTTGGCCCACCCAGGCAGATCGACCTTCGGTCGGGATGACAACTCTATCTCTGCGCCAACTTCATCCCAGGTTAGCTGCGCGAACCTGGAGCACCCAAGCTTCGCTGACGGGAGAGGGGAAATGGGTAGGGATGACCTGATACGCTAGACGTATCCCATGATGGAAAAGCAAACACTTTCTGGGCCGACAACTGCGCACCGATTGCACTGCATCGGGTGTGGGACGGAGATTGCCGGAGCGGAGGCGGCGGAGGATTTTCGCTGCCGCGAGTGCGGCAACTTGTTTGAAGTGGAGTATCCGGAGTTGCTGCCGGGTGGGGTTTTTGCAAATGACAGGCAGTCTCCCACGGCCCCACTCAAGCTAACAAAAGTCTTGAATGGGTCACCCGCAAAAAATTCCGCGTCTCAGGAGCGAGACGTGGGGCACCCAGATTCGTATCCCGGGGCGGAGGGTTGGAAGGAGCTTTGGCGGGGACGGCGGTTGTCGCGCGAGCGACTCGATCGCAGTGGGGTATGGCGATTTCGTGAGTTATTGCCGTTTATGGCGGACGAGCGCCACGTGGTGGCGCTGGAGGAAGGGAACACTCCGCTGTATCATTTGCCGCGCTGTGGCGCGAGCATGGGCGTGGAGCGGCTGTTTGCCAAGCACCAGGGGATGAATCCGACCGGCTCCTTTAAAGATACGGGGATGACGGCGGCGCTCTCGGTGGCGCATGAGCGGGGATTCGAATGGGTGGCGTGTGCTTCGACGGGAAATACGTCGGCCTCAATGGCGGCCTATGCGGCACGGGCCGGCATGAGGTCGCTGGTGCTGATTCCCGAGGGAAAAGTGGCGTGGGGAAAGCTGTCGCAGTCACTGGATTACGGAGCCGTCACCTGCCAACTGAAGACAGATTTTGATGGTTGCGTGTCGGTGCTGGCGGAGCTGGTGCGGCGCGCGCCGGTGTATCTGCTGAACTCGGTGAACCCGTATCGGCTGGAAGGGCAGAAGACGGCGGCGATTGAGCTGGCGGAAATGCTCGACTGGCAGGCGCCGGATCATTTGGTTGTACCGGGCGGGAATTTGGCGAACAGTTCGGCGCTGGGGAAGGGATTTCTGGAGCTGCACGCGCTGGGCCTGATCGATCGGCTGCCGCGGATCAGCGTGATTCAGGCTGAAGGCGCCAACCCGCTATTTTTGAGCTGGAAGCAACACCGGGGCAAGGAATTTTCTCCTGTGGAGGCGCATACGC
>JAJXZK010000056.1 GCA_021780095.1 Acidobacteriota bacterium | reverse complement strand
TGATGGAACACAATCGCTGGCTATTCGCGGCACAACAGCGCGCCCGTCGCGGACCCACTCCCGAAGTATTTTTCGACAAGCGTCTGGACAATTCGCGCCTGGTCAAGGCGGAAGATCCTGTCCGCAAGCGCGAGATGCGCAGCTTCACGGTCGCGGCGGTTTTCTTTTTCGCGTTGCTGATGGTGTACAGCTGGCAACATTTCAGTTCCATCGAGACCGGCTATCACATTGAGACTGAGAAGGCGCAGTTGCAGCACCTGCAGGAAGAAAATCATCAACTTGGATTGACCGAAGCGCAACTGACGCGGTCAGAACGGATCGATCGGTTGGCGCACCAGATCGGCATGCAGTCGCCGCAGCCGGGACAAGTAGTGTCGACGCCTCCGATGATGGATGCGGACCCGAACTCTCCCGTGCTGGCTTCGATCACCATTCCCGCGTTGCCGGCAAACCGGTAAACTAGTACGCAACGGCTACGCGGTTTGTGAGTGGCCGAAAGGCCCATCCAAAATGCAGGATCGAACCACGGCATGAGCCGAAAACCCAAACAGGCGCTCTCTGCTCCCATCCCAAGGTTGCGATTCGTAACCTTGATTGGGATTTTGCTCGTCTGGGTCGTCATTATCGCGGCGCGGCTGGTATGGTTGCAGGTCTTTCGCCATGCCGAATATGCCGGACGCGAATTCCGCCAACAGGACCACACCTTCCAGATTGCTCCGCGACGCGGGATGCTGTACGACCGGGAGCTGCAACCGCTGGCCATGACGGTGCTGGTCGATTCCATCTATGGCGTTCCCGGCGAAATCGCGGATAAGGATTCCACTGCGCAACAATTGGCGCGAATCGTGCACGTCGACCCTTCGGATCGATACACCAGTGCCAAGGATATTGATGGGCGCCTGCATCGATCGCGTGATTTTGCGTGGGTGGCGCGCAAGGTGGATGCCGATGTTGCCGATCGAGTGCGCGGGCTGAATCTGAAGGGCGTTTACTTCCAGAAAGAATTCAAACGCTACTACCCGGACAACGATCTGGCGGCGCAGGTACTGGGGTATGTGAGCCTGGACGACAACGGTCTGGGTGGAATTGAGCACCGCTTCGACGGCGCGTTACACGGAACCGCGGGACAGATGCTGACGGCGGTTGATGCGCACCGCCATAGCTACGGCAGCGTCGAGAAGGAACCGACACCCGGGGAAAATATGGTGCTCACGCTGGATTCGAAGATCCAGTTTATGGCGGAGCAGGCACTGGATCATGCCATGGAGCGTACGAAAGCCTTGAACGGCACGGTGGTGGTGCAGGACCCGCACACCGGGCAAATCCTGGCGCTGGCAATTCGCCCCACGTTCAACCCGAATAATATTCACGAAATTCGCCCAGCCATGCTGCTGAACCATGCCGTGAGTGACGTGTATGAGCCGGGCTCGACCTTCAAGCTGGTCCCTTTCTCGGCAGCATTGCAGGAAAAAATCGTCACGCCGGAATCGATGATCCCAACCTTTGGCGGCCAGATCAATGTTGCCGGGCGGATCGTGCATGACGATCGCGACGCCATCATCTATGAGAATCACCACGGCAATATGCTGTCCGTCCGACAGGCATTAGCGGAATCGAGCCAGGTGGTGGCGATCCAACTTGCGGAACGTTTGGGCAAGGACCGTTTCTATCAGTACATTCACGCGTATGGATTTGGACAGAGGTCAGAGATTGAACTTCCCGGCGAGACGCGCGGCCTGTTGAAACCTCCGAATCGCTGGCAGGCGACCACGATCGGCTCCATCCCCATGGGACAGGAAGTCGGCGTGACACCCATCCAGTTGGTGACGATGGCATCGACGATTGCAAATGGCGGCGTGTATTTGCCGGCGCATATCGTACTGGAAAAAACCTCCGCGCAGAAAGGGAGTCCGCGCCTGGTGCCGGCGGCGTTTCATCCGGAAGACACAGTTCCAGACACACTGCCTGCGGGCGCCCACCGCGTGATCAGCACGATGACCGCGGCGGAGATGCGCAGCATAATGGAAGGCGTGGTGATGTCTGGCACAGGTACCACGGCGCAGTTGAACGGCTACAGCGCAGCAGGGAAAACAGGTACGGCGCAAAAGATCGACGTGCGCACCCGGACCTACTCCAAGACAAAATATATTGCGTCGTTTGTTGGCTTCGCGCCGGTCAACAATCCTGCGATCACGGTCGCGGTGATCATCGATTCGCCAACCGTGGGTTCGCACTTTGGACGAGCTGCGAGCGCCCCGGTGTTTCAGGAACTGGCGCAACAGGTGCTTGAATATCTTGGCGTGCCGCATGATATGCCGATCAAGCCCCCCAAATTGATTGCGGAACAACGGAGGATGGCGCACGACGACGTGGAGGGAGATCACGAGCAGGTAGGCGATCTGGATGCGATGTTTGCCGAAGTGAATCATTTGCCGAAAGACGATCCTCTGCGCGCGCCGCCTACCAAATCTCAGGCCACCGCTGCCGATGCGGACGAGGCCCGTGCCTATCTGCAAAGTGCATCCGACGCGCCGTCCTCGATTTCGACGCAATTGCACGGCATCGACAATTCGAGCGAAGAAAATTCGTCGTCGCCAGCCAATGTCCATGCGGATGAAACCTTGCCGCTGCGCAGACCAAGTATTCCTGCGGCGCAATCTCCCCCTTCCGCAGCTGACAGTGCTCCTGCAGTCATGCTGGGGTCGGGCGCGCCGGTGACCATGCCGGGATTCATTGGCAAGCCGATGCGCGATGTGGTGGTGACTGCTGCCGACCTGGGGTTGAATGTTCGCGTCTACGGCAGCGGTGTGGCTGCGGAGCAAGCTCCGGCTGCGGGCACGAAGGTTCCCGCCGGCACAACCGTTGTCGTACGGTTTCATCCGTAATTCATTCACAATCTAAATTCTGAAATTGCATCGAAGTATGCTTCAATGCAGAAGAACTGTTTTTGCCTGACGCCATGACTGACCATCCCTCCATGCCGTTTGAGGAAATATTGCGCTTGGTGCGGATACATGAGCGCGCCGGTTCGAATCCGGGGGTTAGCGACGTGGTGTACGACTCGCGCCAAGTGACCACCGGTGCGCTGTTCATCGCCAT
>JAJXZK010000207.1 GCA_021780095.1 Acidobacteriota bacterium | reverse complement strand
GAGTCATAACCTGAAAAATAAAGTGGAAGCCATGTTGCAAACCGTGGTGACTGCTCAGGAACTATATGCCAAAGCCTGCCTGGTCGATCACACGCGGCTCGAAGAACTGCAACGAGAATGCCGACTGGTTGAAGCGGAGGAATGCTTGCGATCCGCCTTCTGGACCGACGTGCGTCCCGCGCTGCGGCAGTGGCGACGGGAGCGCGGACTGGCCGAAGATCCGCTGCAGGCACTTCGCGACAGTGGCTACATCGAGCGCGCGGCGGCGCAACGTGGAAGTAAGAACAAGAGTGCGGTTTCGAGTTACGCCTGATCCTGCCACGCTGCATCCACCCGAGTTACACTGGAAAACATGAAAAAAAACACCCGGCGCAATTTCATCGTGGGGCTTGCGAGCCTCGCGGCTGCCAGCCAACTGACCTTAGCGGCCGGCAAGCGATCGAAGCGAATCTACATCGGTACCTACACCAAGAAATCGAGCCAGGGCGTGTACGTATATAGTTGGAAACCTGAGTCCGGTGAGATGGAAGAGATTGGCCTTGCCGCAAAAACTCCAAATCCTAGCTTCCTGACATTATCTCCAAACCGTAACGATCTATATTGCGTGAATGAACAGGACCACACTACCGGGAATGTCTCCGCGTTTGCGATCGACCACACCACAGGCAAGCTGGTCCCTAAAAATGTTGTCCCATCCGGCGGCTCCGCTCCTTGCAATCTAACAACGGACCACACGGGTCAGGCGCTGTTCGTGGCCAACTACGGCAGCGGCAGCGTGTCCAGCTACAAAATTCTTTCCGGCGGGTCGCCGCGGCGACTAAGCCAGCCTGTCTCCAACATTTTCTTTAAAGGCCACAGCATCGATCCCGCGCGGCAGAAGGAGGCTCACACCCATTGCACAACGGTGTCTCCTGAAAACAAATATCTGTTGGTGAACGACCTGGGGCTGGATCGAATTATGGTGTTTCACTTTGATCCGAAGACTGCGAAACTGACCCCCAACGAGCCGCCATATTACAGCGCGACGCCCGGTTCCGGCCCGCGCAACCTGACGTTCCATCCAAACGCGAAATGGGCATATTCCATCGCAGAAATGGGCAGCATTATCGAATGCATGGATTGGAACGGCGACAAGGGGACGCTAACTCGCTTCCAGGTGATCTCATCGCTACAGAAGGAGCACAAGTCTCCCACGGACGCAGCGACGGTTCAGGTTCACCCCAACGGGCGTTTTCTCTATGGATCGAATCGCGGCGACGATAGTATCACCGCCTTTTCCATCGATCCCGCGAACGGACATCTTGCCTTGATCCAGAGGATTTCCTGTGAGGGTGGAAGTCCGCGTCATTTTGCAGTTGCGCCTGATGGCAGGTGGTTGGTCGTTGCGAATCAGGACACAGCCAACATCGTCATCTTGAACTGCGATCCTCGAACTGGAAAACTGGCGTCAACGGGCCGACAGTACCCGCTCGACTCTCCAGTCTGCGTCGTTTTCGAATAAATCAAGAGAAGAGATTCTGTATGCGAGTTGGAGTGTTCACGCCGCTGCTGGCTCAACTGCCGCTGAAAGACGTGTTGGAAAAACTCAAGGCGCTCCACATTTCTACGGTGGAACTTTCCACGGGAAATTATCCCGGCGATGCCCACTGCAAATTGACCATGCTGGAAGACAGCCCCCAGCTTGCCAAGTTTCAAGGCCTGCTCGCGGAGCAGGGATTCAGCATTAGCGCTCTGAGCTGCCACGGAAATCCGTTGCATCCCAACGCGACACGCGCAAAACAAGCCCGCGAGATCAGCCGGAAAACAATCCTGCTCGCGGAGAGACTCGGGGTTCCGGTTGTCGTTGACTTTGCCGGCTGCCCCGGTGACTCGCCCCAATCCACGGCTCCTAACTGGGTCACCTGTCCCTGGCCGCCCGACTATCTCGAGGTTCTCGAATGGCAATGGAACGAAGTCGTAGCACCGTACTGGATAGAGCATGCGGCGTTCGCAGCGCAACACAATGTGAAAATCGCCATCGAGATGCATCCAGGCTTCGTTGTCTACAGCCCAGAGACTCTACTGCGGTTGCGGGCCATTGCGGGGCCTGCGATTGGATGCAATTACGATCCTAGCCACATGTTCTGGCAAAGCATCGATCCCATCGCTGCCATCCGCGTTTTAGAAGATACCATCTTCCATGTGCACGCGAAAGACACGCAACTGTATGCCGCAAACCTGCCGCGCACCGGCGTGTTGGATACCAAACCGTACATCGATGAGCGCAATCGCGGTTGGATTTTTCGCACCTGCGGCTATGGCCACGGAGCAGAATGGTGGAAAGAATTCGTTTCCACCTTGCGGATGTTCGGCTACGACGGTGTGCTCTCCATCGAACACGAGGATAGCTTAATGTCCCCGGAAGAAGGATTGACGAAAGCGGCGGAGTTTCTTCGGGAACTTGTCATCGAGCAGCAACCCACGGCTCCCTGGTGGACCTAAAGGTTGCATTAATTTGCAGCAGTCTGTGATTGCGAACAGGACGTCGTCTAAGGAGCGGAATTGAAGCGAATTCGAACAGCAATTTTCGGAACTGGATTTATGGGACGGGTGCATCTGGAAGCGTTGCGCCGCGTCGAGGGTGTCGACGTCGTTGCCATCGTAGGACGAGAGCTGGCCTCGGCGCAACGCCTGGGCATTGGCTACGGTATCGAGAAGTTTGATTCCGATTACCGCAACATTTTGCGCGATCCCAGTATCGACGCCGTCCACATTTGCACTCCGAACGCGCTTCACTTCTCTATGGCAAAGGATGCGTTGGTGGCCGGCAAACATATTCTCTGTGAGAAGCCTCTCTCTACTTCGATTGAAACGGCAGAAGAACTCGTCAAGCTCGCGCGCGATCGAAATCTGAGGAATTGCGTCTGTCATAACCTCCGCTATTACCCGATGGTCCAGCAGATGCGCCGAATGCGCGAAGATGGCGACCTCGGCCGAATTCTAATGATCCAGGGAAACTACCTGCAGGATTGGCTGTTGGATGAGTCGGCATGGAACTGGCGCATCGACTCCGATGCGGGCGGACAGTTGCGCACCATGGGCGACATTGGAACCCACTGGTTCGAA
>JAJXZK010000046.1 GCA_021780095.1 Acidobacteriota bacterium | reverse complement strand
CGTCAGGTCGGGCAGATTCAATTCTCTGAAGTGACCGACCAGCACCGGGCTGGCAAACAGATGATCCACCGGAATATTGAAAAAGCCCTGAATCTGCGCGGCATGCAAATCGACCAGCAAGGCTCGATTGGCTCCGGCCGTCGTCAACAAATCCGCTACCAGCTTGGAAGAGATCGCGACTCGCGGACGGTCTTTGCGATCCTGCCGCGCATAGCCGTAGTACGGAACCACCACGGTGATGCGGCGTGCCGAAGCCCGCTTCAACGCGTCGATCATGATCAGCAGCTCCAGCAAATGCTGGTCGACTGGATAGCACGTTGGCTGCACAACAAAAACGTCGGCGCCCCGAACGTTCTCCAAAAGCTGAAAGTACACTTCTCCGTCAGAGAACCGCTGCAGTCGTACTTCGCCCAGCGGCACGCCGACAAACTTGCAGATCTCTTCTGCCAGCGGCAGATTGGACGAGCCGCTGAAAATCTTGAACCGCTTGTCCTCTGTGTAGGACTTGGCGCGTTTCCTGCTGGCAGCCGCCTTGGCCGATCCGGCAGAGGTCCCATCGGCGCTCAAAGCGATCTCTCCCGTTGTTGCGGGTGCATCTGCGTCCACTGTCAGGGTTGAATTTCCGTCCACGTTTCCGTTCTCGCCCGCACTCGTCATTGTTGTCTCGACCTCCCAAGCTGGTTAGCGTTGGTGAACCGAACTGCAAAATCTGGACCATGGCAACCCGGGGTTGAAGGCTGCCAGAGTCCGGGAAAGATTGCCGCGGGCGGTGAAACTCCTGCGACGCGTCGTAAGCGAAAACTACACCAAAAAAATACGACAAAATACTGTCGATCACTTGCCATTGCAAATGAAACTGGCTGGGCGACTAGGATTCGAACCTAGACCGAGTGCTCCAAAGGCACTTGACCTACCGTTAGTCGATCGCCCAAAACTACAGGCCATCCCGATCACTGATCATGGTGCGCCAGTATTCCTGTCGGCCAACTGTCCTGGTTTCGTACGCAGTAAAACTTTGCGCTTCCAGCCGTTCGACCGCCGCACGAGCGTCCTCTGCCGCCCGGTACAAACCGAACAGTGCCGAACCCGAGCCTGAAAGCGCCGCGTAGATAGCAGGGCTTCCATCTGGAGAATTTTGCTTCAGCGTTTCGAGGATGCCGCGCAGAGAGGGATACTGAGTGAAAACGACTTGTTCAAAGTCGTTCACGATCCCGGCGCGGACAAGCTCGAGAAGAAGATTCTCGGCCCGGTCTTCCCCATTTACAACAGGAAAGACACCGGTGGCGTTCGCACGAACTTGCTGGGGAGCAGCCAAAGCGGCACCCCACGTACGACCCAACTGTTCCAGCCTATCGGAAGCGCGGCTGTGGGTCAATTCGTTTTCCGCAGTTGCGCCGGATATTTGCGGGGGCGATGGTTCGGCGTGAAGCCGATCCCATTCGCGAAAGGCCTGCGGAGTAGACACGCGCACGTCCGGAACCGCCAGCACGCAGTAGGTTTCCGGCAGGTCCCGCAGGGGAGAAACCTGCTCCCCACGACCCTGGCCGAGCACCGTGCCGCCAATCAAAAACAGAGGCACATCCGAGCCCGTTTCGGCGGCAATCTGCAGATTTTCTTCCGCGGACAAGGCGATACCGAGCTCTTTTTCCAAGCCAATCAGGGCGGCGACGGCGTTGGCCGAGCCGGCTCCCAATCCACCCTGAACAGGGAGACGCTTGTCGATATGGATCGTCACCTTGGCGGAGATGTTCAGCCGATCGAGCGCCCGCTCGACAATCTTCCAGCAGGTATTGCGGGCATCGCAGGGAACGAACTTCTCGTTGCAGCTGAGGAAGATTTCGCTCGGTCGGCCGATGGGCAGTGCGACCGCGGAGGCCTCGACAAGGTCATGAATGGCGAGGGTCTGATAGATCGTCGTCAGCGCATGGAAGCCATCGGGACGCGACGGACCGATGGCCAGGCCAAGATTGATTTTTGCGTGCGACTGGATGCGGGTAGACATGCAGGATTGATTGTAGATGGCGGACTGGCAAGCTACACTTTTCAACTGGACACACGCGAATGCCTATAAAGAAACTCCTGACATGCTTCTCGATAGTTGTCGCTTGCGGCCTTCTGTTGCCGGTCAAGGCGGCGCAAGCGGCGACTGGGATTGATTACAAGAGCGAGCAGCCGGTGCGTGCGCGCCATGCGATGGTGGTGACGGTGCATCACGATGCCACGGATGCCGGAGTCAAAATCCTGAAGCAAGGCGGGAACGCCGTCGATGCTGCGGTTGCGGTTGGATTCGCGCTGGCGGTGGTGCATCCCGAAGCGGGAAACATTGGCGGCGGCGGTTTCATGCTGGTGCGTTTCCAAAATGGCAAATCGCATTTTCTGGACTATCGCGAGGAAGCTCCTGGCGCGGCGACTATGAACATGTATTTGGATGCGCAGGGGAATGTAATTCCCGACGCATCCACGGTGGGCTATCGCAGCATTGGCGTCCCAGGCTCGGTGGCGGGGATGGTGCGGGCAGAAAAATTGTGGGGCAAGCTGACGTTGGCACAGGTGATGCAGCCGGCAATTCGGTTGGCGCGGGACGGATTTGTGCTGAGCGAAGAAGAAGCCGAGGAGATGCATGATCCGCTGCTGACGAAGTTTCCTGCGTCACGGCATATCTTTCAGCGGGATGGAGATTTCTATCGCGCGGGAGAGACGTTTCGTCAGCCGGAACTGGCGGCCACACTGGAGCGCATCGCAAGAAATCCGGGAGATTTCTATCACGGCGTGATGGCCGCGCAGATCGCCGAGGCGATCCAGAAGGGAGGCGGGCTGATCACCACGAAGGATCTGGCGGCCTACCGGGCGAAGGACCGCGCACCGCTAGTGGGCGAGTACCAGGGATACAGAATTCTGACCGCGCCTCCGCCGTCGGGCGGTGGCATTGGACTGCTGGAGGCGCTGAACATTCTTGCGCCCTACGATCTGACAGCATTGGGCGATCGCTCGCCGCGCGAGATGCACTTGATTGTCGAGGCCTTTCGCCGCGCCTACATGGACCGCACGGATTATCTCGGCGATCCGGACTTCACGCGAATTCCAATAAAGCAGATGATCAGCTTGCCATACGCGGAGGCGTTTCGGGCCAGTATTCTGCCAGACAAAGCTACGCCATCGAGCACGTTGAAGCGTCCCGCGGGATTTCTGCCGCCTCCGCCGAAGCTGGCGCTGCCGCATCATGAATCAAAGCAGACGACGCATTACTCCATCGTGGATGCGGACGGGAATGCGGTTGCCGTGACGACGACGCTGAATAATTCCTTTGGCTCGGGAGTGACGGCGACGGGGCTGGGTTTTTTGCTGAATGATGAGATGGACGATTTCGCATCGAAACAAGGCGTGCCGAACATGTATGGCCTGATCCAGGGGCCGGCGAATGCGATTGGCCCGCATAAGCGACCGCTCTCGGCGATGACGCCGACTATTGTGACGAAGGGCGGTAAGGTGGCGATGGTGCTGGGCTCGCCGGGCGGCGCGCGCATTACGACGACGGTGGCGAATATTTTTTTCAGCGTGGCCGATGGTGGGTTGAACATCCAGCAGGCGGTGGATGCGCCACGATTCCATCATCAATACCAGCCGGACACTGTGTACCTGGAGCCAGGATTTCCGGCGAGCACGGTGGCGGCGCTGCAGGCGATGCAGTATACGGTGCATGTTGGCCAGCACTACTGGAGCAACGGCGAGTGCATCGAGGTCGATCCGAAGACCGGCGAGCTCGAAGGTGGTCAGGACCATCGTAGCCACTACGGCAAAGCGGCGGGATATTAAACCGAGTTTGTCCCATCCCATAGCATTGGCGGTACCCTTTGGCCGCTAAGCTCTCCGGATGGGGTAACTTAGAAACAGGTTGATTCCTCCATGTTGAAAGCGATTTCTACACACATTTTCCTGAAGCACCGCCTGCATTCCGGCCATCTGGACACCTTGCGCAAGTCTGGGGCGGAAGCCATTGAAATCTTCGCCAACCGGCGGCATTTCGACTACACCAGCCGGGTGCAGGTGCGCGAAATCGGGGACTGGTTCCGCGGCAATCCGACGGCGCCCTGGTCACTGCATGCGCCGCTGCGCGCAGAAGGCGAAAGCGACAGCGAACGCAGCCCGGGTCCGGCGATTAACGTGGTGCATGTCGAAAAGTCGCGCCGCATCGATTCCATGGACGAAGTGAAGCGGGCGCTGGAAGCGGCAGAGCAGATTCCCTTTACGCACATGATCCTGCATCTGGGCGAGCGTGGGGATACGTGGAGTCCGCGCACCCTGGAACACGGCATGACGGCGGTGGAGCATCTGCGGGCGTTCGCGCGGCCGCTGGGAGTACAGATCCTGGTGGAAAATCTGGAGAAAAATGAAGTGGCCGAGCCACAGAACCTGATGGAGATTCTGACGGTGGGACATTTCGACGACATTGGAGTGTGCCTGGATTTGGGACATGCGCATATTGGCGAGGGAATTCCGGCCACCATCGACATATTGGGACCACGGATTCGTTCCGTGCATGTGCATGACAATGCTGGCGACAAAGATGCGCATTTGTGGCCGGGAGATGGCACGATTCCGTGGCCGGAAACTATGCGCGCACTGGAAGCGTTGACACAACCTCCGGCAACGGTTTTGGAGATTCATCCAACACTGGAAAATCCGGAAGGCACGTTGGTCGATCGCTTTCAGAGGACGCTGGAATTTCTAGACAGAGCGGCTTCCGCACCCGCGAACGGTCGATAAGTTCGGCATTTCTTCCCAAATAGCACCGGAATGTAGAGTGAATTGTTATGGACGACACGATTTCCAGCCCGACCATCACCGCGCCTGTGACCACGATTGCAAGCCTGAGCCAACATGAAGGCGAGACCATCACGCTGCGCGGGTGGCTCTACAACCTGCGCGAAAGCGGCAAGCTGCTGTTTCCTATTTTCCGCGATGGCACGGGAACGGTGCAGGGAATAGTGCCGAAGTCTGCCGTGCCGCCGGAAGTGTTCGAGCGCATCAAGGGATTGACGCAAGAGTCGAGCGTGATTGTGCGCGGTAAAGTTCGCGCCGACAAACGCGCTCCCAGCGGGGTGGAACTGGACGTCGAGGATCTGGAAGTTGTCGATCGCGTGCCGGAGGATGCACCCTTTCCGATCTCGCTGAAGGAGCACGGTGTCGATTTCCTGATGGAGCATCGCCACCTGTGGATTCGTACGCCACGGCAGGCGGCGATTCTGCGGACGCGCGCGGAGATTATGCGGGCGGCGCAGGAGTATTTCGACACCCATGGATTTGTCCGCACCGATCCGCCGATCCTCACGCCCGCAGCTTGCGAGGGCACTAGCACATTATTTCCCGTCGATTATTTTGGCGACGAAGCCTACCTGACGCAGAGCGGACAGTTGTACATCGAGAGCACGGCGATGGCGCTGGGCAAGGTCTACTCCTTTGGGCCGACATTTCGCGCGGAGAAATCGAAGACGCGGCGGCACCTGACGGAATTCTGGATGATCGAGCCGGAGGTCGCGTTCGCCGGCCTGGACGACATTATGGTGCTGGCTGAGGAATTTCTCAGCCACATTGTGCAGCGGGTGCTGGAGCATCGTGCCGCCGACCTGAAAGTGATTGGCCGGGATGTGAGCAAGCTAGAGGCGATTCGTCCGCCGTTTCCCCGGGTGAGCTACGAGGAAGCGGCCCAGATGCTGGCCGAGGCATTCAAGGCAGGCAAGCTGGAGCAGGAATTTGTGTACGGGAACGATTTCGGCTCGCCGGACGAAACCTATATTTCTTCGCAGTTTGATCGACCGGTAATGATCCATCGCTATCCGGCGGACATCAAGGCGTTTTATATGGAGCCCGACCCGGAGAATGCGAAATTCGCGCTCTGTGTAGACGTGCTGGCACCGGAAGGCTATGGGGAGATTATCGGCGGCTCGCAGCGCATCAACTCCTATGAACTGCTGAAGCAGCGGATTGAGCAGCACAATCTGCCGCTGGCACCCTTTCAGTGGTATCTTGACCTGCGTCGCTACGGTTCTGTGCCACATGCGGGATTTGGCATGGGCATTGAGCGCGCGGTGGCCTGGATTTGCGGACTGGACCACGTGCGTGAGACGATTCCATTCGCCAGGACGCTGAACCGCATTTATCCCTAGCGAAGTTCGTGTGCGCGAAAAGATCGCGCGCCGCAAGCAGGACAGCCCATGTCGAAACCCAGGAAAAGTACGAAGCCAGCGAGCCGCGCAGAGGGCGGTGCAAGGCCTTCTTCGCGCCGGTCGTCGATCGCAAGGGGGGGGAGTCTTCTTGCGGGGCGGAAGATCCGCATCCTCGGAGTGCCGCTCGATTTGGGTCAGTCGCGGCGCGGTGTGGATATGGGGCCGTCGGCGGTGCGCGTGGCCGGCTTGCAGGCGCGGTTGGAAGCGCTGGGCCACCAGGTGGTGGATGGCGGCAATATTGCGGTCGAAATAGCCGAGACGCAAAGCATAGGCGAGCAGGACGCGAAGTATCTCCACGCGATTACGGAGACGTGTGCGCGCGAGGCGGAGCAGGTGATAGCGACGCTGGCCGCCGGTGAAACGCCGCTGGTGCTGGGCGGAGACCATTCGATTGCGGTGGGAACTGTGTCTGGCGTGGCGGAATTCTATCGCCGGAAAAGGCAGAAGATCGGCTTGATCTGGATGGATGCGCATGCCGACATCAACACGCCGCAGACCTCACCCAGCGGCAATGTGCATGGCATGCCGGTGGCCGCGCTGACAGGTCTGGGCCCGGATGAGCTGAAGGATATTTTTAGGTGGTCACCGAAGGTGGCGCCTGAAAACCTCGTGCTGATCGGCCTGCGCGACATTGACCCGACCGAAAAAGCCAACATCCGCCGGGCGGGAATCACCGAGGTCTACACCATGCGCGACATTGACGAGCGCGGCCTGCGCACGGTGATGGAAGAGGCGGTGCGGTCGGCTGCGCGGGACACCGCCGGCTATCACATCTCGCTCGACATGGACTGGATCGATCCGGAGGACGCGCCGGGAGTCGGTACGCCGGTGCGCGGCGGCGCGACCTATCGCGAGGCACACCTCGCCATGGAGATCATCGCCGATGATGGGCGCATGTTGAGCTTCGAGCTGGTCGAAGTGAACCCGGTGATCGACGAGCACAACCGCACAGCGGACCTGGCGGTGGAGTTGACCTCGTCCGCCTTCGGAAAAAAGATCCTGTAGATGTGGATTGTCAACAGGTTGTTCTGCTCGAATACTGTAGTTCAATGCGGCAATCCATTGTCATCTAGAGCAAAGCGAAGGACCTCGTGGTCGGCCGAAACCGAAAGATCCTTCGCTACACTTCGTTTCGCTTAGGACCACAGCATTCATTCCCGCACAGAATGTCACCAGAACCAATCTGCTCTAATTCGGGCTGGTTTTGCGCTCGACCTTTCGCGCGCCTCGGTTCGTTTTCCGCGCGGCCCTGTGGGTCGTCTTTTTGGTCCCGTGCTTGGTGGCGCGCCAGGTTTTTTTTGTCCCGCGCTCGATGGCGTGGCCAGTGTCTTTGGCGGCGTTCTTGGTGCTGCGACCCGCGTTCTTCATGTCCTGTTTAAAGCCGGGATCGGTGCTCGACTGGGCGATGACCGGAAGTCCAATGGAAAGAACAGAGGCGACGAGGGCGGTGCTGAAGAGTTTATTTCTCATAGTTTGTCTCTCTAAGACAGATTCTAAAATGAGAGATGGAGTTGCCGGTGGAGAGAAAAACCCAGGATGGGTACCCGTCTCCTCATGATCCGAGTCTGACAAGATAAGAGGATTACTCCGCGCGCAGGGCAACCATGGGATCGATCGAGGCTGCTCGCAGGGCGGGTATCAACGATGCGACGGCGGCAATCACAAGTAAAATTCCCACCGAGGCCAGCAATATCCAGGGATCGCGAGGAGACGTCTCGAACAGAAAACTCGCCATCGCGCGCGCAGCGAGGACGGCTGCAATCATTCCAGAGATGCAACCGGCAATGGCGACCCAGGTGTTCTGGCGGAAGACCATGGCGATCACCTGACCTCGCTTGGCACCGAGCGCCATGCGAATGCCGATCTCACTGGTTCGGCGCGCGGTGGCGTAAGCGAGGGTTCCATAGAGGCCGATTGCGGTGATCAGCAGGGCGCAACCGGCGAAGAACAGAGACAAAATCGCCATCATGCGCTGGGCGCTGACGGAGTTGTTGACGACGTCATCCATTGTGGTCAGAACTGGAGGCGGGATGGTCGGTGCCAACCGCGTAGCGAGGGAACGCGCAGCCGCGGCCAGTGGAATCATCGGGCCGTCCACACGAACAACCGCCGTGAGCGAGGGCTTTTTCTGTTCTTCCTGTTGGATCGGGACGTAGCCGGTCGGAGGCGCAGGATCCATCATGCTCCTGCACTTCGCATCCGCCACGATCGCCACCACCTGGTACGAAGTCTTTTCTCGAGGATTGAGGATCTGTTGCCCGAGCGCATTGTGATCGGGAAAGAAGAGATTGGCAGCGGACTGGTTCAGGATGATTTTCAAGCCGGACGCGTTGGTATCGTTCCAGCGGAATTCTCTTCCCATGTATAGAGGGATTCGCATGGTTTTGAAATAGTTCGGCCCCACGCTGTTCATCCAGATCAGGTGGGGGTTGCCACCTGGCGCAGAGTAATCACTATTCCAGCCGCGATGCGAAAGTGGGGTGATGGACTGGAAGCTGACACTTTTTACTCCCGGTTGATGGCTCAAACCTTGGCCGATATCCTGATAGACCCGCATCAGGGCATCGCCCGCCAGTTGCTGTTTGTCCATGTTGAAGGAGATGTTGGCCAGGCCCTTGGGATCGAAGCCGAGGCCGGAGCGATAGAGTTTTACGAGACTTGTCGCCAGCAGTCCTGCACCGACAACCAGCACGAGTGCCAGAGCAACTTCCAGCGCCATCAGAATCCGGGGCAGGAGCGATCGCTGCTTATGCAGTTGGCGGGCATGTTGACCCTCTTTGATGTGGTCGTTGAGGTTGCCTGCGGTGGCTTGCAGAGCAGGCATTAATCCAATCAGCACGGCGGAGACGATGGCTATGACTGCGGCAAAAACAAGCACCCGGAAACCGAGCGAGGTGTCGAGAACCACGGAGGGATCGCCACTGCTGCTGGTGAGAAATGCAGCCAACGAGCTGCTGACGAGCGGCGAGACGGCAATGCCGGCGATGGTTCCCAGCACTGCGAGCAAAAGGCTCTCGATCAGCAATTGCTGCATCAGGCGCCAGCGCGTAGCCCCCATGGCCAGCCGCGTTGCCAGTTCCCGCTCGCGCATCGCACCGCGCGCGATCAGAAGGCTGGCGAGGTTGAGACAGGCGAGCAACAGGATTCCGATGCACATCGCGAGTAAGGTGAGCAGCGGACTGCGAAACAGAAAACGCGCGAAGGTGTACCCACCGGAGCCTGGTCCAGCCTGGAAGCGGAAGTGGGCCTTATCTTCCTGTGCGATGTAGTTGGGATCATCTGCGGCGTGCAGAATTGGGCCGGATACGGCACGTAAGGCCGCGTTCGCCTGTTGCAGTGTGACGCCGGGCCGCAACCGTGCAATCACGGTCAGCCACCAGGCATTGAGCCCCTTATCAAGCAAGTTTCTTTGTGCGTCAATGATGGCCTCGGTCGATAGTGGAACAAAGATGTCGGGTCTCTGCATGAGATTGGCGCCAATAAACCGCTTCGGCATCACTCCCACGACGGTGAAGGGCACGTTGGCGATCACGAGCTTGCGACCCACCACGTGGGGATCGCGATGGAACCAGCGCCGCCAGAAATTCTCACTGATGACGACGGCCAGTCCCGCAGGATTGCCTCCGGCTTTATCGTCGTCGGCGGTCAAGTATCGCCCCAGCAAAGGCGGGGTCTGGAGCGCCTGGAAGAATTGGCCGCTGACTAGCGTTCCGCGAACCTCTTCACTGCCAGACCGACCACGAACTTGCAATGGCTGCCCTGTGTCGTCATAGGCGAAAACATCCGAGAAGATCGCCGGCTGATGTTCCAATGCGCGAAAGAATGGGGCGGGGAAGCTGTAGTTGGGCGTGGGGCCGCCCTCATGCATGCTGAGCACGACCAATTGGTCGGCATGGGGGACAGGCAGGGGGCGTAGGAGCAGGCCATTGATGAGCGAGAATATAGCCGTGTTCGCGCCGATGCCAATGGCCAGGGTGAGGATGGCGGTAATGGCGAATCCAGGGGATTTGCGGAGTTGGCGGAGGGCAAACTTGATGTCGGCCCAGATGCTTTCGATCAGCGGCCACATCCAGACTTCGCGGCTGCGCTGCTCGAGCAGCGTGGCGTTGCCGAACGCGCGGCGGGCGGCGTGGACGGCTTCCTCGCGCGGCATTCCACTTTCCACGAGCGCTTCGATCTTTTCCTCGAGATGCTGCTGCATCTCCTCGGAAAGGTCGGCGGTCATTCGGTTTCGGGAAAACATTCGTCGGAGGCGGTTCATTGTGGACTCCTCAGAAGCAATCGCGTCGAGAATGAACCCACATCTCAAAGACGAGATGTGGGGCACCCAGATTTTTCACGGAACGTTGGGGGCGAGGACCAGCGAGATGCCTTCGAGCATTTGCTCGAAACGGGAAACTTCGCGCTCCAGATGTTTGGCTCCGTCGGCTGTGATGCTGTAGGTTCGGACGCGGCGGTTGGAGGCGGAAATCGTCCATTCGGCATCGACCAGGCCAGCTTTCAGCAGGCGTTGGAGGGCGGGATAGAGCGAGCCCTCCTCCACCTGGAGCAAGTCACGGGATCGCTGCTGAATGTGCTGGACCATGGCGTATCCGTGCATCGGCTGACGATGGAGCGTCTGCAGGATCATAAGTTCCAGTGCACCGGGAAACAGGTCGCGCGGTTCAGAGGGCAGTTTGGGCGATTTTGGGCTCATAGGCTTGTCCGAAACAAGCCTAGAGTAAACAGGGTAAGATGCGTGCGTCAAGCGGAATTTGAAGGGGGCCGAACGGGATTGCACTGTCGGCTGTGCAGGGGCGATTTACAGCGGGTTTCGTTGACTCAGGCCCTTGTTTTGGTTATTCTTAGATTCTTGTGCAGTGTTGCGTGAGTCTGCTTGCATCTTTCCGGTGCGTTTGCAGCACGCAAGGCGTCCTTCGGTTTCACCGCCCCTCGACGCTGCAATGTGGTTCGCCCACTGTACTCCATTGCGTGATTTGCTGGCAGAATTTCCGGCAGCTGAACGCCTTGTTTGTACTGGCGGTGTGCATTGACTCGCGAAGATAGATTTTATTTTTGACGTTTGTTTGGGAGAACTGGAACCATGTCTACCTTTATTCCGCGTCCGCAGGACATTAACCGCAAGTGGTACGTGCTGGACGCCAGCGGAAAAACGCTGGGGCGGCTGGCAACTGAGGCTGCGCGGGTACTAGCTGGCAAAAACAGCCCGCAATATACGCCCTACATCGACACGGGAGACCATGTCATCGTGTTGAACGCGGAGAAGGTTCGCCTGTCCGGGTTGAAGAGCCAGCAAAAGATGTATCGCCGCTACACCGGGTTTCCGGGTGGCATGCGGGAAGAGGCGTTTGTGCGCCTGATGGCGCGGCGGCCGGATCGCGTGGTGGAGCAGGCCATTACCGGCATGTTGCCGAAGAACAAGATGGGTCGCCAGATGGCTACCAAGCTGAAGGTGTACCGGGGCGACACGCATCCGCACGAGGCGCAGAAGCCGATTGCGATGACACTGGACGATTCAGCAACCGCAAGAAAACTATAGTAACGGGACAGCGAAAAACGTATGGCAGAATTGACACAGTATTACGGAACCGGACGGCGCAAGACGAGCATTGCTCGCGTGTTTCTGCGTCCTGGAAGCGGCAAGTTCATGGTGAACGGCCGTGCCTTCGAAGATTATTTTGTCACCGAGCAGCAGCGCATCGCAGCCAAGCGCGTCCTGGTCGCCACCGACCTGGCAGCGACGTTTGACGTGTTGACGACGGTGAAGGGTGGCGGCGTGACCGCACAGGCGGATGCCGTGAAGATGGGCACCGCTCGCGCCTTGCTGGAATACAACATTGAATTGCGCGGCAGCCTGAAGGAACAGGGCTTTTTGACGCGCGATGCCCGCATGAAGGAACGCAAGAAGTACGGGCAGAAGGGCGCTCGCAAGCGCTTCCAGTTCAGCAAGCGGTAGAGTTTCAAGTGGGAGAATCTCAGGTCTCAAAATCAAGACCCTGGGGCACCCAAGGTGTTGCAGCATTGAC
>JAJXZK010000054.1 GCA_021780095.1 Acidobacteriota bacterium | reverse complement strand
CTTGATGAACTCCGACAACGAATAACCTACCCAGGGAATCACCATGCTCCACGCTTCGACGCAGCGATGCCGATAGATGCGCTCTTCCAGGGGAGCCACCTTCATCAATGCGTCGATGTCGAATTCTTTTTTATTCTTGACTTCGCCGTCGACCTTGATCGTCCATGGATTCGTCTTCAGGCGCCATGCGTTGTGCGATGGATCACTCTTGCCAGTCCCGAATTCGTAGAAATTGTTGTAGGTGGTGATGTCTTCGAAGGTGGTTGGCGTCACGCCGCTGACGGAATACTTGCTGGGAACCGTTGTTAGCTTGGTGGTGGCATGCACCGCCTCGCGTGGAGAAGAAATATTTCTCAGCAGGTCGGCTCCCAATGCGACCGCGCCAACAGCGGCGGCTGCAGCCATGAACTGGCGGCGATTCATGTAATCGGACTTTGAAGTGATCTGGGACGACGGAATATCTGCGGGTTTACGAATCAGCATCGGGTCGCTCCTTTCCTACGTCTCACGGGATATTAGATCGATGAAAGCGGCATAAGTTACACGGTTTTGGATTTTCGAACGAAATTTCAGGAGGATCAACAATTTTCGTGATTCATACGATGGCGGCGAGCTATCAGCATGCAGCTGCGCGCGGGGTTGAGAAGGGAATTTGCTTATACCAATTATGAAAAAAGCGCATGATCGGTCGCTCGATCGCAAGGTAGCACAGCATCCCAACGGCAATGCAGGCCAGCAGGCAAAGCACAACGCCAACATCCCCACCCCAATGACCGAAAAAACGCCAATAATGTTCCACCAGGCTGCGCGTAGGGTTGGTGCACAGATAGATGGAGTAGGAGGCGTCACCCAGGAGTACGAGTCCACGGGCAGGGATGGATTGCATGGCCGGCTGCCAAAGCACCGCACCCAGCACGAGCAACCCCGACGGCACTCCCCACACGGCAACCCGCAGCCAGCCATCCAGGCCGGCCATGATAGAGCTGGCTTCGCTGGCATACCCGTAGCCGGTGAAGACTGTCGCGACCATCGCGATTGCTCCCAGTGCGGCCAGCCAACGTCCTAGCGTGCGTGGCCGCCGCGTGGAAGGCAGCACAATCCCGCTGCGATTGGTTGAAGCCGTTGCGGCCAGCTTTGTCACGACTTGCGCGATCAGACACCCGAACAGAAACTCGAGCGCGACTGGATTCGACCAGATCACCAGCCATGGGCGATGGATACCGATGCCCGCCCCCAAGGCGATCATGCCAGCCAGAAACAGCATTGTGTTGCGGATCAGATGGCGCGGTGACAGGCGCATCCAACCGGCCAGAACCAGGTAGAAATAAATTTCGAAGAGGAGACTCCAGCCAAGCGACAAAATCAGCGGAGGGACGGGATAATGCCATCCCGGCAGCAGAAAGATCGTAGGCAGCCAAGGCACCTGGCCCCACAGGATGGGATATCTGCCGAGTTGAGCCTCCAGAATAATGACAAATGTCAAAATCCAATAAAGCGGAAAGATGCGCGTGAAACGGCGCGAAAGAAATGTACTAGCGGAAGGCCGATTTTGAGCGATGGCGCGACTGGCGACCAGCGACACAATAAAGCCGCTAATCACGAAGAAGATATCCAGCCCGCAGGCGCCAAAGCTCTTGAGATGGAAAAACGTGGCTTGTTTTGGAGTCGAATGATACGCGGCGGCGACAATGGAGTGAGTCCACACGACCAGCAGAACAGCGAGCGCGCGCAGCGCCTGGACGATCTCAATTTTGCCTACAGGAGTGGTCGGCACTTCCGGCGAAGAGCTGTCTAAATGAGCGGCCATAAAGAGAGACTACGGGGCTGAAACCGATCCACGGAACACGCGTTGCTGACCTCAGCTTGCGAACAGCCGCTCCTGCTCGTCTAGATCCATCTTGCGGCGGTGGCTGGGATGAATGACGGCGACAATTTCGACCGATTGCAGGGCGGAGCGCGGAACGAAGATGCGCTGCGTGTTCGACCGCATGTCGGGCGGAGTGAACTGGATGCCCTCGGGCTCCAGAAACGAAAGATCGTTGCTTGCCAGGCCCTCCAGTTCGTCGCCATCGCGCATTCGCAAACGTATCCACAGGCCGGGAGTGCGCGGGCGAGAAGTAAAATTTCGTCGCACCAACCGTTCCGGATCGCTGCTATCGCCGGTTGGAAACTCTCGCACGAAACACATCATTTTCACGTCCTGCAGCGTCATGGCGAGCACTTTGCCGGTGCTGTCCAGCAGTTCCAGCTGGCCACTGTGGGCAAAGCCCTGAGGATCGACATAGCCCGAGTGCCAATCGCGGCTGAACTTTCGGACGATCACTTTCTTTCGACTCGACCCTGAACCTACCACTCCGTGCTCTCCAAGACAACGTGCAAGTGCGACCAGCAAATCTGCGTCATCTCAACTCAGCCAGGATTGTCGCATGACGCGCAACCGTGCGCAGCGGTTATTGTGCAATGGCTGGAAAAACAGCCGCTGATATGGTATCGTAGAACATTGTGTGCGCGACACTGTCGCTTACATCTAATTGAAAAGACGGGTCTTAGCGGCACGAGTGAGAGGCTGCTGACCGAGGCGCAAAACTGGGCATGCCCGATTATATCCAATTGCTTGAATCCAAGCTTTCTCCAAACGAAAAACAAGCACTCAACGCCATGACCGATGTGGCCCGCGCCCGACAGATCACGGTATTTCTTACCGGAGGCGCAGTTCGAGACATCGTCAGCGGCGCATCGGTTCGCGACCTGGATATTACGGTCCAGGCGAATCCATTGAAGTTCAAAAAAGACCTGGAGCGTGCCGGATTCACCATCACCGGCGAACATGAACCGTCGCATACCCTATATCTGCGATTCGGTAAGCAGGCGCGCATGGAAATATCCGCCGCGCGAACGGAAACTTTTCCAAAGCCGGCGAAGCCGGAATATTCTCCCGCAGGCATTCTGGACGATCTGCGTCGGCGCGACTTTACCGCGAACGCCATGGCGCTGTCGCTGAATGAAGGTTCGTGGGGATTATTGCTCGACCCTTTGAACGGGACTGCGGACATCTCCGCGCGACAATTGCGCCTGGTGAGCAATTACGGATTTCTGGAAGATCCGATT
>JAJXZK010000295.1 GCA_021780095.1 Acidobacteriota bacterium | reverse complement strand
GTGGATGTTGCGGGCATTGACATTGGCACCTATGTCCACAAGGCAATGCAGGTTGTCAACCAGAAGGTCAAGCTGCCGCCGGGGTATTACCTCAACTGGAGCGGCCAATGGGAGTACATGGAACACGCGAAGCAGACATTGAAGTACGTCATTCCGCTCACGCTGTTGATCATCCTGGTGCTGCTTTACACCAATTTTCACTCCTTCGCCAAAACCATGATCGTCATGCTCTCACTACCATTTGCGCTGATCGGAGGATTCTGGCTGCTGTATCTGCTCAGTTACAACACGAGCGTCGCGGTGTGGGTCGGGTTTATCGCTCTTGCCGGCGTGGCCTCGGAAACCGGCGTGGTGATGATCGTGTATCTCGATGAGGTGTACGACCGGCGGCTGGCGCAGGGAACCATGACCACGCGCCGGGATCTCTACGACGCCATCATCGAGGGCGCGGTGATGCGCGTTCGTCCAAAGATGATGACCGTTACGGCCATCATCGCCGGCCTGCTTCCCATCATGTGGAGCCACGGCACAGGCGCCGATGTGATGAAGCGCATTGCAGCTCCCATGGTGGGCGGCATGGTGACGTCGACCATCCTGACGCTGATCGTGATCCCGGTGATCTACGAGATGTGGCGCGGCTGGCAGATGCGTCATCGCCACCGCAAGGAGATAAGCCATGCCTAAAACACAAAAGTACGGAAACGCCCAGAAGGCTGACACAAACCGTCCTGGCGGCGTGAGGGCAACTATGAAGGCTTCATCATCCAACGTTCTTCCATCGCGTTCCAACTCCTGGAGATCCGGTCAGGTCGGCCTTGTGGCGTTCGTGGTACTCGTACTGGGTATTGCCCTCGGATACCTGTTTCGCAACTCCTCATCATCGGCAACCGGCGCAAGCCGATCAGGCGCGGATCGGAGAGCAGCCTCCAGTACATCGGCCAACTTCGACGGCACGATTCGACCACTATTGCGGCGTCTCGAAAACAACCCTGACGATCCCGATCTGCTGGTCAATCTCGGCAATGCGTACTACGACAATCGCGATTACGAAAAGGCAGTCGACTACTACCGGAGGTACCTCGAACTTCGGCCTCAGGACGCAGGCGTGCGGACAGATATGGGAACAGCACTCTGGTACTCGGGAAATCCGGATGGAGCCATTCAGCAATACGAAACTGCGCTAAGCTCCCGGCCGGACTACCCCAACGCACTCTTCAACCTGGGCATTGTGAAGTGGCAGGGCAAACACGATGACCAGGCCGCGATCGAGTGCTGGGAAAGACTATTGAAAGTTCATCCGGATTACGTCGACCGGCAGAAAGCGGAGGATCTTATCCGAAAGGTCCAGGACGAATCTGTTGCAAAGCTGGTTCAGAAAGTTGAGGCGGAGCCGAATCAATAAGTGACAGATGGCAGTTCAGGAATGGAACAGCTTTGGTCCGGAATGCGTGGGGAATGAGATGAATTTTCGCAGACACAGACAGAACCGGCGGGATGCTCGTTCGGCCCTCCTGGTGCGTTTTGCCGTGCGGGCCGCCAGTTATGCGAGTATAACCGGCCTTTGCCTTCTCATTTCGGCCATCTCCCTATGGAGTCAGGAGGCAGCGCCCGGTCGCCGCGGAATCGCGTCAGTCGATTCTCCATTTGCCACATGGAACGCCTCCCTGGAGCAGGCAGCGGATGGCGTGCTTGCTTCCACTGCGCAGGCGGGCGCTGTTACGGATTCCAGGCCCAAGACCAGTCGTGCATACGTTACCGTCGACCACGATGGCGCCGGGCAGGGCTCCTCGCCAGCGAAGACTGTGCCGTCTCGAATGACATTACTGCAACCGGTGATTGACCCGATCCTGCGCGAAGTTGGAATCCCGGCGGAAATGGCCGCAGTGGTTCTTGTGGAAAGCGGCGGTGATCCCATGGCGCTATCGCCAAAAGGCGCCCGCGGAATATGGCAGCTCATGCCGGACACCGCCCGCCGGTATGGCCTGATCGTGGACATAAACGAGGACGACCGACTCGATATCGAAAAATCCACGCACGCCGCCGCCCGCTATCTCCGCGATCTCCATTCCGAGTTCGGATCCTGGCCGCTGGCACTCGCGGCATACAACACTGGCGGGCAGAATCTTCAGCGCGCCATCGATCGTAGCCGAAGCAGCGACTTCAATGTCCTCAGTTCACTGCGGCTGTTACCCTTCGAAACCAGGAATTACGTTCCCGCAGTTTATGCAGCAGTGATGCGACTTAAGAATTCTCCGGCAGCGGTGCAGGGCGCAATGCAGTGGGAGCGGGGATCCCAAACGGTCTTTGCTATTGCAGCAAACAGCAATCGAAGCGATGCGAAAGTCCAGACGAATGGAACGAGTGCTGAATGAAGAGTTCGAGTTGTGCGAACGCGCCTGAACACGGGGGCAAACTGGATGAGTCATTATCGAATCAGGACCAAATCCGCAGGCAGCGCCCTTCGCAAACAGTGGCATGTCTTGTGTCTCGTGCTGGCGGTTCTCTTCGTGCCGTTTCTCCTGACAGCACTTGTGATCGTGAAACAGTTCTGGTCCGAGCATCCCCAAAAGCTTGCCGCGGATCGGGACGTTCATCTCAACGTCACCAAACTGCATACGAATCGCTTGCGCATGTTCGAAACAGCGGTTTCCGGGCACAACGTGCAATTCGTCGTCGAGCGAACACAGAGCCAGAATGTCCATGTGGCAGTCGCAGCCTGCCGGTACTGCTACCGCGAACGGCGCTCCAACCGCGTGCGGGATGGCGCCGTCATTTGCGGCCGCTGCAGCAGCTCCATGGATTTCGCGCCCTTCAAAGCTACGGTCTACGTGAACCGCTGCAATCTTGCCGAGATTCCGCATCAGCAAACCCAGCAAACTCTTACCGTCATGGCGCGCGACATCGCGCAGACAATCACGAAACTGGCTCAACCGTGAAAAAGCCGATGGATTCCGTGTACGCGAATATTCGTCAACCACAGAACCGTATCGCACAACCCCACGAACCTCAAGGAGAATCCAATGAAGAAGCATCTCATACCCGCTCTCGCCGTCCTCGCCATCGCAATATTCCCTGCAGCTTCGCGAGTATACGCATCGCAACTTCTCGAAGGA
>JAJXZK010000227.1 GCA_021780095.1 Acidobacteriota bacterium | reverse complement strand
ACGCCAGGAAGCCTCGTCAATATTGAAGTCGATGTGATGGCAAAATATGCCGAACGGCGTGCGGCCTCACCCGCGGAGAGCGAACAGCCCTTCGAGCTAACCGTGGAATATTTGATCGCCAACGGATATTAGTGGAATTCCCCCGCTGCACAATCCGATTGCGGGATGCCCATCGAAAAACATCCACGTAGACAAGTAAGGGACCGTGCACCTTGCGGCCACAAGTCCCTCTCTGTCCTCATCGTTCTATCATCCAACCGACAGGACTACATGCCTCCGTTGGAGATGTGTTGCTTCGCCAGCCATTCCGTCAGCTTCGGCTGCTGCGTCGTCCGCAGTACCGTGCAGTCGTGGATGGAATTCGTAGCGCGTTGAATCGCGCGTTGCGCCGCCGCGACAGGGTGCGAAGCGAAGAAGGTTTGCACCTCCTGCGCTTTCTCCGCGCTGCAGAAGCTGCCGGTCGACTGCACCAGGTAGCCGCCCATCATTGTCGTCATCTGGGCATGCACTTTGTCCCAGTTTTTCTGAATGTAATCCCACGCAATTTGCCGGGTGTCGCGACTACGAAGCGCCACGACGAAGAGGAAGATGGCATCCTGATTCCGCACCTGGCCGGAAGTCGCATAATCCAGCGCGCGGCGGGTCAGGACGGGGTTGTGGAAGTTGGCCAGAGCGACTAAGGCGGTAATCTTCACATCCGGGTTGTTGGACGTCTTGCTGAGTTGCTGCAACTGGTCAAATAAATGGCTGTCTCCATTTTCAGTCGCAATCATCACAGCGGGCCGCACCAGCGACGGCTCCACGCTCGCCTGGTCCGCAATGTATTTGTTCGTCAACTCTTTCGCCTGCGCAATAATCTGCGGATCGCGGCCGATTTCTCCTAAAACGCCAAACAGGGTGGCCCGCAGTTGCTTCTTCTCCACCGCATCCGACGGAGAAATATCCTTCACGCGATCGTACGACGGTCGGAATTGCTCCCGCACCCACGCTGCCAGCTTCACGCGATCCTCCGGCGTCGCGATCCTCTCGTCGGTGGAGTCGATGGCGCCCGCCAGGTTTTGGATCACGTCCGCATTCGTATCGTTGCGCAGCACCGAGGCTAGATCAAGATAATTGCCAATACCGCTGCGTCCGGAACGCATCAGCGCCCATTCATTCCCCGCAAAACCGATCCGTACCGCAGGGGACAGCTTGGTTTCCGCCATGCTCAGGAGTTTGTTGTAGTCCGCAGCATCGTACAGCGTGCGATAGTAGCCTCGATCGTTCGCATTGGCGAAAAAGAAATCAGCGTCCGGCACCGGCAACTTCTGCTGTGCCGAGGTAAGCAGCTCGCACTTGGGATCTGCAGCCGTCCGGAAGCATACCGGCACCGTCCACGTTTGCGAATGATCTGCATGCGTCTCCGGATCAAGGAAGAAACGCTGCTGGGAAACGTTTGTCGATCCACCCATGGGAGAAGTGAACGTCAGCAGTGGAACTCCCGGCTCAGTAATAAAGCTGTCCATCACTTTATCGATCGGCTTCCCGCTGGTTTCGGTCTGCGCATTCCAAAAGTTCTCGGCGGTCGCATTGCCGTACATGTGCGCTTCAAGATATTTGTGCACGCCTTGCCGGAACACCTCCGGGCTTTCGTAGTTCTCCATCATGGCCAGCACGGCCCCGCCTTTTTGATAGGTGATGCCGTCGAACATCTCGTTGATCTCGCCCGGCGTATCCGCGTTGGCGCGAATCGCCCGAGTCACCTTACCGGCGTCATAGTTCAATACGCCGTCCAGATCGAGCGCCTCGTCCTGCGAAAGATTCCACTCCGGCTTCCATGCGGAAACCGCCTTCGATTCCATCCAGGTGGCAAAGCCCTCGTTCAACCACAGATTGTTCCACCATTTCATAGTGACCATGTCACCGAACCACTGGTGCGCCATCTCATGGGCCACGTCGATGGCAACGTTCTTCTGCGCGTTGGTCGACGCAGTCTTTTCATCAATTAGAAATACGCTCTCGCGATAGGTGATGGCGCCAAAATTCTCCATCGCGCCCGCTTCAAAATCAGGAATTCCAATCATGTCGAGCTTCGGCATCGGATACTTGATGCCAAAATAATTGTCGTAGTAGTGTAGGAAGAATTCCGCCGCCTTCAATGCGTAGGCGCCCATCTGCACTTTGTCCGGCGTCGCGCAGGTACGGATGGGCACGCCATCGCTCTCTCCGGAAAGACATTGAAAATCGCCCACTAGAAACGCGACAAGATAGGTGGACATCTTTGGCGTGGTGGCGAAATGGATGCTGTGCTTGTCCGCGGTCGGCCCCGGCTCGTCGGAGACGATATTTGTGTTCGAAATCGCTGTGTCGCCCGTGTCGACGATCAGCGAGGTTGAAAAGGTCGCCTTCATCGCCGGCTCATCGAACGATGGAAACGCTCGGCGCGCATCGGTCGGTTCAAATTGTGTGACTGCGTAGTTGCGATGCGCCGCCTTGGACAGATAAAAACCGCGCAGCTGATCGTTCAGGATTCCGGTGTATGCGATCTTGATCGTTGCCGCCCCCGCCGGAATTTCCTTATCCACATGCAGGATCGCCTGTTGGTCCGGTTTATTCTCCGTGACGTTCGCCCTCTGCGTATTCCCACCTGCAATAATGGTCACCGTCTGAAATGTGATCTGCGCCGCATTCAAGGTGATGCTGGTCGATGGCTTCTCCAGCGTGACGTCGATTTCTTCCTTGCCGGTGAACGTGGCCGCTTTCAAATCCGGCTCCAGCGTCAACACGTAATGCTGCGGAATCACATCCGTAGGCAGTCGCTGTGCCTGCAGTGCAGCGGAAGCGGTGAGAAAAATAAGCGTTGCACACGCTGAGAAGCAGCCAACAAATGAAAGACGCAAAGAACGACGCAAGTGAAAATCCTCCTGAAAATGAACGCAAACATGTGGCCCGGAACTAAGGGTCCTAGCATTGATACGATACTCGCCGAACGATGGTTCCGTCATCCTCGATCGACGAAGCTCGGGTCGTGCCGTCCGAACCTCAGGCTTCGCGATAATTCAACAAAACCAGCCCGATACACACCAGGCACATGGGCCACATCCATGCGGCAATCAATTTGCCGCGCCCCGATCCACGCAGTTCCAGCCAGCGAGTCCAGCCGGCAAAGACCGCAAACAGCGCGATCGCAGTGTGGCTCATTTCAGTCAGCAGTTCCTCTTTCACATTGCCCAGCGTGTGATTGTGGGTCAACAGCAGAGCACCTCCCACTGCGCACACTGCCGGGAAAACCAGCGCGGCCTTCGAAGACCGCAATCGTTGGGTTTGTACGCTCCATTCGAAAGCAACAAAGCTGACAATCAGCAAGATATAGAGGCGATGCTGCAGGTCCTCCGGGTTGTAAAAGCTGGCCCAAAAACCGCGGGGGCCCAATGGCCACGCTTCCGGATCGGCGCGCAGAAACAGAAACAATGCCAGCCCCCAAAAAGCCACCGGCCAATGACGAGCCCAGCGAGCGCGATCCCAACGGCCCAGCATCGCCAGCAACCCCGCGAACAGGACAATGATCCCAGCCCAATGGTGGTTGTAATCTGACCACTCCTGCTCCATCTTGTTATTGGCGGCTTTAGCGTCGTCGGGCGATAGAGCATACGTCTGGATGGCTGCCTTCATCGACTGTACCAGCGGTAAAGCTCGAACCGATGGCGTCGAAAAACTCGGCCATCGCGGCGTCATCCTCGCTGAAATCTCCGGAAACGTCAGCCGGTTCTGCACCAGGTCGACTGCGGGCGGTTGCGCCGTGAGCGAAGCCGCCGCCAGGATGATCGTGAATCCAATTCCAATCTCGACTTCAGAAAATTGGCCAATACGTAACAGCCACGGTGACGAATGGAAACGATTCCCCCGGATCAGCAGGAAATTGCCTGCCCCAAGCACCAGCACCGCTGCCAGCATGATCGACTTTGCCACCAGCACCACGCCATAGGCTGTCCCATAAACGGCGCTCCAGGACTGGGTGTATACCCATGCCATGGTCACACCAGCCCCCACCAAAACGATGACGCTGGCCACGGCCAGTTTGGAATAGCGCTGCACAACACGAACTGCTGCAGCGTCCTCCACCTTGCTGTCGCTGTTTCGTGAGCAGATCAACGCCCACAGATACGGCATGCCGCCAATCCACATCGCTACCGCCAGTTGATGCAGGCCTGTCAGCAGCATCAGCAGAACTTGATGTTCCAGCCGCGACGCTCCGTGGCTCGTCCACACAGTTGCGAGCATCA
Organism: Acidobacteriota bacterium; assembly: GCA_021780095.1. The sequence goes on along the minus strand of JAJXZK010000227.1, from coordinate 8,077 downwards.
GCGGCGCGACAAACAACAGCCAAGCCGGCCTCCGCGGCAACCCCAGCCGAGTCATCAACAGAAAGATCACGGCGGTGAACAAGAGCAACAAGCCAGCCAGAAAATAATTCGCCGTGTAGAGTTCGGATACGCCAAGGCCGCTGGTGCTCATCAACATGGCCGTGTCGAGCACTACAAACATGGCCTGCGCCGTGGCCAGTCCCATCGCGCCAATTCGAAGAAGGCGCAAAGCACGTGGGGAAAATTTCGCGAAGGTAGGTGACGAGGAAATTGACCGCGGCACGACCATTGTGCAGAAGACGATACCGCCAATCAGCAGAGAGTCGAAGGCCAGGGTCGCCGCTCGCAGCAGCACGGCAGCCAGCGGATAATCACGCAGAAACCAAAGCAATGGAATCTTCCTCGAACAATGGAGCCGTGCGCTGGACCATTCTTATTGCGCGGCAACGGTGAAGGTGACGTCGCCACGCGTGATGTGCCCGTCGCTAGCCAGCACCTGCCAGTGAATCTGATATTTCCCGTTGGCCAAATCGTGCGCAACTGCGTTCAACTCCGAGGGCTTGGCGCTGCGCTCCATTTGCACGGCCACCGGCTTGCCGGCTGCGTCGGTCACCTTCACTGTGCATCGGCGGGCTTCAATCCTGGAATCATAGTCCAGCGCGATATCCACCTGGTGACTGCGCACAACGGCCTGGTCGGCGGGAGACGAATGCACCAGCATGGCGTGGGCGAATGCCACTGGCGTTCCAGCGAGAAGCGCCACGGCCAGCGATGCGGTCCATCCTAGAAAGCGTGCCATTCGTCGTGCCTCCATCTTTTGATCCTATCCGACCTATGCGCCGTTACGAACTCAAACGGTCACGTGGATCGATGCTGCGCGAATCGAGCGTCCGGAAATTTCCGCCGCCCGCATTTCAGCATAGGAGGCAGCCCCCATCAGCGCCGCGCGGCTTTCCAGAATGATGCGCACCGGCATGGTGGAAACCAGATCGTGCATGCGTCCTTTATCGCAAAATCCGCGCATGAACGTACCATCCTGCATCTTCTTCAAAATCTTCGGTGCGATGCCTCCGCCGATATACATTCCACCATGCGCCAGAATTTTCAGCGCCAGATTCCCCGCTTCCGCCCCGTAGATCGAGACAAAAACGTCCAGAGCTTTCACGCACAATTCGTCTTTGCCAGCCTCGCCGAGTTCGCCAATCACAGCATTCGGGTCTTCCGCCTGCATCCGCTGGCGCAGTGCGGCAGACTCCTCCATCTTTTTGCAGTCGCGCAAAAATGTATAAATATTCTTCAGCCCAATGCCGGAGCAGACCCGCTCCCAGCTGACATGTCCGTTCATTTTCGGATCAGATCGCAAATAGCGCAGTAGCTCGATCTCAAGATCATTGTGCGGCCCAAAATCGCCGTGGCCGCCTTCCGACGCCATCGGAACGTGGGTTTTTCCGTCCCAGATCAGCAGCCCTTCACCCAGTCCGGTCCCCGCTGCAATCAACCCTCGGTTACCGACTTGGCTACTGTCGCCCTCGCTCAGCGTAAAAATCTGGTCCTGACGAAGTTCATTAATCCCGTACCCGTTGGCTTCCAGGTCATTGATTAGAAAAATATGTTCAATGTGAAGATCGCGCGACAACTCCTGGGTATCGAGCCTCCAGGGAAGATTGGTCAGCTGAATCACGTTCTTGCGGACCGGCCCCGGCGCACCGAAGCAGGCTGCTTCAATCCCCTCTGAATCCTGCTCCCCTTGCGGACCTAGAAATTTGCGGACGATGGCTTGCAGGTTTGGATATTGTTGCGCGGCGAACTTCTCGTCACGAACGTGCTGCAGGGTGCCTTGCTCAAAGCGATACAGCGCCAGATGCGCCTTGGTGCCACCCACGTCCCCGGCAAGAATCATCGGCTCACTTCCAGCAATCCTCGACCATCCGCGTCAGGCTGCGGCAACTTGGCGGCCGCGGCCCGATCCAGCAGAAAGCTCAACTCGCCGCTCTCCGGCTGAATCAACTGCGACGGCAATGCCTCGGGCTGATATGGTCCCAGCAAAACTTCTCGTAACACTTCGGCTTTTGAACCATCCTGAATCAGAAAGAAGATTTTATCAGCATGATTAATCACCGGCCACGTAAGAGTGATGCGCCACGGATTTTTGTCCTGCACATGGTTGGCGACCGCCAATCGCATCATCTCATGCAGGGCTTCTGAGCCCGGGAACAAGGAGGCAGTATGCCCGTTCGTGCCCATACCCAGCACTATCAGATCAAAGCGCGGCAGTTCTGCCCCCTCCAGTCGAAATCGGTTGCGTATGGCCGACTCGTAGCGCGCTGCGCCTTCCTCCGGTTCAAGTTCGCCTTCAATCCGAATCACATTCTCTTGCGGCAGCGGCACCTTCGACAAAAATGTTTCCTTTGCCAATCGATAGTTCGAGTCCGGGCTGTCCGGCGGCACGCATCGCTCGTCTACAAAGAAAATCAGCAGCCGCATCCAGTCGATGCGGGTATGGAAAGGATGAGCCGGATCAGCCAGTAGTTCAAACGTACGCTTCGGCCCACCACCGCCGGAGATCGCGATCCTCGCGATTCCATGTTCACGAACAGCCGACTCCACGGACGACGCGATCCAGTCGGCGGCCGTCAGGCTTGCCGCTTCGCTGTCCTCTTCCACTCGATAAAAAGCCTCAATCTTCTTCGGCATTGTCATCCCCATTCCGCAATCCTGCTCACTTACTGGTGACGCCATTTGCGGCCATCGCGGGCGAGTAGCTCGCTGGCAGCCGCTGGCCCCCAGCTCCCCGCCGCATAGTTGGGGAAGGCCTTGGGCGGATGCGCGGCCCACGCCTCCAGGATTGGAGTCATCAAGGCCCACGTCGCCTCCACTCCGTCACGATGAGCAAACAGCGTCGCGTCTCCCATCATGGCATCGAGAAGCAGGCGTTCATATCCGTTCGCAGAGGAAACCCCGAACGCTGCCGCATAGTCGAAATCCATCATTACCGGGCAGCTCTGCATCGTTGGCCCGGGAACTTTGGCTGCAAACCGCAGCGAGATCCCTTCATCGGGTTGGATCCGCATCGAAATAATGTTGGGTTGGATTTCTCCACACTTGCTGGGTCCCACATTGTCTTTGAAAAGCATCGTCGGCGGTTGTTTGAACTGGATGGTGATGTCGGTAAATCTCTTCGCGAGACGCTTACCCGCGCGCACGTAGAATGGAACGCCCGCCCAACGCCAGTTCTCAATCTGGAATCTCATGGCGGCAAAGGTCTCCGTGTTCGATGCCGGATCGACTCGGTCCTCCTGGCGATATCCAACTACAGGCTTGCCGTCCACGGTGCCGGGGCCATACTGCCCGCGGACCGTATCTTCCATCTTGATGGGCTGGATCGCCTTCCAGACCTTCACCTTTTCCATGCGTATGGGCCCCGAGAAAAACGAGACCGGCGGCTCCATCGCAACGAAAGAGAGCAGTTCCATCACATGGTTCTGCACCACGTCGCGCAACGCTCCCGCCTTCTCATAGAACGGGCCGCGACCTTCAATCCCGATACTCTCCGCTGCGGTGATCCGCACATGATCGATATAATTCCGGTTCCAGATCGGTTCGAAAATTCCATTGGCAAAGCGAAACACCAGGATGTTCTGCACCGTTTCCTTGCCCAGATAATGGTCGATGCGAAAGATCTGATCTTCCGACAACACTTCGTTGATTTCATCGTTCAGTTCCCTGGCGGATTGCAGATCATGACCGAAAGGCTTTTCAATGATGCAGCGGACAGTACCTTTCTCCGGCCGGGCCATGCCGTGCGCGCCCAGTTGATGCACAATCTCTGAAAAATATTCCGGCGACGTGGCCAGGTAAAACAGGCGGTTGCCGTTGGTCCCATATTTCTTGTCCAGCGTTTCCAGCAGCCCTTGCAAACGGACATAGCCGCCCGGGTCGTCAAAGTTCATGGCATGGTAGTTCACTCTTTGCAGAAAGTCGCGCAGGTTGGGATCATTTGCTTCGACCCCGCCGCCTTTGATGATTCCATCCCGCATGTCGTTGACGAACTCGTCCTGCAGCGGACGCCGGGCTACGCCGACCACGGAAAACTCGGCCGGTAGTAAGCCAGCCTGTTCCAGGTGATACAGCGCCGGCAGCAATTTCCGCTTGGTCAGATCGCCGGAGGCGCCAAAGATCACAACCACACATGGCTCCGGAACACGCTCCGGAACACGCGACGCCTGCAGTTCTTCAGGAGAAACTGTTACTTCCGTCGTGACCATGGCTACTCTCCTTACCGTGGAAATCATTGTCTTGCTGTTGCCGACGAATTGCATGTTGCAGAAAAGCGGCTCGTATCAGCCCATTACGTCGATTTCTTCACCGCGTGGCCGCCGAACTCATTCCGCATGATCGACAGCATGCGATCGGAGAAATTGTTTTCCTCGCGCGATCGAATCCTGCGAATCAACGACTCTGTAATCACTGGAGCGGACACGTTCAGATCGATCGCCTCAAAGACTGTCCAGCGGCCTTCGCCAGAGTCGGCAACGTACGCTTCCAGGCCCTCGAGTTTAGGATTCTTCTCAAGCGCGTCCGCCGTCAGATCCAGCAACCAGGAGCGAACCACGCTGCCGTATTGCCATATCTTGGCGATCTGCGTCAGGTCCAGCTGCAGCGGCTCCTTGTGCTTCATGATCGAGAAGCCCTCGGCGTAGGCCTCCATCAACCCGTATTCGATGCCGTTATGCACCATCTTCACAAAATGCCCCGCGCCTGCCGGGCCCACGTGACCCCAGCCTTTATCGGCAGCGGGCGCGAGCGTCTCGAAGATGGGCCGCAGATGCTCGACCGGCCCCTTATCGCCGCCCACCATCATGCTGTAACCCTCCTTCAATCCCCACACGCCTCCGGACGTACCAACATCCACAAAGTTGAATCCCTTGGCAGTCAGTTGCGCGTAACGACGCTGAGAATCCTTGTAATTCGAATTGCCGCCATCGATGAAGATATCGCCCTTTTGCATGGAGCTTTCCAGCTTGGCGATCGTCTGGTCGACCGGATCGCCCGACGGAACCATGATCCAGACCGCACGGGGAGCCTTCAGGTTCTTCACCAGATCATCCAGCGATGACACGCCCACCGAACCGGACGCAGTAAGGTTCTTGACGGCGTCCGCGTTGAAATCGAAGCCGACAACTTTGTGCCCGCCCAGACGCAGCCGCTCCGCCATGTTGAAGCCCATTTTCCCCAGACCGATCAGTCCAATTTCCATGCACTCTCCTGTAGTAGAAAATTCGTTGCCGTCATGCGGCTCGGTCGGCGCTGATTCCCAGCCGGCGAAGTTCCGCAATCACCTGCTCCGGCGATGTCATGCGAATGCCTTGAATCCCCAATTTCCGCGCACCTTCCAGATTCTCTTCGCGGTCATCGATAAAGACACACTCATCGGGTTGACGTTGAGAAATATCAAGTGCGCATTGGAAAAATGCAGGCTCCGGCTTCCGCAATCCGATGTACGCCGAAACCAGGTAGGCATCAAACAATCCGGATAATCCAAATGTCGGGATGCGATATTCCATCAACTCCCGCGATTCATTGCTCAACATGTAGGTGCGGTTGTCTCGCGAACCCTGCGCACGCAGCGTTCGAAGAAATTCGATCATTCCGGGATACAAAACCTGACTCACGTCGCGCATTTTTTCGATGAATTCCTCTTCAGAAAATGCCCGCGGAGCATAAAACACGGTCTCCCGCAGATACTCATCCACATCAATTTTGCCGCGCTCCCAAAGGTCGTTCGCCTGGGGATGCCGCTGCTCAAACTCATCGAAGTTCAGGCCAAAATGTTTTGCGACACGCTCGCGCGCATGCTCATCCCATCCATTCGTCAGCAGAACGCCGCCGCAATCCCAGAACGTTGCGCGAATTTTCGCCATCCCAGCTTCCCCGCACTCCTTCCGGCGTTTTTTCCTGCTATGCGTTCCACTTGTTCGTCATAAAGTGTGCTTCGATGGCGTTCACTTTGTTCAAGCGCCGCATAAAGCGCGCCTCGTTCGATTGAAAATGCGCATTCAAAAAAGCCGACACAACCTCATAGGCCAATGCAGAACCAATAATCCGCGCCCCCAGAACCAGCACATTCATGTTGTCGTGCTCCACTCCCTGGTGTGCGGAATAGGTGTCGTGGCACATCGCCGCCCGAATCCCCGGCATCTTGTTCGCCGCGACAGAAACACCTACACCCGAGCCGCAGATCAGCACACCCCGCTCCGCATTCTTCGCGTGCAAGGCGCGACCCACATACTCTGCAAAATCCGGATAATCAGATGGCTCTTTATTGAACGCGCCCAGATCAAGCACCTCGTGTCCCAGGTCGGCCATGTACTTGCGAACTTCCTCTTTCAGGTCAAATCCGGCGTGGTCGGACCCAATCGCAATTCTCATATCACTCTCACTTTCCTGCCATCGCGGAAGTCTTCCCCGCACGCGCAACAATCGCGGTTGCTTTGCGGACCACGTTATCCACGTTGAATCCAAGTTTCTCCATGGCGATCTCCCCCGGCGCCGAGGAACCGAATCGATCCAGCCCTAGTACATCTCCGCTGTCGCCGGCAATCTTCCACCAGCAGATCGGGCTGGCCGCTTCGACAACCAACCGGGGAACGCCAGTCAGCAGGATCTGCTTCTGATATTCCTCCGCCTGCGCATCAAAGAGCCGCCAACTCGGCATGGAGACAACGCGCGCATGCACCCCCTGCGATTCCAGTGCGGCCGCAGCCTGCAGGACCAGACTCACTTCGCTGCCGGTTGCGATCAAGACCACGTCCGCCGAGCTTCCGCCATCGCGCAGCACATAAGCCCCATGGCGTACTCCGTTCAGAATGTCGTATTTCGCAGGATCAATGATGGGCAGGTCCTGCCGCGAGAGAGCCAGAAATGAAGGCTTGCGCCGCTCCAGAATCACTTGCCAGGCCGCCGCGGTTTCATTCGCATCCGCGGGCCGAAAATCTGTCAGTTCTGGAATCGCCCGCAGCGACGCGATCTGCTCCACCGGCTGGTGCGTCGGGCCATCCTGTCCAAGTCCAATCGAGTCGTGCGTGAACACGAAGATCGACGGCACTTCCATCAACGCCGCCAGGCGCAGCGCCGGTCGCGCATAATCGCTGAACACAAAGAACGTCGATCCATAAGGAATCAGCCCGCCATGCGCCGCCATCCCATTCACAAAGGCACACATGCCAAACTCGCGCACGCCGAAGAAAATGTTGCGACCGTTTGGATCCACATGGAAGCTGGGGCTGTCCTTGATTGTGGTTTTTGTAGAAGTGGAAAGGTCCGCCGCTCCGCCAATCAATTCCGGCACCTTGGCGGCAATTGCGTTCATCACGGTGTTGCCCGCAATACGCGTCGCAATTGGCTTGGAGTCTGCAGGAAACTTCGGAACGCCTGCCTCCCATCCCGCCGGCAGTTTGCCGGCAAAGACGCGCTCGTATTCGGCCGCCAGCTCAGGAAATTGCTGCTTGTATTTTTCAAACAACGCATTCCAGTCCGCTTCAAACTTTGCGCCGCGGTCTATCGCCTGCGCCCAGTTTCTCGCCGCCTCTTCCGGAACATAAAACGACTTGTCCGCCGGCCAGCCCAGCTTCTCCTTGGTCAGCTTGGTGTCTGCTGCTCCCAGCGGCTCGCCGTGCGCCTTGGACGAGCCGGCCTTGGGGCTGCCGTAGCCGATAATCGTTCGCACCGCAATGATGGAAGGCTTGTCCGTCACCGCTTTTGCCGCCTCAATCGCCTTGGAGAGAGCTTCCAGATCATTCCCATCGGCCACGCGCTGCACATGCCAGTGATAGGCCTTAAATCTCTCTTCGACATTCTCGGTGAATGACAAATCCGTGGGGCCATCGAGCGAAATTAAATTATCGTCATACAGAACGATCAGCTTTCCTAGCCCCAGCGTGCCCGCGAAGGAACAGGCCTCGTGCGAGACCCCTTCCATCAAGTCGCCGTCGCCGCACATCACGTAGGTAGTGTGATCGACAATCTCCAGCCCCGGCTTGTTATAGCGCGCCGCCATATGCCGTTCCGCCGCCGCCAT
>JAJXZK010000321.1 GCA_021780095.1 Acidobacteriota bacterium | reverse complement strand
CGGCAAGCCGGTGGAGATGGAGCAGCGGCCCAGCCTCGGATGCAGCATCAAGTGGAAACAAAATGGCTGAAGAAAGTCCACGGCGCGGGCAGGAACGATGACGGCGAAGGCGATCGAGTTCGACATCATTACGGTGTTTCCCCAGTTCTTCGAAAGCCCATTCAGCTTCGGAATCCTGGGGCGCGCCATTGCGGAGGATCGGGTTCACGTTCGCGTGCACAATCTGCGCGACTTTACAACGGACCGGCACAAGACCGTCGACGACCGTCCGTTTGGCGGCGGCGAGGGGATGGTGTTGAAGCCGGAACCGATGTTCCGCGCCGTCGAGTCTCTTGGGATTGCCGAAAAGAGTGTGCGTGATTCCTCGCGCGAGCGAGTGGTGCTGCTATCCGCGCAGGGAAAATCCTTCACGCAGGCCGTGGCCCGGGAGCTGGCCGAGGTTGAGAGAATCGTGTTTCTGTGCGGGCGTTATGAGGGAGTGGACGAACGAGTCAACGAACTGCTGGCCGATACCGAGCTTTCGATCGGGGACTACGTGATCTCCGGCGGAGAGCTGGCGGCTGCGGTGATTGTCGACGCCGTAAGCCGGCTGATGCCAGGAGTACTGGGGAATGAAGATTCCACACGCTACGAGAGTTTCTCCGCCGAATCTGCGGCGCTGGACCCCGTTGACGCACCCGAGACAGACGTGACGTTCGATAGACCTCATCCGCAATCGACCTGCGATTCCGGAGGGTTGCTCGATTATCCTCATTACACTCGTCCGCCGGAGTTTCGCGGCGCCGAGGTGCCCGCGGTGTTGAGCTCGGGCAACCACGAGGAGATTCGCCGCTGGCGTCGACGGCAATCGTTGTCGAAGACGCTGCAGAATCGTCCGGATTTATTAATCGATGCACCGTTGACGGAAGAGGACCGCGCTCTGTTGGAAGAGTTGCGCCATGAAACCTGACCATTCCAGGGGAAACCCGAAGAAGCAAACGCAAGCGCATCTCGGCTTTCTTGCCGGCGGCGGAGAGATGGGTGCGCGTGTGCGAGAGATGGACTGGTCGAAGACGCCTTTGGGTCCGATTTCCCATTGGCCGCAAAGCCTGAAAACTTCTGTCAGCACCTGTTTGAATTCCCGCTTTCCGGTGCTGATCTGGTGGGGACCGCAGCTGGTCAAGATTTATAACGATGCCTATCGTCCACTAATCGGCAGCAAGCATCCATGGGCATTGGGATCGCCTGGACGGGAGGTCTGGCCGGAGATTTGGAACGTCATCGGCCCGATGTTGACCCAGGTGATGGAGCGCGGCGAAGCTACGATCTCCGAAGACTTGCTGCTTTTGCTGGAGCGCGACGGCTACGGGGAAGAGTGCTATTTCAGTTTTTCCTACAGCCCGATCCGGGACGAGTCGGGTCGCGTCGGCGGAGTGTTCACTCCTGTGATCGAGACCACCGAGCGCGTGATAGGATCCCGTCGTCTGCACACATTGCGTGACCTGGCATCTGTATTTGGGACGCAAACACGCAACGCCAATGATGCCTGTCTCGCCGCAGTGAAGGTGCTGGCCGCCAACCCCCACGATTTTCCCTTTGCGGTGATTTATTTGTTTGACGCAAAGCGCACGCATGCGAACCTGATCGCGCACACCGGGCCGCCCAATTTCCCTGGCAAAGTCGACCTTCGTGCAGGAGGCTGGCAGCGCGTCCTGGCCTCCACCAGCGGAGAGAGCTGCATGCTTGACCTGCGGACGGTGAAACTTGACCCGCTGCCGCAAGCGCCCTGGGGACAAGCTCCGGAGCAGGCCATCGCCGTGCCCATTCTGCCTGCGAACACCACCGAGCCGATTGGATTTTTGCTAGCTGGGGTAAGTGTTCGCAAGCGGCTGGACGAATCCTGCCGTTCGTTCTATGCCCAGGTGGCAGACCAGATTGCCAGCACCATCTGGGAGGCCGAGGCCGTCGAGCGGGAGCGAGAATTGCGCGAAACGGCGGAAGCGGAGCGCAGTCAGATTCGCGAGCTCTTTTTGAACGCTCCAGCCGGCATTATGGTGACGACTGGGCCAGAGCATTACGTCACGCTGGCAAATCGACAGTATCTTGACCTGATCGGCCGGTCGTCGGAGGCGGAGATCGTTGGCAAGCCGATTCGGCAAGTTCTTCCCGAATTGGAGGGTCAACCCTTTTTCGGCTGGATGGATGACGTCTACCGCTCCGGGGTTCCATTTATCGGAAAAGAACTGAAGGCGCGACTGCGGCGCGGTCCAGAGGGCGAGAACGAAGAAGCCTACTTCAATTTTGTGTACCAGCCGCATCGCAGTGCGGATGGCCGCACCGACGGACTCCTCATTCACACAGTCGACATTACGGACCAGGTGCGTATCCGCCAGGAAATCGAAACCCGCGAAGAGCAATTCAGGGTTCTGGCTGACTCGATTCCACAACTGGCGTGGATGGCCAATCCCGACGGCAGCATTATCTGGTACAACCGTCGCTGGTATGAGTACACCGGCACAACCTTTGAGCAGATGAAAGGCTGGGGTTGGCGCTCGGTGCATAATCCCGAGTGGTTGCCCGCGGTGACCGCAAAATATAAGGATTGCATGAAGTCCGGAGAGCCATTTGAAATGGCGTTTCCCCTGCGCGGGGCCGACGGAGAATTCCGCTTGTTCCTGACCCTGGCCTCCCCAGTGCGCGATAAAGCGGGGACGATCGTGCGCTGGTTCGGAACGAATACCGACATCGACGCCCAGCGAAAAGCGGAGACGGGTTTGCGCCAGGCGGAGAAGTTGGCGGTTGTCGGCAGGCTGGCTGCATCCATAGCGCACGAGATCAACAACCCGTTGGAAGCGGTGATGAACCTGATTTTCCTGGCACGCCTTTCCGCTGTCGATGAGGAGACGGCCGGATACCTGAGGTCCGCGGAGGAGGAACTGGGGCGTGTGTCGCAAATCGCCAGCCAGGCGCTGCGTTTCCACAAACAGCAGTCCTCCGCCATGGCCACCGATATGGTGGAATTGCTGGATTCTGTGCTGACGCTCTATCGTGGCAAGCTGGCGCGCAATAAGATCCAGGTCAAACTGGAGACGTCGAATTGTCCGCCGCTGGTTTGCTACTCCGGAGAGATTCGTCAGTTGCTCGCCAATTTGGTAGGGAATGCGACGGATGCGATGCCGAATGGAGGCATGCTGCGGTTGCGCGTACGCGCGGTTACAGACTGGCGAAATCGGGAAACCGGCGTGAGGGTTACGATTTCAGATACAGGGCATGGCATGTCCGCGGATACCAGAAGGCACATTTACGAGCCATTTTTCACAACAAAAGGCGAGGTTGGGACCGGGCTGGGGCTTTGGGTGTCCGCCGGTATTGTAGACAAGCACAAGGGAAGTATCCACGTGCGCAGCCGCTCGGAGATAGGAAAAAGCGGGACCACGTTTACGGTGATTCTTCCGCTCTCCGGACCGCCGCTCCATACGATTGAAGACGCGCCGAGAGAGGGAACCGACCTATGAAAACGAGACGAAATCGCTGATTCCATGTACACTAGAAGCTGTCTCATAGATGGTAGCCGTAACTTCGGCCAACGACCCGAGACCCGCCTCGATTACGGGTTTCACAGCAGACGTATCCGTTGATTTCGAGTTTATGAGACAGCTTCAAGTGCTTTGCCTCGTAATCCCATTTTCTAACTAGAGCAGGAACAATTTTATGTCGATTCATCCCGTCATGCAGCGTCTGGCTGCCAAGCTTCAGCGCACCGATCTCCCCAAATTTGGCCCAGGCGATACGGTCCGCGTTCAGGTAAAGATTAAAGAAGGCGACAAAGAGCGCGTGCAGGCCTTTGAGGGCATCGTGATCGCGCGCAAGAACGGTGCGGAAGGCAGCTTTACGGTTCGCAAGATGAGCTTCGGCCAGGGCGTCGAGCGCATTTTCCCCTTGCACTGCAAAGTGGTGGAGAAGGTGGAAAAAATTCGCTCAGCTCGCGTGCGCCGCTCCAAGCTGTTTTATCTGCGCGCACTGCGCGGCAAGGCAGCCCGTCTGCGCGAAGCCGATACCACTCGCGCCAACTAAGCGTTCCGTCGATTCGAGAATTCAAGGGCCGCAATTCCGCTGGGAATGCGGCCTTTTTGCGCGTCATGAGGGCTGTAAGTGAGAAAGCCAGCATCGCAGATCAGAATGATGTCCCGTCCGGCTGCAGAATCGTTTCCTGTGCCCGTTGAAACGCGCTCGGCCTGACATGCACTGACCCCTGAAATGGCCGGTCGATATCCCCAATCGCCACAAGTGCCAGCGAAATCAGCAAGCTAAGCGACATAATCAATACAAAATGCAAGGGCACGTTCTCGCTTCCAATCAGGCAGGAGGACGCTATTGTGATGACGTCCCCCATGATCAGCACGCCCCATAGAATGCTTGGCATCTCGGTTCTGCTTTCGAGCAGGCGAACTCTTCGATGCTCTGTCATGCTGCTGAGTTCGATCATGACCTGTCGTAGATTGGCTTGCTCGGCAAGGTTATTCGCCGGGGTGTGCGCCGCGATGTGCCACATTCCCATGACATATGGCTGCGCCAGGTAATGATTACTGATGACGCCGCGCGAGTCACGATCCATCTGCGGCCATTCTTGCGTAATCACAGACTGTACGTAGTTTCTTGCGAACATTTGGATTTGATCGCGCTGCACTTGCGGCAATCCATCTGCGGCTCGGTACAGATTTACCAGGTCGTTCGCTTCGTTATTGGCGTTTGTCTCTGCCGTTTGGAAGTTATTCCAGACCGCGTACAGCATGAATCCGATCATGACCGCATAGATGGTGCCCAGGATAGCGAGTTGCCATCCGATGACATCATTATGAATGCTGCGCCGGCTGGGTTCCAGAACGTATTCAACATCACGAGGCATGTGATCGAGAGCGTGATCCACAGCACGACGATGTAGGCATTTTGGCCGATATTTAACAACATGGACTCCTTCCGTGCTTGCGCAATCTTGAGAGAATCCTAACCCGAAGATTGCGAATTCAACACGGCATTTTTTGTAGATGAGGCGAGTACGCGAGCGGGACGGCCCGCGGGAATTTTTCGGCGGCTGGTGCATTTCATGCGCCGCCGGACGCATGCGCTACACTACCGACTGACGGCGCACGATGCCGATCCCTTTTAGTCCGGTCGCCCATGAATCGCAGAAAATTCCTCGCAACTGCGGGAGCTTCGCTGGCTGCGTCCACTCTGGACACGGTTGCCAGCGGCATGAACGAGGCCGAGGCCCGAAGCCATGCAACCAGGCATGTGACCAAACCAGACCGGCCCAACATTGTCGTCATCATCTGCGACGATCTTGGCTATGGCGACCTTGGGTGTTATGGATCGAAATTAGCTACGCCGAACGTTGATCGTCTCGCGGCCCAGGGAGTGCGCTTTACCCATCACTGCACCCCTATCGCCTTGTGTTCGGCATCGCGCGCGGCGTTGATGACGGGGTTGTACCCCACGCGTGTCGGCGCTACCGGGGCGTTCGGTCCGCTGAGCGACACTGGCATGTCGCTCGACGCTACAACCGTGGCGAACGTACTGCAGAAGGCCGGATATGCCAGCCTGGCGGTCGGCAAATGGCATCTGGGCGACTTGCCGCAGTACGCGCCCACGCAGCGCGGTTTTGATGAATCCTTCGGTGTTCCTTATAGCGTCGATATGGACCCGTTGCCGCTGCTGCACAACTCGACGATTGTGGAGAGGGAAGCGAATCGAGATACGCTGACGCAGCAGTACACAAAGAAAGCCGTCGAGTTTCTGAGCCGGCCAAAAGACAAACCATTCTTTCTCTACATGGCGCATTCTTACCCGCACATTCCGTTGCACGCATCCGCGTCGTTCCGCGGCAAGTCGGAGCTGGGGCTTTACGGCGACGTGGTGGAGGAAATTGATTGGAGCGTCGGCGAGATACTTCGAGCGCTGGAAACAAATGGGCAGAGAGAGAAGACGCTGGTAATTTTTACCAGCGATCATGGCCCGTGGTTCCAGGGCAGCACCGGCAATTTACGCGGGCGAAAGGGGGGCGTGTATGAAGGCGGCCTGCGAATCCCGATGATTGCCAGCATGCCGGGCACGCTGCCGCTGGGTCGAGTGACGGATGCGCTGGCGTCACACTTGGATATTCTGCCCACGGCAGCAGGGTTGTGCCGCGGCGAGTTGCCCGCATATCCGCTCGATGGGCGGGATATCTGGACACTGCTGACGTGCCAACAGGACGCGGTGGAACGTCAAGCCTTGCTGTCGTTTGAAGGCTGGAATATCCAGTGCGCTCGATGGAAACAATGGAAGCTGCATATCGCGCGCGGAAATACGCCGATGTTTATGCCAGTTCCAGCGCAGGGGCGCATCAACTACACGCTGCGGAATCCCGAACTGTATAACGTTGTCGACGATCCGAAGGAAAGCTACGACTGCGCGGCGAAATATCCCGAGATAGTCGCGATCATTCAGAAGAGTATTCAGGAGCAGCTTGCGACGCTGCCGGAAGTGGTGAAGCAGGCCTACAGTACGACGCAGCAGCATCTATCGACTCCCAGTATGCCCGCGGACAGCCTGCCAGAGTTTCGTAACTCCGAGGCGAATCACGGGGCATGGCTCGAAGGAGCGGACGCAGCGAAGGTGCTGGAGCGGTTCAAGTAGGATAGTCCTCGGCCATTTCCCAGCATGTGGCGCAGACGGTTCCTGTAGGGTAGCCTGTACTGCGTACAAACATTCATCCAGGGCCGGTGCTGCTTCAGTTCGCATTTTAGGAGCGGACTCGCTGGATTTGCTGTATCAGGAGAGAACGACAATGCTTTCCTTCAAACTTTCCGCCGACAGCTGCGCGCAACGGATCGTAACGTTGCAATCGTTTGTTTTTAAGTTTTTGGAGTGTTTCGCCACGGGTTGTGCAATCGGCGGGCTCGCCTTCGCTTTGTGTGGCGTGCAGGCGGAGACGACTCCTTTGTCGCAGCAGATGGCGCGCTCCGTGATGCAGAATTGGCCGGACGGTCATTACTCCGCGGATAAGGGGGAGTGGAAATGGGACTATCGGCTGGGTATCGTGCTGAATGGAATGGACGATGTCTGGCATAACACTGCCGATCCTGCGTACTACGACTACTTGAAGAGAGGGGTGGACCAATATGTTGCCGACGATGGGTCGATCCGAACCTTCGAGGCGAAGGCTCACAACCTGGACAGCGTTTTGCTTGGCAACCAATTACTGCTGCTATATGGAGTGACGCAGGAGGCAAAGTATTACAAGGCGGCGAAACTGATCCGCGATCAATTGGCAACGCAGCCGCGCAATGTCTCCGGAGGATTCTGGCATCACGGCGAGACGCCCGACCAGATGTGGCTGGACGGGCTGTACATGGCGGAGCCTTTCTATGCCGAATACGCGGTGATGTTTCAAGAGCCGAACGATTTTGCGGATATCACGAAGCAATTTGTCTTGATCAACCAGCATGCGAGTGATCCGAAGTCCGGCCTGCTATATCACGGCTGGGATGAGTCGAAGCAACAAGCCTGGGCGGATAAAACTACGGGAGATTCACCGAGCTTCTGGGCGCGAGCCACTGGATGGTACCTGATGGCCCTGGTGGATACGTTGCCGTATTACAAGCCGAATGATCCGGGCCGTGCTGAGCTGATCGCAATCTTAAATCGCAAGGCTGCAGCGGTGGCCAAGGTGCAGGATCCTCGCACCGGACTATGGTATGAAGTTCTGGATAGGCCGCAGGCGAAAGGGAATTATTTGGAGTCGTCCGCCTCCTGCATGTTTACCTACGCCTTCGCCAAAGGCGTGCGCCTGGGATACTTGCCGCCAGGTTATGCCAGGAACGCGGCCCGAGGCTATCGCGGCATCCTGCAATACTTCGTGCAGAACAATCCAAATGGTTCGCTGACGATCAGTGACACCGTGTCGGGAACCGAGTTGGGTGGGAACGCGCGTAGCGACGGCAGTTATTCCTATTACATCAGCGTGCCGAGAACCAGCAATGATCCGCGGGGAGTGGGAGCATTTCTGTTAGCGAGCAGCGAAATGGAGTTAGCGCCGACCGCTCTCACGGGTGAGGGCGCGACGGTCAGGATGGACGCCTGGTTCAACAGTCAGCAGCGGACGAACGCGGCCGGACAGAAAGAATATTTCCACTACAAATGGGATGACCAGGCAAATAGCGGGTTCTCCTTTCTTGGACATATCTTTCGTGGCTACGGAGTTAGGACGACAACACTATATAGTGCGCCGACGCTCGAGAATCTGAAGCATGCGCAGATGTACATGATCGTGTCGCCGGATATCCCTTCGAAGAATCCAGATCCGCATTATGTGCAGCCCAAGGATGCCGCGCAGGTTGCAGCGTGGGTCAAACAGGGCGGAGTCCTCGTGATAATGGAGAACGATGGACCCAACGCCGACATCGATCACCTGAATCTGTTAGCCGACAAGTTCGGCATTCACTTTAATAATGTGTTGTCCCACCATGTAATAGGCGAAGATCTCCAAGCCGGCCGGCTGGCGGTGAGTGGGGATTCTCCTGTAGTCCCGGGCTCGCATATTTTCTACATGAAAGACACATGCACCATTTCCGTGCGCAAACCGGCGTTCGCGCTGCTGGAGCAACAGGGAACCATCATGATGGCCGGGGCGACGTATGGCAGAGGGACTGTCCTGGCTGTCGTCGATCCGTGGGTCTACAACGAGTATGTGGATGGTCATAATCACAACCTGCCGCGGCAGTACGACAACTTTTCCGGAGGCAAGGAGATGGTTCGCTGGTTGATCGAACAATTGCCGGCTCCGCTGCCGAGTCCGGCGAAGGCAAGCACTCACAAGAAATGACGAAGGGCGAGACATGGATCGGCACAACATTCGTCGAAGAGTTGTGTGGAGAATAATCCGGGCGTCACTCGCAGCTGTGGTTTTTGCCTGCTGCATCGGTATTGTGATATTTCATGCCGCGAGCCTGCGAGCGCAGAATGTGCCTTCAGTGAACGCAAAGACCGCTGGCGATATCGAAGCGCAAAGGACTTCTCCGGACACGGTGCTGCATTGCGCGGCAGGGACTGCAGAATTTCGTGACGAGACATTTGACTCCAGGGTGTTCGGCGGTCCGCGACACTACCGGATTTTCTTGCCGACAAATTACGACGCGGTTTCCGCTCGCTATCCTGTTATTTATTACTTGCATGGCCACAGCGATCGATACACGCTGGAGGACTACGATCGCGGCGAGGACACGGTGCCGAAGATTTGCCGGTTTGTCGCGACCCATGCTGTGATTGTGGTCGGAGTGGATGGATATGTTGCCCGCGACTACACGGGATTTTACGGCGGGGACCCATATGATCTTCGTCGGCCCGGGGGAGACATCGATTTCGGCAAATATTTTCTCGAGCAGGTTGCCGCTATTGATGCGAATTATCGAACTCTTACTTCGCGGCGCTATCGAGCGACATCGGGGTTGAGCATGGGCGGCTTTATGAGCCTGTACCTGAGTGCCCGCTACCCGCAAATCATCGGCAGTTGCTCGGCGTTCAATCCGGGTCCGGAATTTTACGTAGGAGAAAAGGGTCGGCGCTCGCTGTGGCGGCCGAAGGATTACGTATTGAGTTTCCAGCACACACCCGTTCGGTTAATCCGTGCCAGCGGCGATTACATAAGCCAGTACACGGAAGAAACACGCGCGGCCTTCGCGGCGACGCCGTCGGTCGATTTTGAATTTCGCCAGGATGAATATGATCGTCACTGGGCGACTTCCATCGCGGAGACGTTCGAGTTTCACATGAGGGCGTTTGCCAATCCCGCGCTCGACACCACGCCGACGCACTGGAATTATGCCAGCGCATTCAATCGCTTCGATGCGTGGGGCTATGCCGTGCACGCCGATATCGCCGGCCCAGCCATGATCTACCTGCAGCATGTCAGCCAAGCGGGAATGCAAATCACTTCGCGTCAATGGGCTCCAGATGGGCCGCCGGCGGTGTGCACGCAGTTGAAGGTGACGACGGCAAACCTGTATCAGAGGGGCGCTACATACAAGGTCTACGATTGGAGCATGAAGGATGACCGGATGACGACGAAAGATATGGTCGCCGATCCGCAGGGAAAATTGCATCTGGCGACGGATTGCAGCGGTCATGCATTTTCCTTTTCCGGCGAGGGCATAAACGCTGTACAGCCTCCGATTCTGCTGCCGTTGACGACGCACGATCATCTTCGACTGATGCCGGGTAAGCCGCTGACGCTGCCGATTCGCATCTGGAATCCTGGCGCCGCGCCGCTAAGAAATCTGCATGTGGAATTGAGCTCCGACTATCCCACAGTGCAAATCCTACGCGGCGCCGCTGTTGTACCGGAAATGAAATCAGGACAAGTGGTTGACCTTGGCTCCAAGTTTTTAGTGCAGTTCACGGCCGGCGATGGCGATTTCTCAAGAACTCGGTTGTATCTGAATGCGAGCGCAGCGAGGGCGAAAGACAAAGTTGAATCAGCAGACCTGCACACATACTTCGATGTGCTGGTCGCGCCCTCGAATCTCGCGCGGCCGTTAGCAGTCGTGGTTCTGGATGGACGAACGAAGACATTTCCAACCTTCTACCAAAGTGTCCACGGCGGCGGGACCAGCGTTCCGCGCACAGTCACTGAGGGGCAAGGCAACGGAAATGGAGAACTACAGCCCGGCGAACAGGCGACAGTTTGGCTGCAAGTGGCGCAAGGACTCGATCCATTCGATAAAGGGAATTGGTGTCGCGCCAAGGTCTACACCGATTCGCCGTGGATCACGGAAATAGCCGACCTGCAGGAGACCAAGGGACGCGAGTGGACCTCCGCTGAAAATCGCACCAGCGTCATCGAACTAAACCCAGCGACGCCGAAGGGAACTGAGGTGCGTGCAATTCTGGATTGCGAGACCTATAGCTATACCTTCACGCCCGACGTCAGGTATGGAACCCAGCCGCTCTATCAGCCTTACCAGTTCCACAGGCACCAGCTATATTTGTGGACTTGGAAGGTGCAGTAGGCTGATTGCAACAAGGGCACTCTCGCAAGTCTGAATTTGCCATCTAGCTGCGGCTGCTCCACACCAGCAGGTTCATGGGAGTGTGGATCAGATCGCCCACCTCAATGCCAGGGCAATACTTGTCGCGATCGGCGTGCTGATACGAATTCACCGGCTGAATAAGACGCATGTTCTCGTCCATATAAATAACGGTCATCACCTCGCGCGGAATTGTCGTAGTGTTTTGGCCGGCGCGATGGAAGGTCCACCCGGAATGAAAGCTCACTTCTCCCAGGTCGAATTTTCCTTCATCGATTCCGTGATCTTTGAGGGCCTCGCCAATCCGATCTTCGCTTTCCTGTCCAATCTCCAGATCGCGACCGTAGGTGACGCGATGACTTTTCGGACAGAAGGCGAGCGGCCCCATTTCCAATGGAGTTTCCTGCAACGGGATCCAGGCGGTGATGGTTTTGTTCGTGTCCACGGGCCAGTAGTATTGATCGGCGTGCCAGGGAGTAATGCCCCCGCCCGCTTCCTTATAGAGCGCCTGGTCATGGTAGATGCGCACGCCGGTCGAGTTCATAAGCTGGGCGGCGATGCGGCCCAGTTTTGTCGAGGTAACAAATTCGCGAACCAGGCTGCTGCTTTCCCAAAGATTTTCTACCTGGAGAAATGCGCGATGGTACAGGTCGCGTTCCTCAATCGGAAGATGTTCCGCGTTGAGTTCTTTTACTTTCCGAGTGATTTCGCGGCCGTAGTAGGCGAGTGTTTCGGCGGAAAGTACATGCTTGAGCTTGATATATCCGTTCTGCTGATATTGTTCGATCTGTTCCGGCGAGATTGGATATGTCTCACTCAGGTCCTGCTGTATGTCCTCTGCTGTCGCCATTGAGAACTCTCCATCGTAAGTGTCCAGTAAAAATATGTGCGCCGCGAATCAGATCTTAGTGTAGTTACAACCTTTCGGGTTGCCAATCGAATCGCCGTCTGGAGACTATCGAATCGATTCGTTGGTTTGAGTATAAATTGTCGGTAGCAGCAAATTTGACGGGAGTTAAACGATGAAGCTGTCCGGGGCGTTGCGGCCTACTCTGATTGCGGTGATGATGATTGGATTTGCCTGGGTTTTGGCCCCACTTACTTCGGCGGCAGCGAAACAATCGATTCCGTTGAACCACGGGTGGGAGTTCCGGCAAGTCACGAATGTGCAAGGGATCGCTCATGACCATTGGCTGCCCGCCACGGTTCCCGGCAATGTGCAGCTGGATTTACTGCGCAACAAGCTGATCCCGGAGCCCTTCTATCGAGACAACGAGAACAAACTGCAGTGGATTGAAAACGCC
>JAJXZK010000296.1 GCA_021780095.1 Acidobacteriota bacterium | reverse complement strand
GAAAACGATGAACTCGTCCACGGACTACTCGAGTACTGTACCGGCGTGACTTGCCAACTCCTCAGATTGATGGCGAAAACCGGGGCGCATATGCTTTCGAATGGTGATAGTCCGGCAGGTCCGGATATGCTGTCCCCGCGTTTCTACGGCACGTACGCCCTGCCGTATGAACGGCGGGTTGCTGAATGCTCGCATGAGCTAGGCCTCCCGTATCTGCTGCATATCTGCGGGAAAACCGACCGAATCCTCAAGCAAATGGCAACGATCGGAGCCGACGCATTGGAGATCGACTTCAAAACCAACCTGCAGTTGGCCCATGACGCCTTGAAGGATACGGTCACATTCGTGGGCAACATCGATCCGTCTGGCGTACTCGCCCGTGGAACTCCCGAACTGGTCCAGTTAAAAACGCGAGAGCTTCTCGATACGTTTGCGGATAGTCCGCGTTTTGTGCTCAACAGCGGCTGCGCGCTACCAGCCGATACTCCTTCGGAAAATATTCGCGCGATGTTGGCATGTGTACGGAATCGATCTGAGGCCATCCTGTCTTGATGCCGCAAGAAGAGGCTGGAAATAATTTTCGATGATATTTCCTTTGGTGAAGCGATGCGTTTGAAAATCATCAGCTGTCAGGTCCTTACCCGCGAGATGAAGCTGGTCATCGCCGCGTCCCCGCATGCAATTGACGTGGAATTCCTCACCATGGGACTGCATGACCTGGGGGCTGCCATGCGCCCGCGGCTACAGGAGCGAATCGACGCCTCGGACGCCGAGGGATATGACGCCATCGTTCTGGGATATGCCCTCTGTGGCCGAGGCACAGAAGGTTTGCGCGCCGGAAGAACTCGTCTCGTGCTGCCACGAGCACACGACTGCATTGCGTTGCTGATGGGTGATCGACACCGCTATCAGGCATATTTCGACAGCCACTCCGGCGTCTATTACCGCTCTCCCGGCTGGCTGGAATTTCAAACCCCAGGACAAATTCTCGAGCAAGCGGGGGCTTCTGCGGGACGCATCCTCGGCGAACGCCGGAGCCGGGAAGAATTCATCGCGCAATACGGTGAGGAGAACGGCATTTACCTTTTCGAGCAATTCAACGCCTTTCGCAGCCACTACTCTCAACTCACCTACATCTCCCCTGGAGTCGAAGGAGAGAATGTTTTCCGCGACGAGGCTCGCGCCGAAGCGAACAAAGAAGGGTGGAGATTCGACGAGGTTCAAGGATCGCTCTCGCTGCTGCAACGCCTCGTCAACGGCGAATGGGATGTCGGCGATTTTCTCATCATCCCACCGGGCTCTACCATCCGCGCAACCCTAGGCGAAGCCATTGTGGACATCACATGAGTGCTGAGAATGTGCGGATTCAACTGGAGCCTTCCGGGACGGTTGTCGAGGTACCGCGTGGCGCGTCGCTCACCTCCATGCTGTCGCTACATGGCATCGAATTCCCCTGCGGAGGCGCCGCTCTTTGCGGGGGCTGTCGCGTCCGCGTGCTCCACGGATCGCTCCCGATCACCCAGCAGGACAGTTTGTTCTTCTCTGCCGAAGATCTGGCCAACGGTTGGCGGCTGGCCTGCCAGGCCATTGCAGACGTGCCTCTGGTTCTGGAGTGTGAGCAATGGCATATGGAGATTCTGAGCGACAATTCCGCGTTGCCTGGCAAAGGAAAACAGGGCCTCGGTATCGCCGTTGATCTGGGCACAACCACGATTGCCGCGCAGTTGATCGATCTCGCAACGGGCGACGTTCTTAGGGTGGAAACAGAACTGAATCCGCAAGCACCGTTCGGCTCGGACGTGATGAGCAGAATTCGAGCGGCGATGTCCGGCGCTAATCTCACCACGATCGTACGTGCGTCGATCGGCTCGATGGTCGCAACGCTGGCTCGGCGTCGAGAGCAGGAAGTTGCGGAGGTTGTGCTGGTCGGAAATTCGGTGATGCATCACTTGTTTTCGGATCTCGATGTGGAACCGCTGTCGCACGCTCCCTTCCATTCTCTGCATTTGGGCGAACAGGTTTTCTCAGCCGACCAACTTGGTTGGCCTTTGCCTCCCTCCTGCCGCATTCATTTTGTCCGCTGCCTGGGCGGCTTTGTGGGATCCGACATTCTGGCCGGCATCGTCGCCGTCGGCATGCCTACCTCAAAAGAAATGATTGCCTTGGTCGATCTGGGCACGAATGGCGAGATCGCCATCGGCAATCGGGACCGAATTCTGTATGCTTCGACAGCCGCCGGGCCCGCATTTGAAGCGGCTTCAATTCGCATGGGCATGCGGGCCTCATCCGGCGCAATCTCGCGCGTGTCGAACTGCAATGGAGAAATTCACGTCACTGTAATCGGCGACCAGGACCCGCGAGGAATCTGCGGCAGCGGCGTGGTCGACGCCGTTGCAGTGGGTGTGGAAACAGGTGCCATCCTTCCCTCGGGCCGCATCGCGAATGGAACCAAACTCTTCCCCGTCGCTGGTCCGGTGGTTTTGCATCAGGCGGATATTCGCGAGTTGCAACTCGCCAAAGCCGCCGTCGCTGCAGGATTCAGATTACTGCTGCGATCTCTGGGCGCGCAGCCAGAAGATCTCAAACGCATTCATCTCGCCGGAGCATTCGGCAACTACGTACAGGCCGCGAGTGCCGTCAGCATCGGCCTGCTAGAATTTTCTCCACAGCGCATCGTGCCTTCCGGCAACACAGCCCTGCGCGGAGCAAAGATGCTCCTGCTCTCCGTAAACGAACGGCCGCTACCCACGATGGAACATATAGCGCTCGCCTCAGACGTTGACTTTCAGGAAGAATTTGTGAACTGTATGAACTTTCCTGCAGTCCAGCAGCCCGCGCAATGCCGCAACCGCAACTCCGGCGCCCTCAATATCTCCCGTTGAATTCATGCACAGCATCCAGCATCGCCACAATGTTCTCGATAGGCGTTGCTGCCTGGATATTGTGCGTGCCGTTAAACACGAATCCGCCGCCCAGTGAGAAAATCTCGCATCGCCTTAGAACCTGTTCGCGCACCTCCGCGGGCGTGCCGAACGGCATTACCTTCTGCGTATCCACCCCTCCGCCCCAAAAAACAAGACTCTCGCCATAGTTGACTTTCAGGTCCTCTGGGTCCATTCCAGTCGCGGAACACTGCACAGGATTCAGGATGTCGAAGCCGGCCTCAATAAAGGACGGAAGAAATTTTACGACAGATCCACAAGAATGCTTGAAGGTCTTCCACGTCGTATGTGAGTGGACCCAGTCATTCACGCGTTTGTAGTAAGGAAAATATAAATTGCGAAACGTCTTCACAGAGCAGAATGCCGACGTCTGTGTGCCGAAATCCGTGCCACAGACAAATATGGCCTGCACCGTATCGCCCACCGCGGCATGAATGCGCTCCAGGTTTTGAATTCCAATCTCGCATTCCCGTTCGAAAATCTTGTGGACATAATCCTGACGACTACTGGTCGAAACGTACCACTCCGTAATATCTCGAATTCCCTTGGGATGCTTGAGCGATGGCGCCGGGACTAACGCAATATCCCCGAAAGCGGTTCCACCAAAGGTAGCGATTATGCCTCGACCCGTCGCCGCCGCGGCCCGAGTCGAGCGCGCCAAATGATCGAGTTCTTCCTGCGTGATGGCGCTGAACTCTTCCATGTTGTCTTCCGCATTCAGCGTGTCTTCCTGGAACGGCTCCTGGCGCACAATCGCATCGAAGAAATATCCGCTCTCGGGCATCCGTCCGCTCGGAGGAACAGACGTATCGCCTTCCGGGTAAATCAGCGTGTCACCCTTGGCGTCGACCGTTGTATTGAAATTTCCCGGGACCTCAATTTCCAGTCCGTTCAGCCGCCAGCCTTTCCAGTTCTCGGCGGGAAAACCAAACATCGTGTTACGAGGGAACACTCCCACGACATCGATTCCCATAGCATCCGCTAGATCATCCTCGATCAATCCCAGCATTTGAAATGGTTCGTGCACGCGAACTGGGTGCTTCTCGAGACCGTAGTACTCTCGCAGCCCAGCGACGCAACTGACATGCATTCCGGTCACGGCGGTTCCGCCAAAATCGATAGGAATGCAATCGGGCTGCTTGTGATTCAGCGCGGTTATGAGCCGGTTCCGGCTTGCTGCAATCTCCGCTACGGTTTTCATCGTTGTAGCCCCTGTACATCCGCTATTCGCATCGGATTATAGATCGCAGGCAGGCCTGTCCCGCGTGTTCCCCGTCACAAAGGCGCTACACACTCTGCGTGCCTTCAGCAGGTGGGAATTTCACTGCATCGGCTGGCATACCGGGCACCAGAAGGTGGTACGCGCGCCCGTCCCCTGCTTGCGCATCTCGATCGGCGTGCCGCAGCGGCGACACGGTTCCCCGCAACGCCCGTACACCCACAAACGCGCGGTGTGATCGGAAGTATGGGTTGTGCGTCGCAGCCCGGCGTAGGTTGAGATTTCTCCGTTCGCGTCTTCCGCAACGTTCAGCGTGAGGAATTTTCTCGCTGTAAAAACCAGCTGCTCCAGTTGGCTCTGATCGAGCGTCAGAACCGGGCGGAACGGGTTCACCCCACAGATGAAACACGTTTCAGACTTATATATATTGCCGATTCCAGCCATCACTCGCTGGTTCAGCAAGACATCGGCGATGGGCTCATCGGCATGCTTCTGCATCGCAGCGACGACTCCGGCAAAATCAAAGTCTTGCTTTAACAAGTCTAGTCCCAGAGCGGGAATCATTGTCTTTCGCAGAAGCGACGCCGCGGAATGAAACTCGGCGAAGGGGACGGTGAATCCAACCGCGCTCCAATCCGCAGTTTCGATTACGATGCGCATATCCCGCTGCGGACGCCGCCATCGCTCACCCGTTCGATAGAGGTGCCATGAGCCATTCATCCGCATATGTGTCACCAGGATCAAGTCCCTGGAGAAATACATTAGCAGCCACTTGCCTCGCGCCTCGACCCGCTCGACGGTACGCCCCACAAGTTTCTTGTCATCGTCGACGCGGGTCAGGTGAGCGTAGGCAGTCTCAAATCGCCTTATAATTCCTCCGGCCAGCGCACGGTTCAACGCGCGCGCCGATCGAAATATCGTGTCGCCCTCCGGCACCGCTATTGCACCTCACGCGACGCGGCAGTTCCCACAGTTTCATGAGCAATCGGAGCTAGCAGCGAGCGCCACAGATGGAAACCCATGGGCGACGAATGAAATCCTGCGTCCAGCAGAAAACGTGCTAGAAAATGTTCCGCGATTGGACCATCGTTTACCGTTGCCAGTAGCAATCCGGCGGGGCGGGAAGAAGCTTGCGCCTGCAAATCCTGCTGTCCGACTTCGACCAGAAAGTTCGCCAGATCACGAGCCACGTGGCTCCGATCGGGCTCCTCGGCCGGAAGAAGGGTAATCAGGTTTGGATTATTCCGTCGCATGTAGGCAACAAGCTCGCCATTGCGCAGAAGGATGCGCGCACCCACAGCTCGCGCCAACATTCGCGTGTTCCCTTCTTTCGCAGGTACGCCATCGGTCGTATCCACGTCGACCACCGAAGTGGAAGGCCAATGCAAAACGGATCCATAAAGATTTGCCGGATCCGTTGCTGCCAGGCAAAGCATTTCAGGCCTTTCCGGAGTTCTATCCGCACGCAACGAACGCAGCAGATCTATTGCGGAAGGAAGCGCAAATTGCGCTCCACCTAGGCCAGCCACGAAATATCCGCGTCGCACGCGGCCAGCCTCCTCGAGTGCCTTCAACACGTCATACACCCCGCTGAAACCACCCGCAATATTCTCCAGGCCCATCGTCTCGCGCGTCACCACGCCATGGCGTTTCAGCAACTGCAACGCGACCGCGTGGCCCCGAATGGTCGGCGATATCGGTTCCAGGTCAGGAGTATCCACCAGGGTCCATCGGCCTTGCGCACTCGGCGCCAACGTACGACGGGAGCGAAAATTGGACTGCACATGCTGCCTCGAAGTGCTCCGCGTGCTGGCTCTGCGCGCCATGTATGCCCGCAGCGCATGAAACGTGTCGTTCGTGACCCGACCCGCCCACACCAGTCCCCACAGCGCATCGATGGTTTCGCCCGGGAATCCTCCGCCGACAGCTTCATGCAACGGACCGAAAAACATCGCTCCGCGCGTCTTCAATAACTCGAGGATTTGCTGTTGCTTCTCGCCCAGTGGATTCTCCGAGAGATCGGTCAGCAGCTTCTCGACTGCAGGCGTGTGCCGTTCCGCGATTTTGTCCGCCAGGTAGAGCGCGATACGCCCGTCGGTTTCGCCGATCGGCTCGACACCGCACCACACAACTTCGCCGGCGCCGATTAAGGTATCCAGATCGCTCGCTTGATATCCCGCAATGCGAGCAGGCAATATTTCCCGCTCGATCATCGAAGCCGGCAAAGGAGCCCCTTGCAATTGATCCACTGCATCCAGCACCGCGTCCAGCCCGCGCCGTCGATGGAGACATCCATGCCAGTGAGTGGCCATGCGCGCCAAAGTTTGCTGTTCGACAGGTTCCACTTGCTTGCGCAACCGAGCGAGAGATTTGCGGCGTATCGTTCGCAGGACTTCAGCATCGCACCATTCGCGATGGATGCCGCCCGGCCGGAAATTACCTTCCACCAGACGCCCCGAATGAACCAAAGCACGCAGCCAACTTTGAACCGCCTGCGGATTCCATCCAAAGCGTGTCGCTGCCTCGTCGACACTAAAAGGTCCGTGGGTGCGTGCATAGCGCTTCAGAATCTCCGACTGCGGCTCGACTACCGGCTCAAGAAATGCTCTGGGCACTCCCGGCGGCAATGGGATTCCTAGGGCATCACGAAACTTGGCAGCATCCTCGATGGCAATCAGCCGCTTCTCACCGAGCAGTTGAACTTCAAGTGCCCGACGCGCCCGAATCAACTTCGCCGCCACAGCTTCCGCATTCAGCCCAACAGTCCGACGCTGAAGTTCAGCGCGACTCAAATCTCCCAACCGCAGCAGCAAATCATGGACGCCATCCACACTCTTGGCACGATAATTTTCGGCCAGCGCCTGCAACTGCTCCTCAACTTCTTCGATCGCCGAAGCATCCAGCAACTCACGCAGGTCGGCGTCCCCCATCAGGTCGCGCAATTGATCCTGGTCGATGGTGAGAGCCTGTGCCCGTCGCTCCGCCAAGGGAGCATCGCCGTCATAAATAAAGTTCGCCGCGTACCCAAACAACAGCGAGGCCGCGAACGGCGAGGGAGTGCGCGTGTCCGCAACATGAACACGAATGCTGCGACTTGCGACGCCGCGCAGCACCTCAAGAAATGCGGGCATGTCGAACACGTCGCGCAGCGTCTCTCGATAGGCTTCCAGCACCATCGGAAACGACGCGTATCGCGACGCCACCGCGAGCAGATCGTAGGCACGTTTGCGCTGCTGCCATAGCGGAGCACGCCCCTGCGCGCGGCGGCGCGGCAACAGTAGTGCCCGGGCCGCGCTCTCACGAAACTTCGCCGCAAACAATGCAGTTGATCCCAGTTGCCGCAGCACCAAGTCAGTAGCTTCCACTGGATCGAGCATCAGCCCGTCGATATCCGGCGGCTCGGCCGTCTCCGGGAAGCGCAGCACGAATCCGTCGTCGGTCCACAGCGTCTCAATGTCAACATGGCCCGCAGCATGAAGACGCCCACTCACGGCCATTGCCCAGGGCGCATGGATGCGGCTCCCAAACGGCGTCAGCACGCACACGCGCCAATCGCCCAATTCGTCCCGGCATCGTTCAATCACAATGGTGCGATCATCAGGAACCTCTGTTGTCGCAATTTCCTGATCGACAAGAAAGCGCATCAGATTGTCCGCTGCCTGCGGGTCCAGGTCGTGCTCGCGTGTTAGGCGACTGACAGCAGCATTGCGTTCCATGCCACGCAATTCGCGCACCGTGGCACCGATACGCCGGCCAAATTCCAGCGGACTTCCCGGACCCTCCCCATGCCAGAACGGCATTTTCCCCGGCTCGCCCGGCGCGGGAGAAACAAGCACACGGTCGTGCGTAATCTCATCGATCCGCCACGTGGTTGCGCCCAGAACAAATGTGTCGCCTCCGTGGCTTTCAAAGACCATCTCTTCATCCAGTTCACCCACCCGCACTGGCTTGTCTTTCGAGCTGGAGAGAAACACGCCGTACAATCCGCGATCGGGAATTGTGCCTGCATTCAAAATCGCGAGGCTCTTTGATCCCTGGCGCGGGGTCAATGTATTCCGCACGCGGTCCCATGTAATGCGAGGACGCAAC
This sequence comes from Acidobacteriota bacterium, assembly GCA_021780095.1. The sequence continues at coordinate 4,117 of JAJXZK010000296.1, read as the reverse complement.
TCCGCGAATTCATCTGATGGATATCGCCCGGAAAGCATGTCCAGCACGCCGTCAAAAGCCGCTCGACTCAGCGTGGCAAACGGTGCGGAGCTTGCGATCAATCTGTGCAATGCATCGTAGTCGACCGGGATGATATCTACGTCTTCATCCAACGGATCGGAGATGGAAGAGGAGCGTGGACCTAACTTCTTTCCACGTGGCTTAGTGGCACGCGGCTTTTCCGGCGGCTCCGCCACAATCGCTACGATCTGCTGCGCCAGCACATCCAGAGGATTGCGCAGATACCGAGTCGACTCGACCAACCCATCATGCATGGCCCGTGTTGCCGCCGCGCATGCGATCAGGTCCGCGCGAAATTTCGGAAAAATGATTCCATTGCTGATGGCTCCCACGTGATGCCCAGCGCGACCGATGCGCTGCATCCCGCTTGCGATCGAAGGCGGTGCTTCAATCTGAATTACCAGATCGACCGCTCCCATATCGATGCCCAGTTCCAACGAGGAAGTGGCAACCAGCGCACGGATGCGTCCCGCTTTCAGCAGCTCTTCAATCTCCGATCGTTGCGCCGCAGCCAGCGAACCATGGTGGGCTCGTGCAATCGATTCCTGCGCTAAATCATTTAGCGCACCCGCCAATCGCTCCGCAACCCGGCGGCTATTTACAAAGATCAATGTGGATTGTTTTTCCCGAATCAGCTCCAGCAATCGCGGATGAATCGCAGTCGAAATGGAGGTTCGCTTCGGCCCTTGCGATGCGGGCCCGCTGGGCAATTCTTCCTGTTGACCCAGTCGCGCCATATCCTCTACGGGAACTTCAATCCGGAGGTCCAGTCGCTTCGGCTCGTTCGCGTTGATGATGGTGACCGGCCGAAACTGCGGCGTGCCTTGTGTAAGATTGTCAGGAGAATTCGCCAGCCACTCCGGCTCAAGAGCGTCCAGCGCTTCTACATTTTCGCTCACCAAATCCAGCTTCCGATCCGGCGTGGCAACTCGACCCAACTTCTCTGTTGAAACCTCCACGCCGCCGAGGAATTGCGCCACCTCCTCCAACGGTCGCTGGGTAGCCGACAATCCAATCCGCTGAATTGGACGACCGACCATCGCCTGCAGTCGCTCGAGCGAAACGGCGAGATGCGCACCTCTCTTGGTTGGCACCAGGGCGTGAATTTCATCGACAATCACCGTCTCGACGGAGCACAGGGAGGCCGCCGCATCGCTGGTCAACAACAGATAGAGCGATTCTGGCGTGGTGATCAAAATCTCCGCAGGATCGCGGCGAAACCGCGCCCGTTCCGTCTGCGGAGTATCTCCCGTGCGCACGCTGATGCGCGGTTCTCGCACCGGCACGCCGGCTCGTTCCGCCATCTGCTTGATTCCCGCCAACGGCGAACGCAGGTTGCGCTCCACATCGACGGCCAGAGCCTTCAGCGGGCTAATGTAGATCACGCGACATCCGTGAGGGTCCGCCGGCGCGGGTTGCAGCATAAGTTTGTCGATGCACCATAAGAAAGCGGTTAGCGTTTTGCCCGTTCCGGTCGGCGCCAGAATCAGGGTCGACTCTCCCTTTGCAATCGCAGGCCAGCCCAGTCGTTGCGGCGTCGTTGGGCGCTCAAAAACCGCGCGCAGCCATTCAGCGGTCACCGGATGAAACGACGAAAGCGGATCGAAGGAATCTTGCGCGGTCGGACTCGCCAGCTTCAGTTCGACGGGCGCAGGTTTGCCTGGGCCGGACTTTTTCTTACTTCGTGCTGGAGTGACTGCTTTCAATTTCGCCACGGATTGTGTCTCCGCTAGCTCTCAGAATATCGTGTGAGCTCACGCAACCTGTAAGGTTTGGATGCGCGGCATCGTTCTTTTCGTGTGATCGGGACCTCGTACATTCCAGAATTAGGAGCCTCAAATGCATCCCAGTGAGCCACCTGGTCACCGACCCTGCGCTTGCTGAGATTCTTGCGGAGCTGATTCGCTGCGAGCCAATCTTTCATCGTTCGGAGTTCGGCACGATGCGGACCGACTTCCACAACATGAAAACGCAGGATTTTTGGGAAGGAGGTGCCTCGGGCCGCCGTTACAGCAGGAACTATATTCTGGATTTGCCGGAGCAGCGCTTCCAACAAGATGAAAGCGGTGGTGTCTGGGAGACGAGCGACTTCTATTGCAAACGGCTGGGCACCTTATCCAGGAGACCTGACGAACATTCCCCAGACACTGCGCCACGCAGCGCTTTAATACCCGGCCAATTCGACCATCGCTTTTCGAATATCTTCCGGCTGCGGCAGAATTGCGTCTTCCAGCGTTGGCTGATACGCAACGAACAGGTCCTTTGCCGCCACGCGGCGTACCGGAGCATCCAGATCGTCAAACAGTTCATCCGCAATGCGGGCAGCGATTTCCGCGCCGTACCCCCAGCTGCGCATGTCCTCATACGCAACCAGCGCGCGGCTAGTTTTACGCACGGAAGTCGCAATCGCGTCCCAATCGTACGGATTCAGTGAACGCAGATCAATCAACTCCACATCCAGACCGTTTTCGCGCTCGGCACGTTGCGCTGCCTGCAACGCTCGCGGCACCACCGCACCGAATGTGATCACCGTCAGCTGCTTGCCCGGCCGAACAACTTTCGCCTTGCCAAACGGAATCGTGAAATCCGGACCGGGGTACTCGGCGCGGCCATAAGTCTCTCGATAGAGTCGCTTGTGTTCCAAAAACAACACGGGGTCATCGCAACGAATCGCGGTGCGTAGCAGGCCGTTCGCGTCCAGCGCGTTCGATGGGTACACAACCCGCACACCGGGTGTGTGCGTAAAAATGCTCTCACCCGATTGCGAGTGATAGATAGCGCCGCCGGTCAGGTATCCCCCAGTGGCGACGCGAATCACGGCCGGACTGGAGAAAGTTCCATTGCTGCGCCAGCGAATCAGTGGAAGCTCGTTGCGCAACTGATGCATGGCGGGCCAGATGTAGTCAAAAAACTGAATCTCCGCGACAGGCTTCATCCCGCGTGTAGCCATCCCCACGGCTCGGCCAACGATATTAGCCTCCGCCAGCGGAGAATTGAAGACGCGATCGGAACCAAAGTCACGCTGCAGTCCGCTGGTCAGCTTGAATACCCCGCCCTTCCCTTTGATTCCACACTCTTCCATGGAGCCTTCGCGACTGCAATCGGCCACGTCTTCGCCAAAAACCACGATGCGTTCGTCGCGCTTCATTTCGTCGTGCAGGCAAGCGTTGATCAGGTCTGCCATGGTGCGCTCCGCAACTGGACGCGGCGGATCTTCCACGCGCGCGCTCGGTTCCTTCCGGAATGAGTCTGCCGTTGGATCGAGATCCTCGGAGTACACATGCTTATAGATGCTGTCGATCGCAGGAAATGGGGATCTCAGCACAACTTCGGTGGCCACGCGAATCTCTTCATCCACTGTCTGTTCGAGCCGCGTGATGGCAGCTTCATCCAGGATTCCCTCACGCAATAGCCGCATCTGCAGTTTCGGCAGCGGATCGCGCATGGCATCGGCTTCACGTTCGGCTTCTGACCGATAGAAACGTTCGTCGTCCGACAACGAGTGCGAATACGGCCGGATCACATGGCCATGCACAAATGCCGGCCCATGACCCGCGCGGCAATAGGCAACCGCTGCCTGCATTGTCTTGTGGCACTCAATCGCGTCCGTGCCATCAATCTCGGCGAAGAAAAAGTTAGGAAAATTCGCCACCAGCTTTGAAATGTTGCCGCCTGCCGTGTTCACTTCAACCGGAACAGAAATCGCGTACCCGTTGTCCTGCACCACAAATAACACCGGCAGCTTTAGGTTGGCGGCGGAATTCATCGCCTCCCAGAATTCACCCTCGCTGGTCGTTCCATCTCCCAAGGAGCAATACACCACTTCATCGGCGTGATAGACGACATCTTTATAAGCGCGATAATCCCTGTCGCTCTCCACCAGCTCCGGCTTTTTGGCGGCTTTCGGATGATGGTTGAAATAACGTCCAGCCTCGGCGCACCCCACAGCCTGCAGGCACTGCGATCCCGTTGGTGAAGACTGGGTCACTAGGTTCAGACGCGCGCTCGCCCAATGGGAAGGCATCTGCCGCCCACCGCTTCCCGGGTCAGCCTCCGC
>JAJXZK010000349.1 GCA_021780095.1 Acidobacteriota bacterium | reverse complement strand
CAGATCGTGAGCCGCATCACCCACCACGCGCTGGTGACGCGGCCGATGGAGGGCGAGAGCAAGCGCACAGAAGTGCTGCTGGTGCAGCGACCCGATAACGCTTCGCAGATGCCGGGAATGTGGGAGCTGCCGGCGCTGGCGGAAGCGGGAAAGAGAGAGCCGGTGTTGCGAATTCGCCATGCAATTACGAACACAAATTTTTATGTGGAAGTGTTTGCTGTGCCGGCGGAGAACCTGCTGGGGGCGGGAAAGAAACACAAACTGGAGCGGCATGACTGGGTCGTGGAGAGCAAGCTGGGGGAGATTCCTTTAACGGGATTGGCGAGGAAGATTCTGATGCGCCTGGATGTGATGGCGAAGCCGAGGGAAGTGCGCAGCGGGAAAGCGCTGCCGGTGCGCGAGGGCGATTTTTTGTAGAAGCTTGAATCGGCGGCCATGCGATCATAGTGCGACAGGTTCGCCAGGGTCATGCGGGCCTGCAATCGGTTTGCAGCGTAGGATAGGCCGAGACTCCAGTTCCGCGCGCCGTTGTTGCGGAACGCTGCACGGCCGAGAGGGAGACGCGCAATGCGACGCTTCCGGTCGAAGAGATGGTTAGGGCGACGCATCCGTGCATGGCTGAGAAGAGCGATGGTCTGCGTCTGTGTTTGCGCAGGATTCGCGTGTGGTTGGGCACAGCAGGGGTCGGAACCGAGCTTGCATCAACGCTCTGAGATGAAGCAGGACCAGTCCGAAGCGGATGCGGATCATGCGATCGACTCTGCGCAGGAGCCGTCGAGTTTGCCCGAGGATGTGTGGGGATCGTACCAGTTCGATCACAGCGATGACTCGATTGAGCTTGACCTGGACCGCAACAAACTGACCGGCTACATTACGCAGCTGGGCGATGCGGAAACCGACAGCAATACTCCACTGACATTTTTCTTTGACCAATCCGCAATCGACGGAGGAGAGATCAGCTTTCAGACCCGCGTGGTGCATGGCGTCTGGTACTCGTTCCGCGGGACCATTGTTCGCGGCGATGGAAAGACGCGCGCGGACGAAGGCTATTATGTGCTGCGCGGAGTTCTGGCGACGCATCATCCCCAGAGCGGGCGCGACAAATCTGCGGATGAAATGATCGAAAAGCGCCAAGTCCACTTCAAGTCGATGCCGCAATAGCAGGCTGTGGCGGGCAGGCGGGGAATAATTTCCGGAAATCAAAATTGGAACCGCGGGCGGGGCGGGAAGAGCTGCGTCTCTTGCAATCGGGCGTGCGGTACATGAGTATGAGGAGCAGGAGAAAGCCAACATGCATCGTCGGGATTTGTTTCGCTGGACGGGGATGGGATTAGTGGCGAAGGCTGCGAGTGCGGCCGGGATGGTGGCGCCCCGAGGAGAAGGGAAGGCTGCGGGCGCAGCAGCCGATTCGCAGGAAGCGCCCCTGAGCCTGGCAGATTACGAGCCGCGCAGCATGCTGCGGGTGCCGGAGACGCACGTGGCTCGGGCGAAATATCCAGTGATCGACATTCATACGCATATCACCGATGCGAAGGTCGCCAAGAACGGCGTGGGGTTGAGCGCCGCGCGTGCCTACGCGGCCACGCCGCAGGAACTGCTGACGGTGATGGATCGGAAGAATATTCGCTCGATGGTGAACCTGACGGGCGGATACGGCAGCGGGCTGAAGGAGACGGTTGCGCAGTATGACGACGCGCATCGCGATCGTTTTTACACGTTCACCGAGCCGATCTATGAGAAGTTCCTGGAGCCGAAGTATTCGCAGCTGCAGGCAGAGGCGATTGAGCAGGCGCACCGTGATGGCGCGCGGGGATTGAAGATATTAAAGACGCTGGGGCTGTATCTGCGGTCGGATATAACGAGCGGCACGCTGGTGAAGATTGACGACAGGCGTTTCGATCCGATGTGGGACACGTGCGGGCAGTTGAGGATGCCTGTGGCGATCCATATTGCCGACCCGGTGGCATTTTTTACGCCGACGGATCGATTCAACGAGCGTTATGAGGAGCTGCACAATCATCCTGACTGGTCGTTTTATGGACGCGATTTTCCGCAGTTCGATGAATTGATTGCGGCGCGGAACCGGATGATGGCGCGTCATCCGAATACGCACTTCATCGTGTTGCATACGGGGAATTATGCGGAGAATCTGCAGAATGTTTCGGAGAATCTGGATCGCTTTCCGCATATGACGGTGGACACGGCGGCGCGGATTGGGGAACTGGGACGGCAGCCGCGCGCGTCGCAAAAATTCTTCGATAAGTATCAGGACAGAATTTTGTTTGGAACGGATGCGAGCCCACATGCGACGGATGTGCCGCAGCAGACTTTCGGGGATCGGCTGTATGAGATCTATTACAGATTTTTCGAGACGGACGATGAGTATTTTGACTATGCTCCCGCGCCGAAGCCGCCGCAGGGGAGGTGGGAGATTTCTGGATTGAACCTGCCGGATTCGATTTTGCAGAAGGTTTATAACGGGAATGCGAAGCGGGAGCTGGGGCTGGAGAGTTGAGTTCTCTATCCCACCCTTCGCAGAGAGCGCGAAGGATGGGGCACCCGGATTTTCGTGGTGCGACGCCTCCAATCCCACATCTCAAAATCGAGATGTGGGGCACCCAAGTTTTGCGGGCGACTTTGATCACATTGGCATCCCTGTAAAATGAATGCTTATGCTTGATTTGGGATTTGTGCGGGCGAATTTGGCCGAGGTGAAGGAGAGGCTTGGGCGGCGTGGGGCGGATGTTGCCGCCGTGCTCGACGGCTTTGAAGAGCTTGATCGGACGCGGCGAGCGGCGATTACGCAGTCGGAAAGTTTGAAGGCAGAGCGGAATCAGATTTCTGGTGAGGTCGCGAAGCGGAAGCAGAAGGGCGAGGACGCCGCGGAGTTGATGGATCGGACGCGATCCATGAAAGAGGAGATTGAGCGCTGCACCGCGGACGCGGGCGCGGCGGAGCAGCAGATGCAGGCTGTGCTGCGGCAGATTCCTAATCTACCGGCTCAGAGTGTGCCGCAGGGAACCTCGGCGGAGGACAATGTTGAAGTTCGTCGATGGGGCACGCCGCGGGCGTTCGATTTTACGGCGAAGCCGCATTGGGAGCTTGGCGAGCAACTGGGCATTTTGAATTTTGAGCAGGCGGCGAAGATTTCCGGAGCTCGATTCGCGGTGTATTGGGACGCCGGGGCGCGGCTGGAGCGGGCGCTGGCGAATTTCATGCTCGATCTGCATACCGGGACGCATGGGTATCGCGAGGTGCTGCCGCCCTACATGGTGAATGAGGCGTCGCTGTTTGGGACGGGGCAGCTGCCGAAGTTTCAAGAGGATCTGTTTCACTGCGAGGGCAGCGATCACTGGATGATCCCGACAGCGGAGGTGCCGCTGACGAATCTGTATCGCGACGACATTCTGGAGGAGAAGCAGCTGCCGATTTCCGTGACGGCATACACTCCCTGTTTTCGCGCGGAAGCGGGGGCGTATGGAAAAGATGTGCGCGGGTTGGTGCGGCAACACCAATTCCAGAAGGTGGAGCTGGTGAAGTTTGTGACACCGGAGCAGTCGTCTGCGGAGCATGAGAAGCTGACGCAACATGCGGAGGCGGTGCTGCAGGCGCTGGAGCTGCCTTATCGCGTGATGAATTTATGCGCGGGGGACCTGGGGTTTTCTGCAGCGAAGACGTACGACCTGGAAGTGTGGCTGCCGGGACAGAATTTGTATCGCGAGATTTCTTCGTGCTCCAACTTTGAGGCGTTCCAGGCACGGCGCGCGAACATTCGCTATCGACCGCAAGGGCAGAAGAAGATGGAGTTCGTGCATACGCTGAATGGCAGCGGGCTGGCGGTGGGACGGACGTGGCTGGCCATCGTCGAGAATTATCAGCAGGCGGATGGGACGGTTGCGATTCCTACTGCGCTGCAGCCGTACATGGGCGGGTTGAAGGTGATTGAAGCTAGATTGAGTTGAAGGCGTACTGCGGTGCGAGCGTCATGCTATCCCACTCAAGCCAGAGGACGGCTTGAATGGGGTACCCAGGCCATATTGAGATTGCGCGATTGAGGAAGAAGACATGAAGCGGATTCTTCGCAGTTACATTTTCTGGACGTATCAGCGGGGCAGCGCACATTACGACGTGATGGTGACGCTGATTCTTCTGTTCATCTTTGTGTCGCCGCACTTTATCGACTTTCACGATCGACCGGTGGAGAGGACTCTGCCGCCGAGCCAGGTGCTGGTGAAAACGGACGGGCAGAATGGGTTGACGTATCAGATCGATGTGGCGACGCTGTCTTCGTTCAAATATGCCGGAGATTTGGAAAATGAGATTAGAGCGGCGATCACACCGATTTCCGGTACCGTGACCATTGACCGCTACGAAGCGGTGCGGGGCGCGGATGGCAAGACGATCGCGTACCGGGTGTGGGCACACCGATAGAAGCGATTCCGCTAAGCGAAAAAGGCGGCGTAACAAGGTGAGACCCGTTTGCAGCGCGGTTTTCAGTCGCGCCGGCAGACGCATCTAATGCACTAGCCGGTGCGATTTCAGGAAGGAAGCTATGAGGGGAAAGAAGTCTGTTGCAGGGTATAGAAGTGGAGCGATAAAAATGCTGGCTGTGGCAGCGGTGGTGTTGCTTTGCGCCGGCATGGGATGGGGGCAGGCGCCGGCCGGCGGAGATTTGAACCATGTGCTGGCGCAGTTGGACAGCGCGGCGGCGAAGTTTCAATCCGCAAAAGCGGATTTTCAGTGGGACCAGTTTGAGCGGGTGGTGAGCAGTACGGATACGCAGGCGGGAGTGATTTACTTCGAGGGTTCGGGTTCGGCGACGCGAGTGGCGATCGACATTGAGACGGCAGACGGGCAGCCGTCCAAGAAAACCGTCGTGTACAGCGGTGGAGTACTGCAATTTTTTCAGCCGCAGATCAACCAGATGACGGTGTTTCACGCAGGCGAGAAGCAAGGGCAGTATGAGAGCTACCTGACGTTGGGATTTGGCGGCAGCGGCAGCGATTTGAAGAAAAATTGGGACATCACGTATCAAGGCATGAAAACGATCGACGGAGTGCAGACGGCGAAGCTGGACCTGGTGAGCAAAGAGGCCAGCGTGCGCGCGAATTTTTCGCATGTAACGATCTGGGTGGATCCGACGCGCGCGGTTTCGCTGAAGCAGATTCTGTATGAGCCTTCCGGCGATACGCGGACGGCGTATTACAAAAACATTGAGTACAACAAGAAGATTTCGGCGTCCGTGTTCAAGATCAAGACAGACTCGAAGACGCAGGTGGTGCAGAAATAGCGGCCGGTGCATGGACCCGCACGGTCAGTGCGGCGGCGGCGAGGATGAAAATCATCGGGAAACACTCAATTGTGTAGCGGGCCTCGGGCGTTTCGACGGTGAGCAGCAGCAGGCTGCGGACGATGGCGTACGCCACCATGACTGGCGCGAACGGGACGCGTTTGCGCAGTCCCCAGGCGGCCAGCGCGAGGTAGGCCAGGTTCAGCGCGGCATAGGCCCAGGAAAAGATAGTCTCTGCTGGATGATGCTGGTACTGCCACCAGCGCAACTCAATCCACAACTGCTCAGTACGAGGGCGCAGCCACATATCTGCCAGCCGCAGCATCGGCATGACGACATAGAATCGGATGGGATGGCGATTGATTCGCTGCTGGGCGAGTCGGTTGAATTTCGCATCGAGGGCCGGGGACATGATTTCGGTCTTGTTATATTCGTCGAACAACTTCGCAACCTCTGCTTTTTCCGCGGGAGAGTCGAAGGCTCGCGGGGGAAGCAGGGTGAGGTCGACGGGGGAGCCGTTGACGTTCCAATAGGTGTCGGCGGTGGAGGTGTACTCGGCGACCCAGGATCTTATCCAGCGAATCCAGCCATGAGGAACAAATTCATTTGGGTCGTTGGCGTAGCGGGGAGCGAGCGGCTGGAAGGTGTGCATGCTGATTTCATTGCGGATGGTCCAGGGAACGAATGGGATCATCGCCACCAGGGTGCAAAGGATGGCGAGCTGGGCGCTGCGGCGGGCGGAAATTCTGGGGCGCGCGTACCAGAACATGGCCGGCACCAGGACCAGTCCTAGCAGTGGACCGTCGGGGCGCAGCAAGGCGCTGTAGCTGATGCTAAAGACGAGCACCCAGAACCAGGCAGTGAAACCGGGCCGCTCGACATAGCGGGCGAGGGCGTAAAGGCCGAGCGCGATGCAGAATAGCGTGGGAGTTTCTGTTAGCGGCGAAGCGACGTAGTTGGCGGTAAAGGGACACAAGGCCGCCAGGTAGAGAGCCGCGATTCCAGCGCGGCGCGACATGGTACGAACGCAGAAACCGGCGACGAGCATGCACGTGGCCAGATCTATGATGGTCTGCATGTACAGGATGGCCGTGTAATGTTCGCGGCCGAAGATGGAAAAGCAAAGCGCAACAAAGAGCGGATAGCCGGGCAGACGAACTAAGGTGGGTTCGATGCCGTGAACACGCATCAGCCCGAAGGTCCCATGCCAGAACCAGTTGAGAGCAATTTCTCCGTAGACCAGCGTGTCGCCTTCAATAACGGGGTAATAATGGATGAACCAGAGCCGCAGCAGCAGGCCGAGGAACAGCGCGACGACGGTGGATTTGGTAGCTTGGCGCAGCAAGAAACGCATCGATTATGAATCATACAGCCTCGCCAACTTTTACAGATAGCTTGGATCTGGGAGCAGACCCGGCTACGATAGACCCTGCGAACCTAGTTTCAGAATGATCAAGCCAATCTTCTACGATCCGGGCCGGAAGCGATGGAAGCGACTGCGGCGCATCCTTGACACGACTGCCGTGCTGTCGACAGTGGTGCTGGTAGCTTTCGGGATCAACGTGCTGCGGCGGGAGCGGCTGCCTGAGCTGTTGCTGCCGACACCGAGGAGAAATTATCGGCCGCTGGCGGAAACTCCCTACGGTCCAAGAACGCGATCCAGCCAGCTGGCGCTGCATCGCAAGCGGCATCGGCGCCCTTCGGACATTCCGCTGAATTCCGGTGAAAGACTGCGAGCGGCGTTCTATGTGGACTATGACGCGGCCAGCCTTGTCTCCTTGAAACAGCACGCGCACGACATCGATTTGCTGTTTACGGATTGGCTGCACGTGGTGACGCCGGATGGAAAGCTTACGGCCTACACGCTGGACAATCATGCGTTTTCTGTTGTGAATGCGGCGGGCGTGCACAACATCGACCCGGACGGGAAGGTGGCGCAGGCGATTGCGGCAGCGCACGATGAGACGGAGATTTTTCCCATGGTCAGCAATTTCGATCAGCTGAAAGGGGATTTCCAGTCTGGGCTCATCGGGAAGTTTTTGATGAACCGCGCCTCCCAGGCGAGGTTTGAAAAGCAGGTTCTGGAGATGCTGGCCGCCAATCCGCGCTATCACGGGATTGCGCTGGACCTGGAGGCAATTCCATCGGACGCGCAGCCGGCTTATCGGAAGATGGTCGCCGAGTTGTATGCACAGATGCATCCGATGCACCTGCGTCTCTACATCAACGTGCCGGTGGACGACAATGACTGGGACTTTAAGTATTATGCGGCGCACACCGACGGCGTAATCCTAATGAACTACGACCAGCATGAGCCGGCCAGCTCACCGGGACCGGTGGCAGGCCAGGAGTGGTTCGTTCGCAATTTAAAGGCGGCGCTGAAGGCGATTCCAAGGACAAAATTGATCTGCAGCATCGGCGATTACGGGTACGACTGGACGCTGCCGTTGGCGGGGAGCAAGAAGCACCACGCCGTCAAGGCTTTGAACGTCGACGATCTGGCGGTGCAGGATGCTTGGCAGGAGTCTTCCGACTCAGAAGCGCCGCCGGTAATGGATACAGATTCGCTGAACATGCATTTTGCGTATGAAGATGAGGATGCGCACACCCGTCACGAGGTGTGGTATCTGGATGCGGTGACGGCCCTGAATGAGATGCGTGCCGCGCGCGAACTGGGCATCCATACGTTTGCGTTGTGGCGGCTGGGAAGTGAAGATCCGACGCTCTGGAATATCTGGAACAAGCCGATGGATACGGACGCGGCGCAATTGCTGTCGACGATTTATCCGGGCGCGAATGTCAACACCGAGGGCGATGGAGACATTCTGAAGGTGATTGGCAGGCCGCAGGACGGAAAGCGAACGATTCAGATTGATTCCGACTCGAACCTGGCGGTGAGCCAGGTAATCCACGCGTTTCCGCAGCCGTATACGCTGCTGCAGTCCGGCTATCATCCTGACGAGGTGGCGCTGAGTTTTGATGACGGGCCAGATCCAAAGTGGACGCCGAAGATTTTGGATATTCTGACGCGCGAGCATGTGTCGGCGACGTTCATGGTGATTGGCGAAGAAGCGCTGAACAATGTGGGACTGCTGAAGCGCTATTACAAAGATGGGCAGGAGATCGGGAATCATACATTCACGCATCCGGACATCAGCCAGATTTCGACGCGCCAGCTGGACCTGGAACTGAATGGAACGGAGAGATTGTTTGCGGCGGAGCTGGGGGTGCAGCCGTTGTATTTCCGGCCGCCGTATTCGATTGACCAGGAGCCGGACACGAACGATCAGGCGGCGCCGGTGGATCGAGTGGAGCAGATGGGCTACATCATCGTCGGCGACAAGATCGACACGGACGACTGGAACGAACACCCGCGAAAGACGCCGCAGGAGATTATTGATGCAGTTCTGAAGCAACTGGACGCGATGAAGACCAAGCCGCAATTTCGCGGCAGCATCATTCTGATGCATGACGGCGGTGGCGATCGTTCTGTGACGGTGGCGACGCTGCCGGTATTGATTGATACGCTGCGCGCGAAAGGCTATAAATTTGTGCCGGTGTCGGCGTTGATCGGCAAGACGCGCGACCAAGTGATGCCGCCGATTCCGAGGAAGCAACGTTGGCAGGCGCATATCGATGCCATTGCGTTCTGGTTTCTCTCCTTCTTCGCGCATACGGTTGTGCTTGTCTTTATCGTCGGCGACATCCTGATGACGGGGCGGCTGTTGATTGTGGGACTGTTCGCGGTGCTGGATCGTGTTCATAAGCGAAAACCGTATCCAGGAGCGGAAAGTTATCTGCCGCAGGTAGCGGTTCTGATTCCTGCATACAACGAAGGGAAGGTGATCGCGCGCACGATTCGTTCGGTGCTGGGGTCGAACTATCCCAGGCTGCGGGTGGTGGTGATCGACGATGGCTCGACCGACAACACGCTGCAGGCGGCGCGCGCGGCGATGCCGACGGACATGGAGTCCGGTAGATTGCTAGTGGTGACGCATCCGAACGGGGGCAAGGCTGAGGCGTTGAATTACGGGCTACAGTTCGTCACCGAAGAGGTCTTCGTCGGGATTGATGCGGACACGGTGATTGCGCCGGATGCGATTGCGAAGTTAATTCCGCGCATGGCCGATCCGAAAGTGGGGGCGGTGGCGGGCAATGCCAAGGTGGGCAACCGCATTAATCTATGGACGCGCTGGCAGGCGCTGGAATACATCACCAGCCAGAATTTTGAACGGCGCGCACTGGATCTCTTCAACGTGGTGACGGTGGTTCCGGGCGCCATTGGAGCGTGGCGCACCGCGGCGGTGAAGAAGGCGGGCGGATACCACGTGAACACGGTGGCGGAAGATGCCGACCTGACGATGAACCTGCTACAGCAGGGATGCAAGGTGGTGTATGAGGACCGCGCCTTCGCGTTTACTGAAGCGCCGGATAATATGCGCGGGCTGATGCGACAGCGATTCCGCTGGTCGTTTGGAATTTTGCAGGCGGTGGTGAAACATCGGGGGGCGTTCTTGCGGCACCGCGCCATGGGCTTGTTCGCGTTGCCGAACATGATTATTTTCCAGATTATTTTGCCGTTGTTTTCTCCGTTTATCGACCTGATGTTTATTGCGGGGATTGCGAATTACGCCATCAATCGACATTTCCATCCAGTGGCGGCCAATGCGGCCAGCTTTGACAAGCTGATCGTTTATTTTATGGCGTTTCTGGTGGTGGACTTTCTTGCGTCGAGCCTGGCATTCCTGCTGGAGCCACGGCACGCCAGCAATAGGGGCGATGGGTGGCTGCTGTTTCACATATGGATCCAGCGATTTACGTATCGGCAGGTTTTCTCGCTGGTGCTGCTGAAGACGATCAAGCGCGCCATTGATGGACGCCCGTTCGCGTGGGAGAAGCAGGAGCGTACGGCGCGGCTTTCCAAGAACACGGAACGTGCGACGTTGAGCAAATAATTGATTGCGGAACGAGGCACCTCCCGAGGGATGACAGGGTGAGTGCAGCGGTTCCGCGATCGAATGCCGCGATGCGCCAAGTTCTTCAGCGTGGGTCGTGCCCGTGCAGGTGACTTGACAAGGAATCGCGCAAATTTCTTTTGCACGTCCTTCTTCGTTCGATGTCGACGGAAATGCATTCGCAGGGCTGTTGCACGCCGAGATTCCCAGCGGTTGACCGAATGGAACACTGCGATCGATTGGCGTTTCAACAGGGATATTAATTGGTAATCTATTCGAAATGCTTTTAGCTTAAGAGCAATCCATCCCCTTATTCGAGGTACTGATGAAAATGTTGCGAGCCAGTAAATTGAGTTGCACAGGTCTTTTGCTTTTTAGTGTCGCGGTAGCAGCACCGCAATCCATGGTTGCGCAAAGCCACGTGGTTTCACCCGGAGACATGCAGAACGATGTCTCGAATGCTTCCGCCGCTCGTGGGCAGAACCAGAAACAGGTGGAGAAGTTTCTGTCGAGCCAGGAAGCGCAGCGCGCGATGAAGTCGGTGAAGATCGATCCGCAGCAAGTGACGAATGCGGTTAGCCAGTTGAATGATGCTGAGTTGGCGAGCCTGGCGGCACGGTCGGCAAAGGCTCAGAAGGATTTCGCAGCCGGGAACATCGACAATCACGATCTGTTGCTGATCTTGGTGGGGCTTGCTGCCTTGATCTTGATCATCGTTGCTGTCCACTAGGGATGAAAGCCTGTCTGATTGCAGCGATTCTGCTACTCGGCGGTCCAGGGTGGGCGGACGCTGCAATTCAGGTTGGCCCGGCGCAGTCCATTTGGATCAACGTTCCATTTGTAGCGCAGACAACGGACGGATGCGGGTCTGCTTCGATTGCAATGGTGATGCAGTATTGGGACCGAAAACGCCAGCGTGCTATCGCAGCCGACGCGGAACCGGAACAGATTCAGGCGGCGCTGTTCTCGCGGGCGGCCAAGGGAATATTTGCCAGCGTCATGCGCGAATACTTGCAGCGGTCGGGATACCAGGCGTTTGCGTTTCGCGGCGAATGGAACGACTTCCAGCGCGAACTGGCACTGGGGCGACCATTGATTGTGGGCTTGCAGGCGAGCGGCGCGCATGGGCCGCTGCATTATGTGGTGGTGGTGGGAATCGATCCCGCGAGGAACTATCTTTTCATGAACGATCCGGCGCAGCAAAAGATGCTGCGAATTTCCCGGGAAGGTTTCGAGCGGGAATGGCGTGCGACGGACAATTGGACATTGCTCGCCGTGCCCAATTCCGCTCATTGATTTTGCTTCTACTTTTTCTTATGGCGGCGTCCGCCGCATGGGCCCAGGCGACGACCGTCGCGCCGGGCACAGCGAACAATAATGCAAAAGTGAAAGCGCTCTACGATGCGGGACGATGGGAGGATGTTGTCCGTGCGGTGCCTGAGTCGCCGAGCGAGCCTGCCGATCTGGAGCTGGATCGCGGGCTGGCGCTGGCGCAGCTTGGGCGATTCAAGGAGGCGAAGCGGGCATTTGAAGCGGGCCATGCGGGGCATCCGCGCGATGCGCGCTTTCTGGAAGAGAGGGCAGGGATTGCCTATCGGGACAAGCGATTTACGCCGGCGAAAAAGGATTTGCGGCGCGCTCTAAGCCTGAGTCAGAACGATGCATACGCGAGCAATTTTCTGGCTTCGATTTATTTTCTCGAAGGCAACTTAGAAGCGGCGTTGAAGTATTGGAATCGAGTGGGGAAGCCGAAGCTGAGCGATTTGACCTACGATCCCGCGCCGCAATTGGATTCACTGATACTGGATCGCGCGTTTACATTTTCTCCTGGCGCAGTGTGGACGAGGAATCGATATCTAACCACGGATGCGGAACTGCAGTCGCTGGAGCTATTTCCGCAGATGTTTTATGAACTGCAGGCGCAGCGGGATGGCGCGTTCAAGCTGGTGTGGCATGCAAGTCAGGAGCCCAGTTGGCGCGACATGCGATGGCAGGCTGCAGTATCGATGCTGCGTGGATTGCCGTACCTGTCGGTCTATCCAGAGTTCTACAACACGAACGACAGGGGATTGAATTGGCTGTCTTTCGTTCGATGGGACGATAACAAGCGGTGGCTATCGATTGAGGT
>JAJXZK010000400.1 GCA_021780095.1 Acidobacteriota bacterium | reverse complement strand
ATTCCGCCGGAGTGACCTGAGCCAACAATCAGCACATCAACAGTTTCCTCCGGCATGCGGAACTCAGCTCCTATTGCTTACACGTACATTTGGATGTCAGGGTCGATCGGCGACCAGTACCAGCCAATGCCGGGAGCGCGCTCGCCGGCAGACGTCGCCGCAATACTCCAGACCTGCGAGTTCATGGTCGCGGTCCGAATATCTTCATGCGCCACATTGATGAAATGCGCAAACGGTTCCGTCGGCGGATGATCGACCATCCAGGTTCGCAGCCACGGTCGCAGCAAAGCATCTGCCTGTTCCGCGTTGACCTGCGAAAAGGGGATGCCGAATTGTTTGTGCGCCTCGGCGTCCAGCCGGTCGAGGCCGAAGCGATACATCTTCTGCCGCTCGACGGGAGATACGCTGATCAAAAAATCGATGAACTCCGGCGCGCATGCCTGCGTCGATCCCGGATATCCATTCATCGGAGGCAACAAAATGTCGCCAAGTTTGCGCATCGTCGCTATATGTTCCGCGCGAAAATAATGCTGTTCGGTAGTCGCAACCTCATCTGGAATGGTGGACGGAATCGCTGGACTCTGGAATCCGAAACTCTGCGGCTGTTCGACCTGTTGAGTCGCGGCTTGAGTTGTTGAAGAAGCGGCTGCAGTTGAACTGGATTGCGGCTCCGAGGTCTTCTCTCCCGTGGTCCGAGCTGCGTTTTGCCCGAATATGGGCAGGGCTGTGACCGGGACAGCCGCCATTGCTTTGACAAAATCTCGTCTGCGCATCGCACTCAGACTAGCGTGACCCCAATGGGTCAGTCAATGAAACGATTCGATCCCAGGGTTTCCGGAGTTCTGCCTGCGCAGTAGGACGGCGGGCATCGCTAGATACGAATGAAAATTTTATTCCGATACATCCAGTAGAGAATCAGCCAGTACACGGCCAAGGTAAGGGATCCCAGAAACAGCGGCTCCAGTGCGGGTCCGAAGATGTTCAACACGCGCTCTCCCAAATGGATGCGAAAGCTGCTTTCCACAAAGTCTTCAAATAGGTGGGCAATCAAGTAGGCGGCAATGGAATTCATGCCGACAACCACCAGCGGGAATGCAAGTCGGAATTGCTTCTTTCGATCGAGAATCCACGAGAACGCCGCCAGGAACGAAAAGCAAACTCCACCACTGAAGAGCGTCCACGCCGGCGTCCAGATGCGCTTCACTATCGGGCAGATTCCCGTCACCTGTAGCAGCAGTGCGCCGCCGATCAAGGCGGCTGCGGCGATCAGGAATTTGCGGAACGGAATCTCCGGGGCGCTTTCAATCAGCCAACGACCTCCGGCCAGTCCCAGCAACATCGTGCCCAGGGTAGGAATAAAGCTCAGCGTCAGGTAGCCGCCATCGTTGAAGACGAAGGGACTGGTGCGAGGAAACAAATTGAGGAACCACACATCGAACGCCTGGCCCAGGTTACTGTTCTTGTTCCAATGCGCCAGGAAGCCGTGGAACAGATGTGGATACCAGTCGGCAGACACGCCGACGGACGCATACGGAAAATTAGGAGCCGGAGCGGGATAGAGTGCCCACGCCAGCCAGTACCCGAACAGGATTACTGCCAGCGCGGTCCACTGCCAGCGCGGACGAACGAACGTCAGCAGGAACGCGAACGTATATCCCAGACCAATCTGGGTCAAAGTATCTTCAAATGTGAAGTAGGTGGAGGAGCTGTGAGTCGATCGCAGAAAAATTCCCAAGGCGATCAATAGAAAGCTGCGCCAGATGGTGTGGGCCAGCATGTGCTGAAAACTTTCGCCCTTCCGCCGGCGGCTGCGCAGCGAGTACGGCAGGGCTACTCCGACCAGAAACGTGAACGAAGGTTGGATAGTATCGTGGAGACTCATCCCAACCCATTCGACATGCGTCTGGTTGAACGCCAAAACATGCCAGAACAGGCTGTTTGGGAAGGCTCGCGCTATCTTCGCGAAGCGTAGAACCTCGGCCATCATCAGCAACATGACCAGACCGCGATAGGCATCGACGGCGACGTTGCGCTGCGGCGGCGTTTTCACCGCCTGACTGGAATCGCTCAACCCTTTGCTCCCCGATTGATTTTCGATACTTCAAGATATCAGCTTGCAGACCTGCCTTCGATCTTGTGTGGGTTTCGACCCCTAAATGCCGATCCAGAAAGCCTTGCTGTGTGGATTGATAATAGGATGGGAAGAACAGGTGTGGCCGGATCGATTGCCACAGAATTTCAGGCGAAGATTTCTGGCCCCGCGAAGGATGAACGCCGCGGAGGATGTCCCGGAGCGGATCGAATTGAGGGGGATAAATGAATCAAGGAACTCCAACGACTAACCCATATCCCGTGCGGATGCGGATCGCGTTTCTCATCGCAGCTAGTCTCCTATTCCTCTCTGCCTCGGTCAAATCAGCGCTCTCGCAGTGCGGTGGCCCGCATCCTGCGAAGATTTCGATCCACCATGACTTTTCCTCGGGCAGCCTGAAGGCCTGGGATATGCCGTTCCCTGAAGACTGGGAGGCGCTGCAGCAGGGCAATCTCCACTACCTGCACATGAAGCGCAACCGCGAGCCTCTTGTGCCGCGCCGCCCGATGCAGTTTGCGCGCCTTAAGGGCGTCAAGGTGGGCAGCTTTACTCTCAACGTCAATGTGCGCCGTGCTGGCGGCTCCATGATCGTCGTCTTCAATTACGTCGACAGCCTCCATTTCTATTACGTCCATCTGTCTGAAAATCCCGGCACCCAGATTTCCGTCCACAACGGCATCTTTCTTGTGAACGGCAAGCCTCGATACCGAATCGCCGGTTTGCAGGCGTCGCCCGCGCTGCCGGATAAAGCCTGGCATCATGTGCGTATCGTCCGCAATGTTGTTGCGGGGTCAATCCAGGTGTTTCTGGACAACGAGAAACAACCAAGGTTTTCTGTCATCGACCACACATTCAACTGCGGGCAGGTAGGCTTGGGTTCCTTTGATGAAATCGGAGATTTCTCGCAGTTCCAACTGCAGTCAAAGGATGCTGAAGTCTCTTCGGGCGTGAAGTAACCATTGCGGATGCGTGCCGCTCGCTCTATGCGAATCCATCCGGCTGATCGAGTGCGCCGATGTGAGCGTGCTCGTCGACAAACAGCCGTCCGGCGTTGAGCGCTTTGCGATCCAGTTCCAGCAGATCCAGCTTCTTCACTTTGTCCTGCAGCACGCTCCACGCGGTGCCAGCCGTCAGGCATTCCGTCTCTTCCAACAGCGCCCCCATCATCACAATGTTGGCGACCTTGGTCGAACCAAGTTTGTCCGCGATCTCAGAAGCTGGAATCGCCACCAGCTGGACGCCGGGAGCGACGATGTCTTCCGGCACCGAATCACCGTTGTAAAGAATCACGCCGCCGCGGATCACCTCGTGAGCAAACTTGCGCAGCGAAACTTCATTCATCGCCACCAGCACGTCGGGATGCGAAACCAGCGGCGATCCGATCGGTTCCCTCGACAGGCATACGTGGCAATGGGCGCTCCCGGAGCGCATCTCCGGCCCATAGGACGGCAGCCAGCTGACTTCCAGTCCCTCCCGCATACCCATCTCAGTCAGGAGTTGGCCCAGCAGCAGGACGCCTTGTCCACCAAGGCCGGCGATCCTAATCTTGACGTCCTCAAAGCGATGGTCGAACTCCGATGTCACCGGCTCGCGAGCATTTTCTTTGGGAGCAATTCCAAGAACATGTGCGACGGAACGGATCGGCGGCACAGCTTCCTCGATTGCGAGCCGTTCCGGCTTATGATCGCGAAATACATTCAGCGGGAAGGCCGGAATAATCTTGTCGGCAATCCATTGGCGAGCTGCGACTGGATCTTTGCCCCAAATTGTCGGGCACGGCGACAGAATTTCGACAAACGAAAATCCGGTGCCGTCGCGCTGAACTTCGATAGCCTTGCGAATTGCGCGCCGCGCTTTCATAATATTCTTCCCATCGGAAAGCGCCACCCGCTCGATATAAATCGGTGCCTCCAGCGTGGCGAGAAGTTCCGCCATGTGCAGCGGGTAGCCTTCATTCGATGGCCGCCGGCCCCACGGTGAGGTCGTACTCTTTTCTCCAATCATCGTCGTAGGTGCCATCTGGCCGCCGGTCATGCCGTAAATTCCATTGTTCACGAAAAAGACCGTGATCTTTTCGCCGCGATTCGCTGCATGGACAATTTCTGCCGTGCCAATCGCAGCCAGGTCGCCGTCTCCCTGGTAGGAAATGACGATTCGTCCCGGGCAGGATCGCTTGATCGCCGACGCTGACGCCGGCGCGCGGCCATGCGCCACCTGCACGTTGCCCACGTCAAAGTAGTAATAGGCGAAAACGGAACAGCCCACCGGACTGACGAAGATGGTGTCATCCTGCAGCCCCAGATCCTGCAAGGCCTCGGCAATCAGTTTGTGAACCAGGCCGTGACCGCATCCCGGGCAGTAGTGGGTCTGTTTTTCCCCCTCCGCTTTGCGGCTGTACTCGTCATAAAACAAGGTCGACTTTGAGTGGACGACTTCGTAGACCTCGCTGTCCAGCGGGCGTGTGGTGTCGGTGTCAGCTTCGGGACTCTGTATTTGGATCAAGGTCTCATGTTCCATTGGCTTGCCCTCGTCATCTCCGTTCTCGATCCTGACCATGCCTCAGACCACCGCACCAACGCGGCGCAATATTTGCTCCTGCAGTTCTTTGATGGAAGGTACGTTGCCGCCTCCGCGTCCGTAGAACTCCACCGGCACGGTGCCATCGAGCGCCAGGCGAACATCTTCCACCATCTGCCCGTTACTCAGTTCCACCACCAACACCTTCTCCACATTCGCCGCCGCTTCCAGCAGCGCGGTGGAAGGATAGGGCCACAGCGTAATGGGACGGAACAGGCCCGCTTTGACGCCCTGCCGGCGAAGCGCTTCGATAGTGGAATGAAGGACGCGAGCCACAATTCCATATCCAACCAGAAGGATTTCTGCGTCCTCGATGTGGCAGCATTCGTATCGGGGTTCGGCTTCCTGCGCCCGCAGATACTTGGCTTCCATCTTGCGTTGGTGATCCTCCAGAACGTCGGTCTCCAGGAAGATTGAACTGATCAGATTGCCGCGCGTCTCGTGCGTGCCCTTCACGGCCCATGGTTTCTCCGGCTGCGGAATCTCCCGATACTCCAGGTCGAGGGGTTCCATCATCTGCCCAACAAATCCGTCCGCCAGTATCACCGTTGGATTGCGATATTTGTCGGCCAAATCAAAGGCTAGAATGGTCAGGTCCGCCATCTCCTGCACCGATGCGGGAGCCAGCACCAGGTTGCGATAATTGCCGTGCCCGCCCCCTTTCACCATGGCGAAGTAGTCGCTTTGTTCGGGAGCAATGTTGCCCAGGCCCGGACCGCCCCGCATCACATCCACAATCACGCACGGCAGCTCGGCGCCTGCCAGGTAAGAGATCCCTTCCTGCATCAGGCTTAGTCCCGGTCCCGAGGAGCCGGACATCACCCGCTGTCCGGTCGCGGCAGCTCCATACACCATGTTGATCGCGGCGGTTTCACTCTCTGCTTGCAGAAATGTTCCGCCCACCTGGGGAAAGTAGAGGGCCGCAGCCTCGGCGATTTCACTGGCCGGCGTAATTGGATATCCGTAATATCCGCGGCATCCGGCAAGGATCGCACCTTTCACCAGCGCCACGTTTCCCTTACAAAGTTGGCGCATATTCGCTCTCCTTCGCTTCCGTGGCCTTCGCCTTCATGCGGTAGACGGTGATTGCGCCCGGCTCGGGACAGCAATAAAAGCAGATACCGCACCCGGTGCAAATGTGTCCGTTGCAGCGCGCAGGATGAACTCCATGGGCATTTAGTTCGGGCGCCAGTTCTAGGCACTGCGGCGGACAGGAGGCCACACACAGCCCACATCCCTTGCACTCTTCGGCATCAATGGTAACTTTCCCGCGTGGCTGGACTGCCATGGTTCACCTCGTCATAGCTGGGCACTTTCATCCCTTTGCCCAGGGCGTTGATCGCCACAATTTCAAGTCCGTTTGCGACCGCGCACTCGCCCGTTTTCATTAGAGGCTCGTGGGTTGCCAAGGGCCGTGTCCTGGAACACCAACACGCGTGACCTTTATCACATTGGTCCGCGATTTTTGTTGACACAGCCGAGCCCGCGACGTTACGATTAGCTCGCCTTCACTGGCGCTCATTTCAAACTTTGACCAAGTCCCCGCTTGGTTCCAGTGATCGCGCACAAGTCCCCCTAAGAGATTCGCAGTGCACACTCGAGATTCGTCCAGCGGCGAGTCGCGCCCCCTCGATTTGCCGAAGTGCAAGAAATCTACAAGGAGTAACGAACGTATGAAGAAACCCTCCGTCCTCTGTTATGGTCCAATTGCCGCATGCATGGCCCTGATAGTTCCGATACTGTCCGCCCAGAATCCCAACATTACGGTGTTTAGCCCTGTTTATGTGCGACTGGCTCTAGGCAACACCTCGGCTCAGCCCAATAAAAACTCCCCTCCAGTCAATTTCAATACCTCTACGGTGAATCTGAATTGCTCTGTCTCTCCCATCCAGGCTGTGCTCACATCCAGCCCCTCCGCCGGTACCACCAATGCCAATCTCTTAGTCGACAACTTTATCAATCTCACTGTGACGCAGGGCACATCCGGGACGGCCGCCGGAACCCCAGTAGATATCTGCAGTGGGGGAACCTCGACCTCCTCATCCAGCAGTGGAACCGACCATTCGCAGGAGTGCTATAACTCAGGCTTTTCATCGGCCGTAGGCACCCTTGTAGGCCAGGATCCCGACGCCTTGGTGGCGACCTATGGCGTTGCACCCCTCGACATCAGCAGTTATCTCGTATCGGGCCAACAGCAGGTCCAATTTGATCTCGTCAACCTCGGTGACTATCTAGCCAGCTCGTCACTCTACCTGAATACGAATTGCACTCAAACGGGAGTCTCAGGGCAGGTAAACTTCACGGGGAACACGATCTCCCAGACGAACATAACTCAGGACTACGCCATCGATTCGACATCGAATCAAAAGTTCCAGTTCGTGTATGACCTCTCCAAGGCCCAGCAGGCGGGCAGCTTATCCATCACCTCCGGAACGGTCCCCTATATCACAGACATTCCCGTGGATCCCACCACGTTTCAAACGACCCTCGTTCTCAATACTTCCTTTGCTACTTCCTCTTGTATGATTCACACGGGAGAACTCCTCAACGGACTACCGGCCTGCACGCTCTACACGCTGGAATGCACGTCTGGCACCAGCACCACCCCGAGCGGCGCCCAGTGCCCGGTTTCCTCACTGCCCAATGAGATATTTCAAGATGTCTTCGATGGTCCCAGCTTTACGCTGCCAGACATTGCGACTCCCAATAATGGCCCCACGTTTCATGAAGGGGTCGGCTTACTGGAGGCCAGCGAGGGCTGGACGGGCGGGCCCTGCACGTTCGACCCGGCATCCGGCCTGCAAGACCTAACCTGTCCGCAGAACCTGCTTGTCGACTTCAGCGGTCCGGGCCTGTATACGTCGAGCGGTTATACTTCGCACCCCAACTCCACCTTCCTTCCGCTCACCGGAGTTCCTGAAGACTTGACCACAGTCACCGTCCAGAACCAGCGTCCAGGCTATTGGGTGAATACTCGGAATCCAGTTGTCACCCTGTCCAGTCAGCCGCCTGTGTTGACCGGTACGAATCTTCCAGGTGCAAGCAGCTTTATTGCCTCACCAATACAGACCATCACATACGGAATCTCGTCGGCGAATAGTGTTCTGCCCTCGCCGTCGGTACCCACATCTACAGATACCACCGTCGCAAGCGGTGTTGTTTGTCCACTTCAGGCCAACCCGTCCGATCCTCCCGCAACCGTTTTCGCCACGCCAAAGGAGACCCTGACCGTACCTGCGGACGGCAATTATCTCGTTCACTACTTCGCCAGGGACTGTGCTGGGACTGAGGAACTCCAATTTACTAAGAACGCCTCCACAGATAGCTGGTCTACCTCCTATTACACCTATCCCATCAATGTGGACACGGTTTCGCCAATCGTGAGTTCCGGGCCGACGCTGTCTCCAGCTTCCGATACGTTGATCCTGGGGGACTATATTCAGGGGCAGGCTGTTACTGCTACCTACAGTTGCACCGATACCCTTTCCGGAGTGGTCACCTGTGGGGCATCCACGTTCTCGCCCACATCGAACACGGGCACGATTACCAGTTCTGTAAACACTTCCCAGACTGGCACCAACCAGCTTTATACCGTCCAGGCTGTCGATGCTGCCGGCAACCAGACCTCCGAGTCCGTCAGCTACTCTGTCATCGCATATGATCCTGGAATTCAGATCACACAACAGAGCTCGAAAATCGATGTCAGTATCTCTCCTATTTCCGGCCATCCGGCTACCGGCTTTGTCGAGTTATATCTCGGTATTACGCCTTACCAATCGTCAAAACTTACCGGGAGTGGCGTGGCACATTTCAGCACCAGCGGACTTCATGGCACCTATTCAGTGAGTGCTGTGTACGCGGGAAACCTGTCTGCACCGGTAACCCTTACTTTCTAGTGATGGCGGATTCCTGTTGACCGTGCTCATTCTTGCCGCAACAGAACAGCAGGTCGTTCCTTGACAAACCTATCGGCCCAACGCCGATGGGTTTGTCATAATGCCAAGAGGGAAACTGCTCTATAGGTTATTCGGGAATGCGTCAGCGAGAATGACCATCACAATCTAGCAACTCGAGGGCGGGCTCCAGGAATGGCGCCGACAGCGAGGTCGTGGATTCCTCACCCGCTTCGAGTCGGGTCAGCGTCAGTACGGTGATGTCGTCTTCCTGCCCGAATGCAACCGCTGCCTGCGTCGCCTGCTGTGCCGTGGGTCGGGTTGCAAACAACGTATTCAAGCGCTCAAATCCGTAGATTTCTCCCGTCGAGCTTCGAGCCTCCACCAACCCGTCTGTATACAGGCTGAGGTGGTCTCCCGGATGCAATTGCATCTGGACTTCGCTATACTCGGCGAACGAGAGGAGCCCCAGGGGCAAGGACCCCTCGATCTGCAGCTCCGCTGAATTTAGAAACGGCGGCAGGTGCCCGGCGTTGGCCAGGATGACTTTGCCGTTTGGAAACAGGCGCATCACAATCGCAGTGACGAAACCGCCTTGAAGCCTTCCGCACAAACAGCGGTTCAGTCCCTCCAGCATTTGCACCGGGCTGGAGTTTTCACCGGACAACGAGCGCAGCACCCCGACGATCAGAGACACGCTCATGGCAGCCTTCAGGCCTTTGCCGCTGACATCCCCGAGCGCGACAATCGTCGATCCTTCATCTTCATGAATAATCTGAAAGAAGTCTCCGCCTACTTCCTGCGCTGGTTGGTAGGCGCTCGACATGGCGAATCCTTCCAGCGATGGCAGCGTGTCGGGAATCAGCACGCGCTGAATTTCGCGCGCACTCTGCATCTCCTGCTCCAGGGCGTTCTGGCGTGCCTGCTGCTCCATGCTGTAGCGGTAGACGGCATACAGAATCGAGAGGAACAACGCGATTCCGGCCAGGTCGGCGGCGGTGAAGTGGACGCCAAACACAGTAAACAACGGCGTTGTCACCCTGTAGTACAGGGTCCAGTGGGTAAATCGCTGGCCCGCGGAGGTGGCATCCGCAATTGTATTGATCATTTGCGATACGAAGGCGCTGATCGCAAGCCACCACCGCGACGGCTCCAGTCGCTGTCGGATGCCGATGGCAATGATGACGAACGGGAAGACTTCCACTACTAGGATCAACGTCGTCAAAGTCGCGTCCAGGGTCAGCATTCCTGCGCCAGCATTGCCCCAGAAGAATGCCAGCGCCCCGTCCAGCACTCCGGCGCCGACGGTGACGATGGCGAGCACCCGTGTCCACCGCACCAGAATTGGACGGCCGTCCAGTCGCAGCAAATAGAGCAGCAGGAACCAGAGAGATACGTGATTCAGCGCATAGATGGGCTGATTGAACCCGCGCCCAATCCCAAAGTAAATCGGGATCTGCAGCACCCCCTGGATCACAAACAGCATCACCGGCGTCGCTGTAAAGATGGCCAGCCACAGGAAGAGTTTGACTTTTCGATTGCGGCTCCACAGCAGCACACTCAGCAGGGTCACAAAACCATACAAATTCACCAGGGTGAAATCGTATAGGTTCTGTCGCATGTTCTGAGCGTTGGACGCCGCCAATTGTGCATCGATGGTGTCTGCGTCCCCTAGCAGCGGTGGGCCATACATGCCGCCGAGTGAGTCCGGGTCAACAAACAACAGCGGCGACTTCCAAACTCGGATGGCAATTGTCCCAGACTCTGCCGAAGGCACGGGAAAACTGCGAGGGAAGGTCGAGTAGTACCAGCGCGGCCGCGGCGGGAACTTGCCGAATTGTCCGATTGGCTTCCCGTTCCAGAAAACTTCATAGGCATCGTCGACCGGCGGCATCAATAGGGCATATTTCGTATGGCCATCGGGAACGTTGTGAATTTGCACATGGCGACGATACCAGGCGTAGCCAGTGTATCCAGGATGGCTTTGACTGCCCCAGGAGCCGGTGGCCTGCATCGGCTCCCACGCGGAATCATCGAAGGATGGAGACGCCCATTCGAGATTATCGCCGGTGTGAAACTGCCACACGCCATCCACTGCCACCGCGCCTGGCCCAAGTCCTTCCACCGCCAGAATAGGCGTCGCCAGGGCGGACTTCTGCTGCGGACCAGCAAAGTCTCTTTGTTGCGCCAATAGCGATGCGGCGAGCAAGAGAGCACATGCCGCTAACTTCTTCCGGAGCAACATGCCACGAGAATACCACTCCAATCTCCGCATTCCACCCAAAGAATCGAACCCGGCAGGCCGCTCCCCTCATACCTTTCTAGTCGACCGGGGATCGAATCACCGCGGCATTATCCGTCTCATAGCGCGCCTTCGCCATCCTCGCAATCCGCGGCCTGCCGAATTCACTTAGCCGCAATCTCATCCTTCATGTATCTTGCTGTTCATAGAGTCATTTTCGAACCTCGAATAGTAGAATTCCCGGAGAACAGTAGATTTGCGCGCACACTCAACAACGACGCGGAAGGAGCTGTGATGGAGATCGAAAGCACCCTTCACCTGCAGCAGCAAATCGCGCGTCTGCAGGCGTTGTTGGAGGCAAGCCACAAAATTCACAGCACCATCGAGCTCGACAGCGTACTGCGCGCCGTCCTCGAGTTGAGTGTTCGCGAACTTGAAATGGCCGGTGCGTTCTTCACCGCGTTTCCTTTCTCCTATGGAGAGATTCAGCCCCGCTATCTGCTGCATCCGCCGACCTCCGACCCGAAACGCGGGTGTTTTCGCTTTCCTCTGCTCGATCGCAGCGGAGCGCTACTGACAGAGATGATTGTGCTTACCCGCGATTGCGCGCCGCTCTCCTTATACGAGCAGGATTTCCTGGAGAATCTGTCCATGCAGGCCGCGGTGGCCATTGAGAACGCCCGCTACCACGAGCGCACACTCGACCTGGAAAGAGTGCAGCAGGATCTGGCCTCGGCGCGTGAAATTCAGCGCAGTCTGTTGCCGCAATCCATGCCGGTGATCCCCGGGTACAGCATTTCCGCGCGCTCACAGACCTGTTATGAAGTCGGCGGAGACTATCTGGATATCCTTCGATTACCCGCGGGCGGATGGATGATGGTGGTCGCCGATGTCGCCGGCAAAGGTTTAGCTTCCGCCCTGGTCGGTACGTCGTTTCGCTCGGCATTCCGCGCCATGGCTGCCTCCGGCGTTCCACTGGAGGAAATGGCCGCTAAACTCAATCATGTTCAGGAGTCCGACGGTGCGGAAACCCGCCGCCGCTATGTCACCGCCATCTTTGCCCAGCTGAATCCCGCTGAACATACGCTGGATGTCGTCAACGCAGGACATAATCCCGGCTTTTTGGTGCATGGCAAGAATGTGCAGGAAATTGGCGCCAGCGGAACTCCGGTTGGTATGTTGCCCGGGATGACCTATACCTCAATGCGATATCATCTCGAGCAAAACAGCCGATTTCTCTTATATACGGACGGATTGACAGAGGTGTTTCGCGGCGAAGAGGAATTTGGCCCCGAGCGCCTGGTTGAAGAAGTCCGTAGCTGGCGTGGTACACAGGCAGAACAGTTGCTCAACAGCGTCTGGTCGGCAGTAGAATCCTTCGATGGGGAAGTTGAACTCACGGATGATCGCACGGCCCTGGCATTGTTGCGAGTACAGTAGCTATCTAGGAGTCGGTTGGAACGCTTCGAATCGTGCAGGCAAGTTGGAAGGATTGCTTCCGGAGGTTGAGTATGGTGCAGGAAATAACATCCGCAGTTGAGTTGAGGCTTCCTTCCAAATTAGGATTTGAGAAGGTTGCGA
>JAJXZK010000003.1 GCA_021780095.1 Acidobacteriota bacterium | reverse complement strand
GGTTTCACACAGGAATCACGGATATGGCTGGGTCGCCGCGGCGACCTGGCCTGCCGGGCCGAACCTGAAAACATTTTGGGCTACGTTCCATGCCCCTTGCGCGGTGTGGGGTTCTAGACCTCTGGGAGTTTGTTATGGGAATCGCAAAACGAGACGAAGGTAAAAAGGTCAATTCCGACATCAACGTGACCCCAATGGTTGACGTGATGCTGGTGTTGCTGATCATTTTCATGGTTGTCACGCCGATGTTGAACAACAAGGTGAATGTCGACCTGGCGAAGACGATGAGCGCAGTGCCGCTGCCGGATGCCGACAAAGACGACGCCGTGAAAGTATCCATTGTGCGCGATGGTCGAGTCTATCTGGGCGCGAATCAGATTTCACTGGCGGACCTGGGCCCCAAGGCACAGGCGCTGCTGGAAAACAAGCCCAACAAAACAGTATTTATCCGGTCCGATGCGCGCGCCCGCTATGGTGTGGTGATGGACGCAATCGACAACCTGCGCACCGCTGGCGTCGATGAAGTGGCGTTCCTGACCGAGCCTGAGCAAAATGCAACGCCGGCACCCAACGAGAAGACTCCGCCAAATCCGTCCGGCAACTAGGGATGGAGTCGCGTGTCGCGGGAGGGCTTTCCGTGCACGCCTCTGGCAATGCAGATTTAGGTCGTACGTAGCGCGGGCTGTCGGATGCATCGAACCCGCATTTTCTTGAAGCGAGGAAAATTTTATGTCAATGACAACGGGTAGCAGCAGCGGACTTTCTTCCACGCCGAACGTCACCCCCCTGATCGACGTGCTGCTGGTGTTGCTGATCATTTTCATGGTCATTACGCCGACCACGCCACACGGCCTGGACGCGCTGGTACCCCAGCCGCCAAAAAATCCGCAGCACCAGAATGAAAGTGATCGCACCATCGTGGTGCAGGTGCTCGCGTCTCCGGGAGGGAAGCCGGCGTACAAGATTAATGAAACCGATGTTGTGCATAGCCAGCTCCTTCCTCAATTGGAGGCCATCTATGCTACCCGGGCAACCAAGGTCATGTTCATCAAAGGTGATCCGAATCTGAACTGGGCGGCGATTGCGGACATCGTGGATATCGGCAACCAAGCAAACGTTGACCACATTGGCGTGATCACCCCAAAGATTGCTGCCGGGCAATAGCGGTATCTGCAGCCCTATCCTGCCGCAACCGAGTGGCATGAATGGGCGTGTTCGAGAACTTTCTGAATTGCACGAAACAGAGTAAGATCACACAGTAAGGAAAATCACAACTTCTGCAAAGGTTTTCCCTGCCGTTCCAGCTTGGTGGGCGTCGACTGATTGTAAGGAGAGGTCAAGCCGAATGAATCGCATTGTACGTCTTCCGGTCATGGCAGCACTGCTATGCACTGTGTTATTTCTCACAACCGGATGTAGCCGACTTAAAGCCCGTGACCAGCTGAATAAGGGCGTAGAAGCTTTCAAAACGGCTCGCTACGAAGAAGCCATCAACCATTTCCAACAGGCGGTTGCGCTTGATCCTACGTTGCCGATGGCTCGCCTCTATCTTGCCACGGCATATTCCCAGCAGGTGATTCCCAATCTCCAAACTCCTGACAATTTGAAGAATGCGCAACTTGCCATTCAGAACTTTCAAATTGTTCTGGAGAAAGAGCCCAAGAACATCAATGCTCTCAAAGGAATTGCAGCGCTCTATCTGAACATCCAGAATTTCGATCAAGCCAAGGCGTATCAAAGGAAAGTGATTGACGTAGATCCAAACGATGCGGCTGCGTATTACACCATCGGCGTGATTGACTGGACCGTGGCATACAAAAGTGCCATTCCGGTGCGCCAGTCGTTCGGGCTGCACGATAACGGCGATCCGATCAAGGACAAGAAAGCTTGCGATGCATTGGCGGAAAAGAACACTCCTCTGATCCAAGAAGGATTGGACGCGCTGACCAAGGCCACCCAGCTGAAAGAAAATTACGACGAGGCAATGGCCTACATCAACCTGCTATATCGTCGCAAGGCCGAAACTGAATGCGGAAACGAGGACGCTCGCAAAGCGGATTTGGCGACGGCGGATGAGTGGGTGCAGAAGGCCATGGCTGCTCGCAAGGCGAACCAGATCAAGGCAAACCAGAATGCTCCGAAAGGCATCGTTCTCGGTAAGTAGCCCCTCGAAGACAGCAGCACAAAGTTTCACCTTCAAGGCCTCCGAACCATTCGGGGGCCTTGACCTTTTGTGGGGCCGCCCGGTGATCCATCTCACATGATCTCGATCCGCAAAGCCGGTACACTGGGCTTTGAAGAAGATCAAGAAAATCCTAATTGCGAATCGCGGCGAAATTGCGCTGCGGATTCTTCGCGCCTGCAAGGAGTTGGGGATTGCTTCGGTTGCGGTCTACTCTGACGCGGACCGTACCAGCCTGCATGTTGCCTACGCTGACGAGGCCTATCGGCTGGGACCTTCACCTGCACACGACTCCTACCTTCGTCCCGAGCTAATTCTGGCAATCGCCAGGCAGTGCGGAGCGGATGCCATCCACCCCGGATACAGTTTTCTCGCGGAGAACGTCGACTTTGCTGCCGCGTGCGAAGCGGCGCGAATTCATCTCCTGGGGCCCACCGCGAACGCGATGCGGAAGCTGGGATCGAAGACTAGCGCGCGGCAAATTGCCGACGCGGCTGGACTGGCTCGCGTGCCTGGATCCCGGGGGCCGGTGGAGTCGCTGGCGGATGCCAAGCAGGTGGCGGCGCAGGTCGGCTATCCGATTCTGTTGAAGGCAGTCGCGGGGAGAAGAGGCAAGGGAATGCGCATCGTGCACTCCCGGATGGCGCTCGAGGAAGCATGGAACAGCGCTCGCATTGAAGCGGAACAAGCGTTCGGATCCGGCGCGGTTTACCTGGAAAAGCTGATCGATCATGCGCGGTCGATTGAGGTACAGATTGTGGCCGATCAGCACGGGCATTGTGTTTCGCTGGGTGAGCGCGAAAGCAGCGTTCAGCGACGCCGCCAGAAGATCATCGAAGAAGCGCCGTCGCCCACAGTGGATGAGGAGTTGAGAACGCGGATGGGCGAGGCAGCAATCCGCCTGGTTGAAGCAGCTGGATATACGAATGTGGGGACCGTTGAGTTCCTGCTGGATTCGAAG
>JAJXZK010000324.1 GCA_021780095.1 Acidobacteriota bacterium | reverse complement strand
CTGCCGCGGGTAGCAAAATGGATAAGGTACCGTATGAAGGTTCCTATGTGGCGTTTGCGCTGCCGTGATGAATATCGTGGGGCCCTCGCTACAGGCCGCGATAGGCTCCGCCGTCCACCAGAATGGTTTGGCCCGTGATGTATGCGGCGCGTTCTGAAGCAAGCCAAATGATCGCATCGGCAACTTCTTCGGGCTTTGCCAGTCGTCGCAAGGGAATGTCTTTCGCCACTTCCGCTTCGTAATCGGCGGCAGTGCGACCCGTGGTTTGCGCGTTCGATTGCGCCAGTTCTTTTACACGATCGGTCGCGGTATAACCGGGGCCGACATTATTGATGGTGATGTTATCCGGACCGTATTGCGTTGCTAGGGAGCGCACCAATCCCAGCACACCGGTACGGACCGCGTTGGAAAGTACCAGTTCGAGCACCGGCTGTTTGACCGCGATCGAAGTGATAGCGATAAACCGACCCCAGTGCTGTTGTTGCATTGTAGGAAGAACCGCATGTGCGAAAGATACGATGCTGCGAAGGTTCAATTGATAGGCGCTGTCCCATTCCGCCATGGTGGTTTTCACGAATGGCTTGGCCGGCGGACCTCCGGCGTTTGTCACGCAGACATCGATCCTGCCAAAATGGCGGTGAACGGAGTCGGCAAACTGGCGCACGCTTTCATCTTCCGCAACGTCGAACGTCGCGGTGTAAACTTCTACGCCGTAGAGTCGCTGCGCCTCATCTGCGACAAGGTTCAACGGCTCAGCGTGGCGAGCGCAGATGGCGAGCTTCGCACCTTCCGCGGCGAAAGCAAGCGCCGTGGCGCGACCAATTCCTTTGCTGGATGCGGCAACAATGGCGACACGATTGCGAAGGCCGGTTTCCATGAGGTAAGTATAAATATCAATACCGTTCGCGTCCTGGATTGACGCGGTTTACAGCCCGGCTAGACTGCTATACTTGGGCGCACATGAAGGGAAGGGTAGACACAATGAGCACAACCACGGACCAGGCAAGCTCCAAATTGCGGCACATTTGTCTGCAGGACATGCCTGTCGAGCACCTGAATCCATTGATCGACCGCCAGTTTGTTGCCGGTGAGCGCAGTATGCTCGCCCGAATCATTTTGCGAAAAGGGTCGATTGTGCCGCAGCATAGTCATGACAATGAGCAGATCACCTATGTCCTGGATGGAGCGTTGAAATTCGTCATCGAGGGCAAGGAGGTGGTCGTGCGTAGCGGGGAAATTCTCGTAATTCCGTCCAACCTGCCGCACAGTGCCGAGGCTTTGGAAGATACCGTCGATCTGGATATCTTTTGTCCACCTCGCCAAGACTGGATCAGCGGAACAGATGCATATTTACGCAAGTAGAGCGCGAAGCCATGGCCATGAGACAGGTTCTTGCGTGCAAGAGAGCCAATATGTAACTGTCACTGTTTCACTTAGATTGTGACCCATGACATTCGTGCGACAACTCGTGACCCTGACAGCCTGGATGTCGCTTTCGCTCGCTTTTTGCTGTGCGCAGACACAGCCCCCCGAAGTTGATCCTGGAATTGCGCAATATATCTCGACCATCTGGGCGGTCGATAACCACGCGCATCCCGTCCTTGCGCCTCCGCAGGACAAGACGGATCGAGAATTCGACGCATTGCCGGCCACTTCGCTGGAGCCTCAATCAGATCCAGTTGCGTTGCGACCAGATTTTCCTCTGCTGGGAGCGGCATGGAAGGCTCTCTATCATTTCGATGCGCCGCCACCCCTCGATACAGCCGGTCTAGCCCGGTTGGAGGCCGCTCGCGCACGAGTCAAGGCGCAGCAGGGCGAGAAATATCCCGCCTGGGTTTTGGACAAAGCCAAAATCGGAACCATGCTGGCGAATCGTGTCGCCATGGGCCGAGGGGTCGAGCCGCCGCGTTTTCGCTGGGTTCCCTATGTCGATGCGCTACTGTTTCCGTTCGATAACAGCGGCCTGGCTGCGGTTTCTCCCGATCGAAAAACGTTCTTCGGGTTGGAAGACCAGGTTCGTGCAAAGTATTTCAAGCAAGCCGGAATCAGCGGTCCTCCCGCGACCCTCGATGAATATCTGAGTCATGTCGTGACGCCGATTTTGGAGCAGCAGAAGGCTGGCGGAGCGGTCGCCGAGAAGTTTGAAGTGGCCTACTTACGGTCGTTCGATTTCAGCAATCCACCGCGCGCGCAGGTTGACAAGATATATGACAGATGGGTTAGTGGCGGAGTTCCCGACGCTTCCGAATATAAACTGCTCCAGGATTTTCTGTTTCGCTATATCGCGATGGAATGCGGACGTCTCGGCATGGCCGTTCATCTGCACGCGATGGCCGGAGCCGGCAGCTACTTTTCGATCACCGGTGTGAATCCCTTATTGCTGGAACCTCTGTTCAACGATCCACGCTTGCGGAAGACCAATTTCGTGCTGCTCCATGGCGGTTGGCCCTACGTTCGTGAAATCGGCGCGCTGCTGCAGAAGCCAAACGTCTATCTGGATATCTCTTCACAAGACCTGATCATTCCGTCGCACACGGAAGCGATTTGGTTACGGGAGTGGCTGGAAATGCAGCCGCAGAAAGTCTTGTTCGGAACGGACGGGTACGCCTACACCGACGAAATGGGCTGGCCGGAGGCGACCTGGATTGCCAGCCAAGATGCCCGTAAGGCGCTCGCAATATCGCTAACCGGCATGCTACGGGACAACGAGATCAGCCGCGAACGTGCGAACGAAATTGCCCGCATGGTGCTGCGCGGGAACGCAGAAGCGCTGTATCGCTTTCAATCGTCGCGTTAAAGCTGCCATCATCTCGGTGTGCAAGCTCGCGAAATTCTCTGAGTTCCAGACTTTTTAGTTGCTATTGAATACCTTTGCACGGAATGGAGAGGCGGGAAGGTTCGCGCCGTTATACAGGTTGCAATCCGGATTGGCAGCCCATCCATATCGCACTCCGACCGGCACTGCGACAGAGGTACTCGACACCACGACGGTGTCGCCATCAATTGTCGCCTGGGCAGGGAAGTATTTCTGGTCGGCACCGGCGATCTCAAACCCACGCAGCGTTCCGTCCTTGCTGGTCAAGCCTCCTCCCGTGTGGTTGAACCACACGCGTAGGCTGTGGCCCTCGGTCGTCAGCTGTCGAAACATTGGTCCGGAATATTCAATCGTCTCCCCATAGGCGATTCCACGCGCCGCCAGTGCCAGCCGAGCCCCGACATCCTGCTTATCTTTCGGATGTATATTGTCTGGATCTCCCACGTCGATCGATACTGCCATGCCCGTATTTTTCAGGGCAAGCG
This sequence comes from Acidobacteriota bacterium, assembly GCA_021780095.1. The sequence goes on along the minus strand of JAJXZK010000324.1, from coordinate 9,173 downwards.
CCTCGTTCTGCTGTTCGCGGAGCTCAGGCCAGGTGGAACCGGGGTTCCAGCTCGTAAGCTGCACAAACAGGAATGGAAATGGTCCTTCTTGCCAATGATTGCGCCAATCCTGGATCATCGTCTTGAAAAGCTCACCATAAATGGGAACGGCTTCCGGATCGCCATTAGACTCTCCCTGATACCAGATCACTCCCTTGATTGGAAACGGCGTCAACGGCGCAATCATCGCGTTATACAATCCTGCCGGCTTCCAGGACGCAGGATCCGGATGCCAGGGAAATTCCGGAATTGGTTTCCCGGCGGCTTTCGCAGCGTCAATTTCCTGTTGTTCCTTCTTCTGTTCAAGCAGGTTTGTGGGCAATTCATCCATCAGTTTTGCGCGCCAAGCAAACACCGGCATCAACGAAGCATTTGCGGACAGCCCATCCAGGCTGGTCCAGGCTTCAGCGATGGTTCCACCCCACGTGTCGTCGATCACTCCGATGGGAACGTGCTGGTGTTTTTGCAGGTCTCTCGCGAAGAAATAACCGACTGCGGCAAACTGAGCGACTGTAGCGGGCGTGCATGCGCCCCACGGCTGGCGGATCACGGCGTCTCCCAGCGGATAATCGGAAGAATTGGTTGCAATCGTCAGAAGGCGAATCTCAGGATAATTTGCTGCCGCGATCTCCGCCTTCTCGTTGTTCACTCCGCGATTCATTCCCTCTGCCATGGGAAATTCCATGTTGGACTGACCCGACGCGACCCAGACATCGCCGACCAACACATCCTGCAGCGTGATCGTATTTGTGCCGTGAACCTCCATGAAAAAAGGGCCGCCGGCCTTCCCCGGTTTCAGATACAGACTCCATCGCCCCAGAGGACCCGTTGAGGTGCTTTCCGTCTCACCGCGAAATGTAACAGACACTGTTTCATTTGGTGTGGCCATTCCCCAAACGTGCACAGGCAAGTTTCGCTGCACCACCATGTGATCCGCGAAAATCGATGGCAAGCGTACTTCCGCACGCGCTAGCGGCAGGAAAAGCGCCAGGACGGAGACGGCCGCCATCCGCACCCCTCTCAAACAAATCGACGAACTCAAAGATGTCACGATGACCCTTTCACGCTGCTCTGCTTAATTCATGGGATGAGGGTGCGGCACCACAGTGATGGTGATCTCCGATGGGTATTCAGCCGAATGATGCACCTCATTATGCGCGACAATGCCCTTCGTCTCATCGTAATTGTTGCCGCCAGTGTTTAAATTTCGGTCGAAGCGCGGAAAATTGCTGCTGGATACTTCAATTCGCAGCGAATGGCCGGCTGGCATATAGTCGCTCGTCTGCATGGGCTGAAATTTCACTTTGTAGACTTTGCCCGGCTCCATCCAGGTCAGCGGCTTGTCATATCCGTCGCGATAGCGCATGCGCTGGATGTTTTCATCCAGGTTATAGACTGGGCCCTCCGGATCCACATCGATCAGCTTGACCGTGAAGTCCGTGTCCTTCGCGTCGGAAGATACATACAGCGTCACGTTGATGGGGCCGCTGACTTCCGTGCCTTGCTTGAATGGCTCGGTCGTATACACCAGGATGTCATTGCGGGTTTCCATTTGCCTTTGGTCAAACGCGCCAGGGTGTACCGCATTGCCTTCGCAGCACACGTTGCCACCGTGCGTCGGCACCGGATTCATCGGATCGTAAGAGAATTTGTCTCCGACATCCTGCTTCGGCGGAGCCACGGATAACAAACCATCTCCGTACAGGCTGTTCGCTTTGCCGTCGCTCGAAAGATAAAAACTCAGCGGCTGCGCGCCCTCCGGCGGCCACGTGTTCGATGTCTCCCAGCGATTTTCTCCCATCACGTAATAGCGAACTTTGGGCATCGTTTCCAACACGTGATTGTCTTCGCCCTTCAGGAAGTGATCGAACCAGCCGTACGTCAGCGCGTCGACATTGATGTGCGCATCGCCCATGTCTCGCTCGCCGACAACGGTATGATCCGTAGCGCGCCAATAACCGCAGTGGCCGGTGGGCGCAATCACCGCGTACTGTTCGTTTGCGATGTCAGGACGCGCGGTCTTGCGTACGAAGTTGTAGGCCGCCAGGTTAGGTCCGATCGATACGTCGTACCACGACATCCACCAGAAGCCTGGCACGTTGATCTTCATGCTGTCGTTCCACAGGCCGCCTTTGTACCACGCAGGATCGTTGGGAGCGCGTTCGATCATGGCTCCGCCCGTGGCGATTCCAGGCATATGATCGGCGAAAATTCCCTTCGGACCATTCACCGCTTTGATGATGTCCATCTCCGGCAAATGCCACAGCGCCTTTGACCAATCGACCGGTGGGAAATGCGGCGCAAGATCGAAGGCTGTCGACTCTTTGATCAGACCGGCCTGGGAGGTGTCCCCGGCAAACATCGGTCGCACAGAATTCTGCACGCCATACAGCCAATCGATAAACAGCATCTGGACGGCACCGCCGCGGTACCAGTTTCCCTGCTCGTAATAGGGGCCGACGCGGCCGACACCTGCGCCAAATCCCATCGGGATAAACGCCGCGTCCGCCGGATTTCCCATAGCCGTGACCGCAAGTTGCCATTCCGCGGTCGAAGAACATCCGATCGTTCCGACCTTGCCGTTCGACCAGGGCTGCTTTGCGATCCATGAAAATTCGTCGTTTCCGTCACTCAACGGTGGCCCCAGGATGTCGTAATTTCCCTGCGAAAAAAACTGCCCGCGCTCGTTGATCTCCACATAGGCATAGCCGCGTTTCACCGCATTCAACTCCGCGCTCATATTGCGGGGCGCACCCAGATCGATGTCCCAATAGTTAAAGTTGTAGGGCGTACGCACAAAAATAGTTCCGTACTTTTTCGATTCGTCTTTCGGACGATAGATGTCGGCCGCCATCAACTTGCCATCGCTCATCGGAATCATCACCTTGCGATCGATGATGGCAACGGTCTCGAGTTCTTTTTCCAGCGCGTTGTTCTCCGCAATCTGTGCCTCTTGCGAACCGCCTCTGCCTTGGGCAGACAGCTTTGCCGTAGCGAGAAGGGTGGTTGTCAGAAGAGCCGAAGCAAGCAAGGAAGTGGCAATTGTGTTTCGCATGTCGAGGTCTCCATGAAACGTGTCAGTCAATCAGAGCGCAACAGCAGTCGTAGTTTAGGCGTCTTCTGCGGGAAGTTCAAAATTGATCAGGTTCTTGCGGAATCCATGCGTTTTCCATGCCCCGAAGCTGATTCCGGCTGCCATCCAGATCACGCCCGCGATGATAGCCGTATGGCTCAGGCTCACCCAGAGCAAGAAGCAGATGCAAAATCCTGCAAGCGGCGGGACAAAGTGGGTGATTTTCTTTTCTTCCGCTCGAATAAAGTAGTGGACAAAGGCGGCGGCATTGACACCCATGAACGCGATGAGCGCGCCGAAGTTCAACATTTCAGCTCCTAGTGCGTAGCTCATGACGAAGGCCCCACCCAGAGCGATCAGCCCGACGAAAAGAACATTATTCCGCGGGACATGTCGCTTCGGGTCGACCTTGCCGAAGAAAGATTTCGGCAGAGCCTCACTGCGGCCCATGCCATATAAAAGTCGCGCCGCGCCCAATTGTGCCCCCATGCCAGAGCCGAAATTGGCTACCAGCAATGTGAACCCCACGACGATAAACATCGGGTGCCAGGCCCGTGCGGCGACGTGAACAAAGGCTGTATCGATATTAGGGAATGCTTCCGACGCCGGCCAGATGAGCTGGGCAGCATACACCTGGATGGCAGAAAGAATGCCAATCACCAGACAGGTCAGTACCGTTGCCAACAAGATATTTCGTCGCGGGTTCTCCACTTCCTCTGACAGCGTAGAAATACCATCGAATCCGATATACGTCAGCACCGCAATCGAGGTTCCGCCGAGGACCGCTTTGGTGTTCCATGTAGCGGGATCGTAAAAGGGGTGCCAGAAGTAGCCGGCTCCGCCGTGATGGCCGAAAATATAACGCGCCGCGACCACGAAAAAAATTGCGATCACCACGCCCATCGCCACCGCTAAACCGAAATTCACGCGGGCGGAACTCTTGACGCCCTGGATATTCAATCCGGTAAAGACCACCGCAAAGAAGACCGCCCATGCCCAATAAGCAACATGCGGCGCAAACACATGCGCCTGTTGACTACACCAGATAATGCAGATCATGGGATTCAGCAGGTAGTCCATGACCATCCCCCAACCCGTGATGTAGCCCAAGGCCGGATTAATTTCCTGGCCGACGTAAGTAAACGCGGAACCGGCGCTGGGATAGACCCTCGCCATGCGCCCATAGCTGATGGCCGTAAACAGCATGGCGATCATGGCAATCAGAATGGTGGTGACCGCGTATCCATGGCTTCGGTCGGTCAACACCCCGAACACAGACATGGGAGCGACTGGTTGCACCACAATCACGCCATAAAGAACCAAATCCCACAAGGTGAGACTGCGGCGCAAACGAGCGGTGCTGCCGACCGGAGCGCTGATTTTGTTCTCCATGAACGATCCTCGGTTAGGTTTTTGTATCCCTTCCAATGTAAACGTTCATTGCATCGTTTTATTGCTGAATCTTCGTTTCCGCTACATTTGGCGTTTTCTCCACTTGAGATGGCGTCGGCAATTGTGTGGTATCCCACCCTCCTCCCAGCGAACCCACTAACGCCACCGCGCCTGTCATTTGTTCAATCTGCAAATTCGCCAGAACCTGCTGGCCGTTCAGCAATGCGCTTTGCAACGTCACTACGTCGATATAAGGGTCAATCCCAGTTCGATAGCGGGCCATTTCCAGATCTAACGCCAACTGGTCGGAAGCGACAGCCTGTCTTTGCTGCTCAATTTGCCGTGACAAAATGCGCACTTGTGCCAAGTAATCTTCTACCTGCTGGAATGCGGTCAGCACAGTTTGCCGATAGTTGGCGAGATCGGCGTTATACATCGCTACATATTGATGGACCGTGGCGCGGCGCAAACCACCGTCGTAAATCGTTTCGGATACGGACGGCCCAATCGACCAGAATCGGCTCGGCCAATCGAAAAGATGCTTGAAGGTCGAACTTTCAAAACCGCCGGATGCAGACAAAGTCAGGTCTGGATAATAGGCTGCGTATGCGATCCCGATCTGGGCATTGGCCGCGGCCATGGTGCGTTCGGCGGCCGCAATATCCGGCCTGCGCTGCAGTAGTTGCGATGGAACGCCGATCGGAACCGGTGGCGGAGCTGTCATCAGGGGCCTGATCGGAATGGAAAAATTCGATGCCTGCTTGCCCACCAGCACCGCGATCGCATGCTCATATTGGGCCCGAAAGACCTCAAGATTGGTGGCGTTCGATTCTGCAGCTTGTAGCGTCGCCTGCGCCTGCACCACGGAAATTTTGTCTCCAACGCCTGTTTCATACTGCGTCTGCGTTAACTGCAGGGCGTTCTTGTCCGCCGCAATAGTTTCTGCGTAGAGCCGGATAAGCGCATCCTGTCCGCGAATCTCAAAGAAATATTCGGCCAAAGCGATTTGCTCCGTCAGGCGCTCATTCTCAAGATCAGCCGCACTCACCTGCGCGGAGTACTGGTAGCTGCGGACCTCATTCCGTACCTTGCCCCAGATATCCGGAGCCCAACTTACGTCGAGAGGCAACGAATAAATCGTGGATTTTGCCCCTACATTGGTCGTCACTCCAGCGGCAACCGCGTTGGAAGCATTTGTGAGATTCGCAGATGAGAGTGACCTTCTCCAGGAGGGTCCAGTGGAAACAGTTGGAAAATATTGCGAACGAGCCTCTCCAATCAGCGCGCGCGCTTCCATAAAGTTTTCAAAATACAGTTTGATCGTCTGGTTGTCGATATTCAGCTCGTCTTCCAGAGCATTCAACTCGGGTTCATGGAAGACCTCCCACCAGTTGCCGCGCAACATAGCGTCTTGCGGCTGCGCGACAGTCCAGGTTCCTGTGTTCGTGTTTTGCGACCGTTGTGTGGCAGGCGCTTCTTTATATACGGCGGGAGCCTGCGTCACCGGTGCGTGATACTTCGGTCCAACGACACACCCGGTCATCGCGCAACACATCAGCGCCGCGCCCGAGACACCCATACGACGCAAGTTGCGCGGCGAAATCGAATTGCGTTGCATCTCCACTGCTGGCTTTACCATGGCGACGTTCTTCATAACGATCCTGCCTTGTTTCAATCTGTCGATCGCAATCGACCTCAGGCCGATGTGCGCACTACATGCTGTTCCCTACGACGTGGCCTCGCCCATCGGAGCGGCTAACGTGTCGTGATGCCTTCCCAACATGCGTAGCCGCAAACGGTCCATGTACAGATAAATTACCGGTGTTGTGTACAAAGTCAGCGCCTGGCTGACGATCAAACCGCCGACGATGGTAATTCCCAGCGGCCGGCGTAACTCCGAACCCGTTCCTGTGCCAAAAGCCAGTGGCAACGCACCGAATAAGGCCGCCATCGTGGTCATCAAAATCGGACGGAATCGCAGCATACAGGCCTCAAAGATCGCATCGGCGGTAGTCATGCCCTCGCGCTCCGCCACCAGCGCAAAGTCGATCATCATGATCGCGTTCTTCTTCACAATGCCGATCAGCAGCACAATCCCAATAATCGAAATCACGTTCAAATCAATCTTGAACAGCATCAACGCCAGCATCGCCCCGACGCTGGCCGAAGGCAGCGTGGAAATGATGGTCAGCGGGTGCACCAGGCTCTCGTACAGAATTCCAAGCACGATATAGACAGCCAGCAAAGCCGTGATCACCAGGATGGGCTCCGTTTTCAGCGATTGCTGGTACGCCTGAGCGGTTCCGGCAAAAAAACCGCGCAGCGATGAGGGTGTGTTGAGCCGTGCCTGCATCTGGTTGACCAGCCGTGTCGCATCGCTGAGAGACATTCCCGGTGCAAGGTTGAAGGACACGGTGACAGAAGGAAACAAGCCAGTGTGGTTCACTTGCAGTGGCGTACTACCCGCTTGTGCTGTGGCGACAGCATTGAAGGGTACGGTGCCATTGGCGTTTGCGGAAGGGTAAATGAAATTCAGTCCCGCCGGCGATTGCCAGTATTGCGGGGCTACTTCCAGCACCACGTAGTACTGGTTCAGTTCCGTGTAGATCAGCGATACCTGGGACTGACCAAACGCGCTGTACAGGCTTGAATCCAGTGATTGCGAAGAGAGACCAAGCCTGGCCGCCGTGGTGCGGTCGTAGTTGATGTATTCCTCCAACCCGCCATTCTGCTGGTCTGTATTGACATCCTGAAATCCTGGAAGCGTCTTCATGTTCTCGAGCAGGATCGGTCCCCACTTGCTTAAGTCCTGCACGTTGTCTGACTGCAGCGTGTATTGATACAGGGCTGCACTGCCTCGGCCACCGATACGTAGATCCTGAGCCGCTTGGAGAAATGCTGACGCGACAGGAAGCTTGTTTAATTTAGGCCGCAAACGATTGATAATCTGCGCCGCGCCCACCTTCCGCACGTCCAGCGGCTTCAGCGCAATGTAAATAAAACCGCCATTGCCGTTGCCAACGTAGGCATTCACGTTCGCAACCGCAGGGTCCGCCTTGATCACTTCGACCAATCGCTTGATGGAATCGTTCATCACCGCGAAGGAGGCATCCTGCGGACCTTGTACGCCGCCAATCAAGGCGCCTGTATCCTGCTGCGGGAAAAATCCCTTGGGAATTTTCACGATCACGACGACGTTCAGAGCAATCACCAATAACAGTACGATCAACGTCAGAAAAGGATTGTCCAGAACCCAGGTCAGGGAATGGCGATAGGTCGACAGCATCCCCTCGAAGAATTTTTCACTGGTCCGGTACATCGCGCCATGCTTTTCTGTTTTGTGCTCCTTCAGGATGTAGGCGCACATCATGGGAGTGGTGGTCAGCGATATAACCATCGAGATGATGATTGCAGTCGAAAGCGTCACTGCGAATTCGCGGAACAGGCGACCCACAATTCCGCCCATCAAGAGAATAGGAATAAAAACGGCAATCAACGACATGCTGATGGTGAAGATGGTGGATCCAATCTCTCGCGAACCCTTCAATGCTGCGGCGAACGGTGTCATCCCCTGTTCCAGGTGGCGCGAAATATTCTCCATTACAACGATCGCGTCATCTACTACAAACCCCGTGGAAATCGTGAGCGCCATCAGCGAAAGATTGTCCAGGCTATAGCCAAATACCCACATCACTGCGAATGTGCCGATCAGCGAAACCGGCACGGCTACAGTAGGGATCAGCGTTGAATGCCAGTTCCGCAGAAAGACAAAGACAACCAGGATCACCAGGATTACGGAGATGATCAACGTTTGTTCCACATTCGTGACAGAGGCTCGGATGGTCGTCGTCCGGTCAAGAACAACAGTCGTCTTGATTCCTTGCGGAAGGATGGACTGCAAAAACGGCAGCTGGCTGCGGATCAACTCGTTAGTCGCAATAATGTTGGCGCCGGGCTGGCGAAAGATGATCACCGTCACCGACGGAATGCCGTTCAGATACCCGGCGTTGCGAATATTCTGTGCCGAGTCCACAACGGTGGCGACATCGGATAGTCGAACAGCCTGGCCGTTGTGGTAGCCAATGACCAGAGGCCTGTACTGGACTGCTTCCGAAATCTGATCGTTATCCAGAATGTCCGCGGTGACATTGCCGTCGGAGAGTTGCCCTTTCGCCAAGTCGGAATTTTGCAAACTTAAAACGGAACGCACGTTGTTCAGCGTGAGTCCGTAGCTGTTCAACTGCGAAGGATTGACGTCCACCCGCACAGAGGGCAAAGACCCTCCACCGACGACGACCTGCCCCACTCCAGGAATCTGCGACAGTTTCTGCATCATCACGGTCGACGCTTCGTCGTATAGCTTCCCCCTGCCGTATTTGTCTGACGTCAGTCCGAGGATCATGATGGGTGCATCAGAAGGATTGGTCAGGCGGTAGCTTGGATTCGAAGGGAGATTGGCCGGCAAGTAGGTTCGAGCCGCATTGATCGCCGCTTGAACATCCCGCGCTGCCCCATTAATGTCGCGGCTAAGGTCAAATTGCAGCGTGATCGAGGTGTTTCCAAGCTGGCTGGACGAAGTCATCTCCGTGATCCCAGCGATATGCCCCAACTGTCGTTCCAGCGGTGTGGCCACCGAAGATGCCATGATCTGAGCGCTTGCCCCAGGCAG